>NZ_QHJQ01000001.1:0-300000 GCF_003185655.1 Coraliomargarita sinensis | reverse complement strand
CAATGCCAGCTTCCGCCACAATCAGGCGGGTGCGGTCCTCCGCTTCGAGTTCGGCGGGCAGCTCCGATTTCAGGGTGGTCAGGTACTCGGCGGCCTCGTCAAAGAGGCTCCGGTTGATCAAATACTCCAGCGGGCGCAGGGCGTCCTCGACGGCGGCCACGCCGTGCACCTTTAGCGCATCCTGATAGGTGACCAGGGCGAGACGGTGGTTATCATCGCGCAAGTATAGGTTCCCCAACAGCAGCTGACTCTCCAGCGAAGCCTGCCCGCGGCCGGCGAGAATTTCCAGATTGGCCATGGCGTCGTCGTAGCGCTCCAGTTCGAGGTAGGCATTGGCTTGGAGGGGCCAGTAATCGGCCACATCGGGCTTTTCCGTGATCAGTTCGTCAAAGAGCGCAGCGGCCTGTTGGTATTGCGCGGTCTGCAGGAGGCACTGGGCCTCGCCCCGGCGAAAGTCGGTACTGTCGGGCTTGAACATGAGGGCCTTTTGATAGGCGGTAAGCGCGCTGCGGTATTTCCCTTCCGCGAGATAGGCGTAGGCCAGCAAGCCGTAGCTCTGGGCATCGCCTCCACCCAGGGTGATCACTTTGAGCCAGGCCTTGATCGCGGGCTCGAAACGGTCGGACTGGATGTAGATCAACCCAAGTGTGCGGTAGGCACGGCGAAAGGAGGGAAACTTGGAAACGGCCTGCTCCAGAGCGCGTTCGGATTGGGGATATTGGCCGGTCTGATAATAGAGATTGCCCAGCAGGAAGTAAAAGGCGGCGTTGGTCTCTGGGCCGAGCTCTCCGTTGACAATACGAATCGCCTCCCGCGGATTGTTTTTCAGGTAAGGCTCGATGCGCTCGTAGAGCGGGCGGTCCTCCTGAGTCACCTCCGGCTCGATTTTCGGGTTCACACCATAGCTGGCAAGAAATTGCTCACGGAAGTCGGGCGCGGCCGCGCCGGTATCAGTCAGGTCGAAGGGTTGGGCGGCTGCGGCAACCGTGAACAAACATGCGGCGAGGATGGAGATGGTTTGGTTGTGAGTCATCATGGAATGTTGGAAAACCGTTAATGGACGTTAATGAAAAAATGCTCCAGGGAGAGATCAGATAAGGAGAAAGGTAAGTGCAAAAGCAGGCCGACCTGAACCACTGTCTTTCGATTGATCGTAGTCACAGCGCTTTAGCCCTGTGAGTCTACAACGGGCAAGCGGAGTCGTTTGCACTTGCGGGCAGCCGGCTGAAGCAGACTGCTTACGTTGGCAATCTGCAAAACCGACGAAAGCCTCGAGATACAGTTCTGATAAAATTCCACTCATAAAAAATTAACGTCCATTCACGTTCATTAACGGTTAAAATGAAAACTAGTTCTGGAGGATCAAAGGGAAGCGCCCCCGCACGGTTTGCGGACGGCCGTTGACTTCGGGCTTGGTGAATCGGGCGGAACGGACGATCTCGCGGGCGGCCTCTTCCAGTTCGGGATGGGTGGAGGAAATGATGCGGCGCAGCTCGGCCCGCCCGTTGGGTAGAATGTCGATCTCGACAATGACTTTGCCCTCATCAATCCCGCGGCGGGCCAGTCGCGAAGGATAACGGAAGCGTGGCTGATTGATAAGGCGCGGGCTTTCGGAAAGGTCCTCGAAAGTAAAGAGCTTTTGTATGTCGCCGGTCATGTCCTGCTCCATGTTCAAATCCGGAGTGGGGATACCCATGGCGACGGCATCACCGGCACCGGGATTGAGCGCGACATCCAGCGCATCGATCTCGATGGGCGGCGGTTCTTTCGGCATCTCGGGGGGAGGCTCTTCCGCCTCGGGAGGCTCCATCTCATCGGGAGGTGGGGGCGGTAGTTCGGGAGGCGGCGGGGAGAACGTGACCTCACGGACCTCCAGGTCGGGCTGCTCCACCTTATCGAGCAACTGCGTCAATGGAATGAGCAAAAAGAGCAGACCCGCCGTGCCAAGGGCGCCGCCGATCGCGATAAGCGGCGTCCATTTCCATCGGCTGTTGGGGAATTCCTTTGGCATGTATTAGCGGGTATGCTGCGTGGCCAGATTGATTCGGGTGGCACCGGCCAGCGCGGCTTCGTCGTGAACCTGGGTGTAGAGATCGATGGAAGCCGCTTTGTCCGCCTGCACGATAACCGGCATTTCGTCGTCCTGCTTCATCAAACGACGTACCACGCCACGCACGCCACGCACCCCGATCTCGCGCCCGCCGTAGACGACTTTACCCTCGGCGGTAATGGCGATGAGGATGGACTCCTTTTCAAGGTCGCTGGCCGAAGCAGCCTGGGGTCGCTGCACCTCGACGCCGGTCTCCTCCACAAAAACGGTGGTGACGATGAAGAAGATGAGTAGGATGAAGACGATGTCGATCAGGGGAGAGACGTTGATCTCTTCCGTCTGCGTGTTGGTGGCGTAGAGTAAGCGGCGTTGTTTCATGAAGAAAAGTTTTTTGAACCGTTAATGGACGTTAATTTTTCCGGGCGGTTGCCCGTAGCGGCTCCGCTTGCGGATGCCAGCGTCGCCGTTCAGGCGATGCTTTCCCTTGTGTGCGAATTGCGGCTTCTCCACGAAGCCGAGGCATCCGCAAGCGGAGCCACTACGATAAAATGCTTTTTCGTTCATCATAAGGTCCATTTACGGTTTAGGGCTTTGTTTGACTTTCGGCACCGGACAGTCCGAGCGCAGAGCCAGCCGAACGTTATAGCGTTCCAACCGCGCGATGCAGTGAACGAGGGTGTTTCGGCGCTGAATGATCAAGGAGAGGAGCACCATGGCCGGAATGGAGATGACCAGCCCGGTCTGGGTCGTAATCAGTGCCTCGGAGATCCCGGTCACCACGCTGTCGAAGCGGTTGCCGATTTGGTCGACCATACCGCTGAAAGTGCTGAGCATACCGGTGACCGTGCCGAGCAGACCGAGCAGCGGCCCGGCGGTAATGATGATTGCGAGGAAACGGATGCGCCGGTCGATGGGCGGGAGATATTCGTTCCGCACCTCGGCAAAGTGGCGCTTCACCTCGTCGCTGGTCAGCGCATCGAAGCGTACCAGTTCACGGGCCATTTTCAGGGCCGGACGAGGGTCCCGGGCGAGCTCGCCGGCTTCGCGCTTGTGCACCTTTCCCCGCACGAGAAAGTGAAACTGCACCCGGCAAAACAAATCGAAGGCGGTCAGATAAATGAACACCGTCAGCAGCAAGAGGGGCAGCATCAGCCAGCCGCCGCTCGTCCAGATTTGAACGGCTTGATCCAGTAGGCTGTTGGTTTCGGTGGGCATTTTGAACCGTTCCACCTATGCTAAAGCTTCGGCGGACATGTAATAGAGATTAATTGACGTTAATGCTTGGGGCAGAACATCGTAGGGGTGCTGCTCGCGGCACCCGCGAAGGTTCGAAGCTTTACACTTGTCTTTGGAAGCCCAAAGACCGCTACGGGCTTCGCAAGCAAAGCCCCTACGGATTAGGAGATCTGAAATAAAGAATCTCACTTCGCGCTCCTCGAGAGACCGTTGACGAAAGTCACCGCCGATTTTTCTAGGTAGGCCATGATTCCGGCGACCTTGCGCGAGAGCAACGCGTGCAGCACCAGCGCGGGAATAGCCAGAACGAGGCCGAGTTCCGTGGTGATGAGTGCCTCGGAAATACCGGAAATGAGGGGCTTGGGATCGCCTGCGCCGAAGACGGTCATCAGCCGGAAGGTCTTGATAATACCGGTCACCGTGCCGAGCAGGCCGAGCAGGGGGGCGGCCGCGGCCGTCACCGCGATGACGTTAAGGAAACGCTCCAACCGCGGCTGGGTGCCGAGCATGGATTCATACATCACCTCTTCGATCATTTCGATCGACTCGTCGGCGTGGTCCACCGCCGCAATCAACATATCACGTGCCGGTTGCGGTTGGGCGGCGGCTAACTCGCGGGCCTCCTTCTGGCGATTTTCACGCAACGCCTTCACGATCTCGTGGATGACCATCGGTTTCGGGTGTCGAATGGTGAAGACCTGGACCAGTTTGATGATGGCGACGATCGTCGCGACCACGGCAAAGACGAGGATCGGATAGACCCAGATACCGCCTTTGGCGAGGTGTTCGAGAAAGGTATCCTTGGTCGCGTCGACCGCCAGGGCATCGCCGAGGCTCGGATCAACGGGCAACTCACCCCTCCCGGTCGCCGCGACTTGCGCCACCGACTGGGCCGCCTCCCCTTCCAACGGCAGGACGCGGGCGTTGAGCGATTGCGTCTCTTCCACCAGTCCGGCCAAGGCCCCATCGTCGGTCGCGAAGTAGAGCAAAGGCCCGATCTGGATGAAGCTTCCGTCGCGGAGTGTGCCTTCGGGTGAAAGAGCCTGACCTTCGATCCGTTGGCCGCCGAGCAGCGCTTCAACCTGTGCGAGCGACTCCTGCATCAGGGCCAGCCCGCGATCGAGCTTCTCGGATTCCGAAGCTTCGGGGGCCTCAAGAAACAGATTATAGGCACGAACCGCCTCGCCGGCTTTGGGCCGCTCTGCCGGGGAGAGGCTGGCATCGTAGTCCGCCAGATAATCCGGAAGAAGCGTGCGTTTGACGTAATCGACCTGACGCTGCCGTCCGTCTACCCGGGCACGGAGGGTTTCCAGTTCCACGCTGCGGTTGTCCCGCACCCTTTGGACGCGGTCGACCTCGTCAGCCAACTCGTCGGCGCGGGCTCCCTTCTGGTTTAACTCGCGGGCCAGGGGCACTTGCTCGGCCTGAATTTCAGACCGAAGCTCGCGCAGGCGCTCCAGCGCATTCTCCAGCTTGGCCTCGCGCTCCGTCGCGATCTGCTCAAGATTTTGCGCGGGGGCAGTTAGCGGAAGAAAAAACAGAATCGCGAAAAGGAGACCAAACGCCCGCATTGCACGTCGGCAGGCAAGGGTTGACGTCCCGCCTCTAGGCGGGGATTTTCCTACGATTGGGCCGCCTAAAGGCGGAACGCCAACTTTTATGCTTCGCATGTATGATTGCGATTGCCTCATTCCGCACCTCCTTTCGCGCTGCTCAGTACCACAGGCAGGTCGACAAACTTCGGCTCCATCGCCCCGCCTTCGGCCAGAACGATAACTTCCTGAATCGCCTTACGCAGCTTGAGCTCGGACTGCCAGACCCAGCCTTCAGGGCCGGGGCTGCCATAACCGGCATCCTCCGGAGCGAGATAGTAGGCCTGCCCCAGGCCAATGTAGAGCGTACGAACAGAAGCGACCTCGTCACTACCGGGAAGCATTTTGAGAGATTCCGCTAAAGTCAGCTTGCCATCGAACTGACGGATCTTGGCCAGCAAGCTTACGGCCGTACGCATGCGCTCGCCCAAGGCCAATGTGGTTTCTGCCGGATCGGCGGGGATACGTTGGTAGATCGGCGCCAGCTCTTTCTCCAGCGGTTCGGGTAACTGCGGCCGCAAGGCTTGCAAGCGCGCTTCCAAGTCGGCGAGGAAGTTCTCAATCTGTTCCGCTTCGACAGCCACCGCTTCCTCACGGTCGAGCAACTTCGCCCGGGCCTCGTCGGAGGCGGACAGGCTATCCTGTCCCTTCTCCAATTCAGCCTGCAGACGATCCATCCGCTGCTGCGCCACTTCGATTAAATCCTGCAGCAAGATCTTGCGTCCACTCCATTCCGCCGCTTCGCGGGAGATGGCCTTCTCGGTTGCGGCCCATTCCTTGACCGTCGCACGGGCGGTGTCCAAGGCTTCGGGAGATGAAAGCAGGGGATTCGTTCCCCATAAAAGTGATGCCACACACAGAAAACTGCGCAAGGGTTTGCGGTAGATTATTGGAATCATGAATATTGTGTTTACCTGCTCTGAGAATGAAACCGAGTCAATTGGACGATTCATTTATTGAGACGCATTCTCATTCAGTCAAGCGCACTTTAGCTAGACGATGAGCCTGCCTTTGCCCGACCACAGTTACCCCACAGAAAGGCTCGCGCCATTATCTTGCGCCCTCAATTTGAGGATCATGGGCACCGCCCGCTTTGCCCAGCTTTCCGGGCTCTGATGTCCGGCCGCGCCCTCGCCAAAGCAGGCACGCAGCATGGGCGTATCGATAATGCCGGGGTTGAGCGCGACCACAGCCACGCCGTCGGCCACCTCTTGCGAGACCGCCCGGGAAAGGCCCTCGATCCCCCACTTTGACATACAATACGGCGCAACATTCGGCGCGGTGGATCGGCCCCAACCGGAACTCAGGTTCACCACCACCCCGTGTTGCGCGTCGTTCATAGCCGGGAGCAGGTAGCGCATGGTGGAGGCCACCCCTTTCAGGTTGATCCGCAGGAGTTGATCGATCTCGTCATCGGGAATCTCCCAGAGCGGCGCGTTACGGTTAATGATGGCAGCGTTGTTAATCAACAGATCCGGGCTGCCCCAATCGGTCAGCACTTTCTCGGCGTAGGCTCTCACCGCTTGATCGTCGCTTACGTCAACCGCATCGAAACGGTGCGGCGAGGGATAGGTCTCTCGAAGCTCTGCCAGTTTCGATTGGTTGCGTCCCAGTCCAGCTACAGTTGCACCGCTTTCAATAAAACTATGCACCATAGCCAGACCGAGCCCCCCGGTGCAACCGGTAACAAGTATTTTCTGCGACATGTTCAGTAACAAAACAAAAAATCTCCCCACGCGCAAAACCGGAGTTTTGCGTTCCCGGGAACGCAGCTCTCCCGAGCTGTGACTGCATCCACCTGGCGCGTATCGAAGTACTCCACTTTAGCACTGCCTGCCTCAACCGAGGTGGCAGTCCTGAAACCGTCTCACTGCCCGAAAGAATAGCGCAGGCGCAGGCCTGCATACCCGTTGCGCCCCAGCGCAGGCTCGTAATAACGTCCGCCGAAGGCATTGATCCGGATATTAGCCGAATAATCCTGATCAAATAGATTATTCACTCCGGCAAAGGCCTCGAAAGTCCAGTCGCCAAAGGCATGCTCCCAACTGAGTCTGAGGTCGGAGAAGCTGTAACCGCTAATTTCGGTCGTGTTGGCATCGTCGGCCTGCAATGCCCCGACAAACCGCGTGTTCCAAATTGCTGAGAACCCACTGGGGTGGCGGTAATCGATGCGCAGGTTACCGAAGTGCTCCGGAACCCCGGGCAGTCGGTTGCCGCCGTAGTCACCTCCCGGACTGTCAAAGTCTTTGTATCTAAAGTCTGAATACGTATAGCTCAGAACCGCTGAGAGCCGTTCCGTCGGTTGCAATGCCAGCAGCGCCTCAAGTCCTTCCTTTCGGGTCGATCCGGCATTTCGAAAAAAATCACGGCCGGGAAAGTTTTCGACTTCATAGGGCACGAGCGCGTCTTCGACATCGATGGAAAAAACGGTCAGTTCGAGCTTCGGGCGCCAGAACGCATTCGGCAGTCGCCCAATGAGACCGAATTCGAGGCTCTGCGCGGTCTGCGATCCGAGTGCTGAATTGAAACCGCCACCGGCGGGGTTATCCAGCTCCGTTGTGGTCGGGGTTTCAAACGAAGTCGTCCAATTGGCAAAAAACGAGAGCTCCGGCCGAGGCGCCCAAAGGAGCCCGAGCATAGGGCTGGTCTCGCGGAAAGTCCGCTTCCCACTGTCGTCACCGTCGCTGAGGAAGTCGTCGTCCACGTCAAAGTGCACCTCGTCATAACGCAGCGCAGCGCTCAGGCTGAGCTGATCCGAGACAGCCCACTCCGAGGCGACAAAACTGCCTACATTCGTAACTACTTCGTCCTGCTCCAAAGCGACAGGCCCGCGTTCCCCGTCGAGATTATCGTAGTTTTTGCGGGCATCGTCCTGCCGCCCGACTTCAGCGCCCACTACCCAACGGAGCTTCTCCCCGCCAAAGGCGTAGCGGGCCCCCATGCCTCCGAAAAACCGTTCGAAACCCACCTGCCCTCCGTCGGTGAAGGGCAGTTTGTTGGCAAAATCGCGGTTAACGAGAAAAGCGTGAACGTGAAGGGACTGGGCATCGGAGAGAGGACGACGGTAAGCAAATCCGAGCTTCTGCTGGCGAACCTGCTCGCCTCCATCGAATTGCAGGTTGCGAGCACGCGCCTGCCGGCGGTCAGCTTCGACCTCGGCCGCGGTCAGACCGCCGGGATCGTCCTGTACCGGATAATCGATCGCTTGGATTACCGTGGTCAACTCGGAGCCGTCCTCGAAGGCATAACCAATCCGGGTATTCAAGGAAGTGTTCTCCGTCTGGCTCTTCTCCCGGTAGCCTTGATAATCAAAGTGAGTGCCGCTCACGAGAACGTTCCAGGGGCCTTCGGCATAGCCCGCCTTAAACTGGCTCTTGAACAGGCCGTAGGAACCGCCCAACAATCTTAACTCGGTAAAAGGAACCGCCGGAGCTTCCTCGGTTTTGATCCGGATGACCCCACCTGATGCGGGCCCGTAGATCGCCGCTGCCGGACCGCGGATAATTTCCATCTCTCCGGTCGAGCCCAGGTCGATACCATCGACCCCGCCCTGCCCGTCCGGCAAGGTGGCCGGAATACCATCCACCACCAGGCGAATGCCTCGAATGCCAAAGTCCGAGCGGGCCCCGAAACCACGAATGGCGATGCGACTGTCCTGCGCATAGTTGTACGGGTTGAGGGCAAAGACCCCCGGCACGGTTTGGAGGGATTCGTTGATCGAGAGCTGGGCGGAAGCTTTTTGAATATCATCGCGGTCGAGCCGCGTAACGGAGGCGGGCAGTGCCAATGGAGGTGTCTCCAAGCCCCGGTCCCGAATGACCAGGGGCTCCAGCACAAACACCGGATCACGCTCCGGCACCGGATCTGCAAAAGCGAGCCCGGCAATAGAGACGGCGCAGAGCGTTGTCATGAATATTGGGAAAGTCATGAGATGCAGATTGATGCGTAGGACCCGATAAAATGCGAGCACGAGCTGAACTTCCTCGCATTAGGGTCTTGTCCGAGCGAAAACATGGGGCTTTGCTTTTTATCCCATGCCAGCCTTATCCTCAGAATTCAAAATCATTGCCATCGACGGCGGTGCCGCCGTGGGCAAATCCAGCACCTCGAAGGGACTGGCGGAACGACTCGACCTGATGCACGTGGACACCGGGGCGCATTACCGGACGATCACCTTTGCCCTCCTCGCCACCGGAGCCTCCCCGGAAGATGATTTGCAGGATACCCTGGCTGCCCTGGATCTGAAGACCCACCTCGATCGACGTACTGCCCGACTCTGTATCGACGGGCGCGTTCCGACCGAAGTGGAAATCCGCTCGCCGGAAGTGAATGCCTCGGTTTCCAAATTCGCCGCGATACCAGCCGTACGACAGTCACTCTTCGAATATCAGCGGAATCAGGCGAATGTCGGACGGGAAGAAGGCTTCAGAGGTCTGATCATGGAAGGTCGTGATATTGGCTCGATCATTTTCCCGGATGCCCAACACCGCTTTTTCCTCGAAGCCGACGAAGCGACGCGCGCCGCACGGCGCGCGAAGGAAGGGCAAACCGACTCCATCGCTGACCGCGACAAGATGGACAAGGCCAGGAAGACTGCTCCACTCGTCTGCCCGGAAGGGGCCATCCGTGTCGATACCGGTCCACGCAGCCTGGAAGAAGTGATCGAGCACATCATAAACCTGATCGGCACCGGAAATACCTCCGATTAGCAATTAGTCTTTAATCATCAGCCATTTAATGAATTCGATCCCGAATCCAAAACTCTACGAACTGACGCGTTCCATCGCGAACTGGTATTTCAGCACCTTCTACGATTACACCCAGAGCGGTAAAGAAAACATCCCCGCTAAGGGCCCGGTCATTTTTGCGGCCAACCACGTCAGCTTCTACGATCCGCCCGCAATCGGCGCCTGCCTTCACCGGCAGATCAACTACTTCGCCCGCGACACCCTCTTCAAAGGACTTTTCGGCAAGGGCCTGGTGCAGATCGGCACCATCCCGGTCGCCCGTGAGAACGCCGAGGTCAAATCGCTCAAAGCCATCTTCAAAGCCCTCAAGGCTGGCGGTGCAGTCGCTATTTATCCTGAAGGCACCCGCTCACCTGACGGCTTGCTGGCAGAGCCCAAGCCCGGTGCCGGCATGATCGCCTGCAAGTCACGCGCCACCATCATCCCCGTCCGCCTATTCGGCACGTACGAGGCTTACGGCCGCCAGCGCAAAGCCCCGAAAATCGGCGGACGCATCCACATCGCCTACGACCGGCCGATGACGCCGGAAGAGCTCGACCCCGGCAAGCAACACCCCGAGAGATATCTCGAAGCCAGCCGCCGGATCATGGCACGGATTGCCGAGTTGCGCATGCCGAGCGAGGTTGTTTGTTGAACCGTTAATTAACGTGAATTAACGTAAATTTTTTACCCATGAACGAGGAATCAATCGATGATCTGATCTACAAAGTTGTGGGCGCGGCAATGGCCGTGCACACAAGCACCGGGTATGGGCTACGCGAAAAACCTATGAAAGAGCTCTGGTTGTCGAACTGCGCTATCTGGGAATTCACTATAGCCAGCAATCAATCTATCCTGTTATCTACAAAGGTGAAAAAGTGGATGAATACATCCCTGATTTGGAAGTCGAAGATGTACTTTTCGTTGATACAAAAACCATTGAATCCATTGGCGAGAACGAACTCGGCCAAATGCTAACCTACTTACGAATCACAGGTAAAAGTACCGGCATCATCATTAACTTCAAACACCCCAGCCTCCAATGGCGCAAAGTCACCTTAAAAAACCATTAAACTCTCTTAAATTCCTCTCTCAAAATTAACGTAAATTAACGGTTTCAAAAAATTCTCTTTCCGTCATGTCCAATTCAACCGATCGCTACGCCCAACGCGGGGTCTCTTCTTCCAAGTCCGAAGTCCATGCCGTCGTGGACAATCTCGACCGCGGGGTCTTTCCCGGTGCCTTTTGTAAAATCGGCAGCGATATCCTGACCGGCAGTCCCGACAAGTGTAACATCATTCACTCGGATGGCTCGGGCACCAAGAGCACGCTTGCCTACCTGCACTACCGGGAAACCGGCGATCCCTCAGCTTTCCGTAAGACCGCCCAGGACAGCCTGGTCATGAACATCGACGATCTGCTTTGTGTGGGCGCCGTCGACGGCATCCTCATCTCCAGCACAGTCAACCGCAACGCCCGCGCCATTCCAGGCGAAGCGCTCGCTCAATTGATCTCCGGCACGGAGGATTTTCTCGCGACCCTGCGTGAATACGGCGTGGGCGTGCACAGCGGCGGCGGCGAGACCGCCGATGTCGGCGACCTGACCGGCACGGTCACGGTCGACTCCTGCGCGGTCGTCGTGATGGACCGCGCCCGGGTGATCGACAACGCCAACATCAAGCCCGGCCTCTCCATAGTCGGACTCGCTTCCTCCGGGCAAGCCAACTACGAAACTTTTGAAAACTCGGGTATCGGGAGTAACGGCCTGACCAGTGCGCGGCACGACCTGCTGGCCAAATACTATCTGGAAAAATATCCGGAAACAGTCGACCTCACCACCGACCGGGAATACCTCTACTGTGGTCCCTACAAAATGAGCGACCCGTTGCCTGACTCCGGGATGACCGTGGGCGACGCCCTGCTGAGCCCGACCCGCACCTATGCTCCCGTGATCAAAAAGCTCCTCGCCGAAAATCGAGACAGCATCCACGGCATGGTTCACTGTTCCGGCGGCGGGCAGACCAAGTGCATCCGCTTCGGGACCGGGGTCCACCATATCAAGGATAACTTCCTGCCCGTGCCCCCGATCTTCAAAGCCATCCAAAAAGCCAGCGGCACCAGCGACGAGGAAATGTTCCGCGTCTACAACATGGGCCACCGCATGGAAATCTTCTGCGAGCCGGAAGCCGCCGATGCCATCATCGCCCAAAGCGAGTCCTTCGGCATCCCCGCCCAGGTCATCGGCCGAACCGAGGCGACCGAACGCAAGGACGGACAAAACCAGGTGACCATCAAACACGAGGGCAAGGAACTTAAATACGCGATCGGGCACTAAGCATCTATTCCTTCGCTCTATGTCCGATTCCGCTCTACTCGAAAAGCTCCGGGCAGTCGTGGGGCCAAGGAATATACACAGCGGAGAAAAGAAGACTGCTTATTACCGTTCCGGCTTCCGATCCGGCAAAGGAAACGCCCTGGCGGTGGTTTTCCCGGAAACACTTTTGCAACAATGGCGTACTTTACAGGTCTGTGTCGACAGCGGCTGTGCCATCATCATGCAAGGGGCCAAGACGGGCCTGACCGAAGGCTCCTGTCCGAGTGGCGATGACTACGGTCGGCCTGTGGTCATCATCAACACCACCCGACTGACCAAGCTCATCCTGCTCGATGGCGGCAAGCAGGTACTCGCTTTTCCCGGAGCCTCTCTCCACGAGCTGGAAAAGTTACTCCAGCCCCTCGGCCGCGCCCCTCACTCCGTCATCGGCTCGACTACCATTGGGGCGACTATCGTGGGCGGGATCGCCAACAATGCCGGAGGCGCACTCTGCAAGCGCGGGTCCTCCTACACAGAGCTGTCGCTCTTCGCGCGGGTGGATGCGGAGGGACAACTGAAGCTCGTCAACCACCTCGGCATCCGCGGCCTGGGCGACACGCCGGAAGATATTTTCAATCGTCTGGAAGCGGGCTCCATCTCAAGCAGTGATCTCGAAGGCTGGGATGAATCCGCATCCGACCGGGACTATGCCGACCGTATCCGCGATCTCAATGCCAACGTGCCCAACCGCTACAACGCCGACCCCAAGCGGCTGTATGACGTCAGCGGCAGCGCGGGAAAAGTCGCCGCCTTCGCCGTGCGCGTGGATACTTACCCCCTGCCCAATAAGAAGCAGGTCTTCTTTCTCGGGACCGACAACCCGGAAGATTTCACCCAGCTGCGCCGCCACATCCTGACAAAGTTTCAGGAACTGCCGGAGATGTGCGAATACATGAACCGGGAGATCTTTACGGTAGCTGAACGCTACGGGAAAGATGTCTTTCTCTCCATCAAGCACCTCGGCACGCGCCGACTGCCCAAGGCCTACGCGCTGAAATCGGCGGTCGAGTACCGGCTTAACAAGCTGCCCTTCCTCCCCAAATTTCTCCCGGACCTGTTCCTCTATCATCTCAGCCGGCTCTTCACGCGGCACCTGCCCCAGCGTCTGCTGAATTATCGCGACCGTTTTCAATACTACCTCATCCTCAGCATGGCAGACGACGGCATCGAGGAAGCCCGCACTTACCTCGAGGAGGACTGGAGCCGGCATGCGGGCGTCGACTTCTTCGAATGCACACCCAAAGAGCAGGAGGCCGCCCTGCTCCACCGCTTCGCCGCGGCCGGTGCCGCCATCCGCTACCAAACCGTCCACCAAAAGACGACCGAGGAAGTGCTGGCACTCGACGTCGCCCTGCTCGGGAAAGACCCGAACTGGGCCGAGCCCCTTCCGCCTGAGCTTGAACCGCATCTCGATCTCGCTCTGGATTACGGCCACTTCATGTGCCACGTCTTTCACCGCGACTACATCTTCAAGAAAGGCACCGACCTAAAGGCCATGAAAGCCAAGCTGCTGGAACGCCTCGATGCGCAGGGTGCCAAATACCCCGCCGAGCACAACGTCGGCCACCTCTACGAAGCCGAACCCCAACTCAAGGCTTTTTACGAAAAGCTCGACCCGACCAACACCTTCAACCCCGGCATCGGGAAAAGCGGGAAGCGACCAAGGGCTGTCATAACATGAATATTAAGTGCTTTTAAGCACCTATTACATTGACAATGTGCCTATTAGCACTACACAGTCTTTGTAATGCGACAGCCCGCTCCGCCGAGAACCGCCCCTGCGGGCGTCCGCGAAATCATAATCGAATGCCTGAGGACACCAAACCGGAGATTTCTGGGCGAGCATCCGACACGGGCATGGCTCGACAAATGGGGCATATCTGATGTCGGCCTTTACGAGGAGTTGGCTTTCGCTCTTGAGCGCTACCAACTCTTTTTCAAACCGAGAACGAATCCAACCAAGTATTAATTCGTGCTGCGCAGCGAGAATCTGGAGGAAGAAGATTTACTCATACACATTACACTATCGCCGAAGGGCGATCCTCCCCGCGTGAAAATCAACGTCCATCCTCACGATATCCCCGAAAAGCCACTACCGCTTATTCCCATCGACCCTTCTTTCCATGAAAAATCAACCAACAAACCAGACTGAAATCCCGTGCTTTGAGTGCGAGAGTGGGCACCTGCATCCCATCAAGAAAGACTACACAACTTCACTGGAAGGTCATCCTGAAATTACCATCAAGAGTGTTCCGATGCTATGCTGCGACCAGTGCGGTGACGTGGTTTTGGGCGACGAAGGCAACCGCAAGATCGAAACCCAGCTCAGAAAACTCACCCACTCACTCTCCCCTGAGGATTGGCAGGACTTTTTAGATACATACGAACTGACGCAGCGCGAAGCCTCCGATATCACTGGGTTAGGTGAAAAAAACATCTCTCGCTGGCTAACCGGGAAAGCGCGCGCCTCGGAGTCGATTAGTAACTACATCCGCTTGCTCATAGCCGAACCTGTAGCCTTCGAAACTTTAAAGCAGCGGCGCTTCGGAGTGAAAACTCATACCGTGCCCTTCACAGATAAGCAGCCTGATGTTGAAGAAAAAAAGATACTTGAGGCCATTGATTATACTAAACTTGCGCAAATTGGTTTGGTCGAGACGACTCGCAGCCCCAAAAGCCGAAGAACCGAGCTTTGCCAGTTTACCGGACACGGCAATCTAGTTGAATTCGGTCAAGCGATGGAGACCTATTGCCTCGGCCAAGCCGCCTACAAAGACACAAATCAGACATTCAGCACAATCAGCGGAGGCCTCTGGATTAAGATCGGAGAAATGGCCGCGCATCAAACCAAGGTCGCACCTTACGACCGAAAGAAACTAAGCGATGCCACCGATGACCTTCGCGAAATGACACAGGAAGAACCCCATGAAGTTTTCAAGGACATCAAAGAACGCCTCGCGGAGGCGGGCGTCGCGCTGGTCGTTGTCCCAATTTTCAAGCGCTCTGCTTACCGGGGCTGCACCCGCCTGCTTTCTCCAACCAAAGCCATGATCATTCATGGACTAAAGTTTAAGAATACCGCCGAATTCTGGAAGGTTCTCTTTCATGAAATTGCTCACCTGCTCCTTCATATCGAAACTCCGGACGATGTCTTCGCGGAATATGTAGACAGACAAGAGGATACCCGAGAGCGGGAAGCCGACGAATGGGCAGACAAAGCGCTGATCTATAGCGAGGACTTACTTCAGTTTATGGTCCGCCACCGCGAGCGAAATCCAACGCTCTACGACTTACTTCGCTTTGCCCAGGACATGAAGGTCCATCCCGCTATTGCCGCAGAAGCGATCAACCGGAAAGCGGGTAAGGAAATACTTTCCTACGCTCACCTCCGCAACCAAGGCCTCTTCCCTACTCTTTCCCAGAACGAGGTGGATGCGATGTGGCGCTACTCCAGAGAGAAGATTGTTCCGAGTTCAAATTAGCGGAAAGCCCCTGCAACTTCCGGACGCAATCTTTTTGTAACCCTACCAAAATCGTCCCTTTCCCGAATGGCACTTCGATAAGACCGGTTGAGTCTGAACTGCAGCAAACGTAGCGGTGAGCCACCGCTCGCACGCCAGATCCGACAAACGTCGACTGTGGTGGCTGAAGCACACCACTACGAGGGAAAAGCTCAACCAAGTGCCGTTCCCCCTATCCCAACAGTCCGAAGTGGCGGCAGCCTTCCAGCACGCCACTGCTGGCCGAAGTCCTGGCCGCATAAAGGCGCTCTTTCGGGATACCCCGCTCCTTCTGAAGGGTGGACACTTTTCCGACGAGACCCTCACTGGCATTGGCCACAACAATAGCGCGGAAGCCGGCAGCAAGGGCAGCGAGGTCATTGCCGGAGTCACCGGCATAGATGACATCGTCGGGCATAAAGTCAGCGTGTGTCGTGAGCCAGATCAACGCGTAGGCTTTGCTTACCCGCCCAGGCATGACATCGATCAAGCCGCAATTCCGGAAAGGATCGACACTTCCCATGCTGGTATAGGGCAGGTCGCGAACCCGGGCCGCGACTTCTTCCAGCGTCACTTCCAGCTGAGCACCTTCACATTCGTAGCTGATCTTGACTTCGGTCTGGTGCTCGGGGATCTGGAGGGAAAGCCCTTCGATACCATCGAGTGCTGCTTCCACATCTTTGCGCGAGACCCCCGCGGTGATCTCATTCAGGTGTTTATCATAGGCGGCCATCTCCTTCCATTCCCCGTTCTTATGGTGCATGATGCGGCTGCCGACATCACAGACGATCCAATCTGGTTCGGGAAGCGGGATCTCACGGATCGCTTCCATCACCGAGTCGAAGGGCCGTCCCGTGGCAAAGACCAAGGTCCGATCAGGACGCTCAAAGACTTTGGACAATTCTTCGAGCGCCTCACGATTGTCCTGCTCCCACTCAAGGGGAATGAGGGTGCCATCCAAATCGCTGGCCAGCACACTAGGCCCGATTCCTGCTTGAGGGTTGAAATATTCCATGACCCTGCCTTAATCGTTCATCGCGGTAGGTCAAACACAGCTTCACGCCTGCAATTGAAGTCTTTTTCTCCCAGAAACAACCTAACCAAAAAATACAATGGCTAAAGATAACGGAATCCGTATCGCCCTCATCAGTCTTCATGGATTGATCCGTGGCAAAAATCTCGAACTCGGCCGCGACGAGGATACTGGAGGACAGACCCGTTATGTTCTGGAACTGGCCAAGGCACTTGGCGAGCGCGACGACATCCATCAGGTTGATTTAATTACACGGCAGGTCGTCGACGAGCGCGTGTCCGAAGACTACGCCGTGCTGGAAGAAGCACTTTCTGACAAAGTCTCCATTATACGGATCCCGTTCGGTCCCAAGCGTTATCTGAGCAAGACAAAACTCTGGCCCTACATGGAGGTTTTTGTCGACCAGTGCCTGAATCATTTTCGCCGAACCGACACGGTGCCGGATGTGATTCACGGGCATTACGCGGATGCCGGCTACGGGGGCGGCCAGCTTGCCAGACTCCTGGGGGTGCCGTTTGTCTTTACGGGGCATTCGCTGGGCCGGATCAAACGGGAGCGGCTGATCGAGTCCGGCGTCAGCGAAGATAAGATTGAGTCCAACTATAACATCTCGGCGCGAATCGAGGGCGAGGAGTTTGCTCTCGAAAGCTGCTCCTTAATCTGCACCAGCACCCACCAGGAAGTACGTGAGCAATACGAACACTACGAACACTACGTCCCGGAGCGCATGGAAGTGATTCCGCCGGGGGTCGACCTCAGTTCGTTCCACACACCGAGAAAGGGCGATAAAGAGACCGACCTGGAAGTCTCGATCAAGAGCTTTTTGCACGAACCCGAGAAGCCGATGATCGCAGCCATGGCGCGACCGGACGAACGCAAGAATTTGGAGATGCTGGTACGCGCCTACGGCGAGTCGCCACGCCTGCAGCGTGAGGCCAACCTCGTCCTGATCATGGGGAGCCGGGACGACTTGCGGGACATGCCTCCGGGGCAGCGCAACGTCCTGCAGAACGTACTGACCCTGATCGACGTCTACGACCTCTACGGCAAGGTCGCTTATCCCAAGCGGCACAAATCCGAGGATGTGCCAGCGCTCTACCGGGCCGTGACCCGCTCGCGCGGGGTCTTTATCAACGCGGCCATGACCGAGCCATTCGGCCTGACCCTGCTGGAAGCGGCCGCCAGCGGCGCCCCCATCGTCGCGACCAACGACGGCGGCCCCAGCGATATCATTGCCAACTGTAAGAACGGCATGCTGGTCGATCCCTTCGATCCGAAAGCCATCGAAAAGGCGCTCCTCCATACCCTGATCGAACCGGGTCAGTGGGAAGAGTGGTCGGAGGCCGGTGTGGAAAACGTGCACAAGCACTACTCCTGGGAACGGCACTGTGATCGCTACATGCGGGATGTTGAGGAGATTCTCAAACAATCCGAGCCTCCAGTAGGCTTGCCCTCCAAGCGGACGCCGCGCCGACTGAAGAATATCGACCGCCTCATCATCGCCGATATCGACAACACCCTGACGGGTAACGACGACGCCATGCACGAGTTCTTCCAACTCATCACCGATGCGGAAGACAATATCGGCTTCGGCATCGCGACCGGCCGCCGCTTCGACGATGTCATGCAGTTGATGAAGGACTACGGCATGCCTCAACCGGAGGTGCTCATCTGCGCGGTTGGCACGGAAATTTATTACGGTAAGAACTTCACCCTGGACCGCCGCTGGCAGAAGCACATCGACTTCCGCTGGGAACCGGATCGTGTGCATGAGGTGCTCGATTTGATCGAGGGGCTTTACCCGCAGGAGGAGCACGAACAATCGGAGTACAAGATCAGCTACCGGGCCGACTTCAGTGTCGCGCCGAAGCTGCCCGCCATCAAGCGCCACCTCCGCGAGGCGGGACTGCGCGTCAAAGTGATCGTCTCGCTCGGGATGTTTCTTGATATCATCCCTTCCCGTGCAGGAAGTGGCTTGAGCATCCGTCAGATGGCCTACAAGTGGGGCTTCCCGCTGGAGAACATTCTCGTCGCGGGCGACTCCGGCAACGACGAGGGCATGCTCGCGGGCAACACGCTGGGGGTCGTTGTCGGCAACTACAGTGAAGAACTGGAAAAGTTGCGTCGCTACCCACGTGTTTACTTTGCCGAAGCCGGCCATGCGGCGGGCATCATCGAGGGAGTTCGCTACTACAACTTTCTCGACAAGATCACCATCCCGAACGACAAGCCGCCCGCCACCGATGCCTGAGATCGATTTCGCCTACGAGGCGGAACGGTCACTCAGGCGCATCCGCCCGAAAATACTCGACCGGATTGAGCGCTCCGAGAGCAGCCGTTTCAGCTTTGAAGAACGCGTCGAAGTCATCGACGCGCGGCTGGCCGAACACTGGGAGCGGCTCTTCATGCTCCTGCACCAGCTCTATGGCAATCATTACGATTTCTTTTTCTATCTGGAGAACATTCTCCTAACCGCCATCGACTGTTGGTTGAATCGCCCGGACGATCTATACGACCTCGATATCCGTCGTGAAAACGACCCCGGCTGGTATCTCTCCAACAACATGGCAGGCGGTTCGCTTTACGTCGACCTGTTCAGTGGTGACCTACCCAGGCTCCGGGAGAAGATCCCCTACTTTCAGGAATTGGGGCTCAGCTATGTGCATCTGATGCCACTGTATGCTTCCCGGGCCGGTAACAGCGATGGTGGTTACGCCATCAGTGACTATCGTGCGGTCGATCCGAAGCTGGGCACGCTGGAGGATTTACAACTCCTCGCTGCCGATTTTCGGGCGGCGGGTATTTCCCTGGTCCTCGACTTCGTATTCAACCATACGTCCGATGATCACGAGTGGGCCATACAAGCACGTGAAGGGGACCGGGAACACCTCGATTACTATCACACCTACCCGGACCGAACGATCCCCGATCAATACGAGCAGCATCTGCGTGAGATCTTTCCCACCGTGCGACGGGGCAACTTCACCTGGCACGAAGAATTGCAGCGCTGGGTCTGGACCACCTTCAACAGCTTCCAGTGGGACCTGAAATATGCCAATCCCGAGGTGTTCCGAGCCATGTCCGCCGAAATGCTCTTCCTGGCCAACACCGGCGTCGAAATTCTCCGGCTCGATGCGGTCGCTTTCATCTGGAAGCAAATGGGCACCAACTGCGAAAACCTCCCGCAGGCCCACACCCTGATCCAGGCCTTCAACAGCGTCTGCCGGATCGCGGCGCCGGGGCTTGCCTTCAAGTCAGAAGCGATCGTCCACCCCGACGAGGTGGCCAAATACATCCACCGCCAGGAATGCCAGATCTCCTACAACCCGACACTCATGGCCCTCCTCTGGGAAAGTATCGCCACTCGCCAGACCAAGCTTTTGAAGCAGTCACTCAGCCACCGCCACCAATTACCGCGCGGCACCTCATGGGTCAACTACCTGCGCGGGCACGACGACATCGGCTGGTCCTTTGACAATGGCGATGCTTGGGCCGTCGGGATCAATCCGGACGGCCACCGGAAATTCCTGAACGACTTTTACACCGGCGCATTTGAAGGCTCCTTTGCCCGGGGCGTGCCCTTCCAGCACAATACCGATACCGGGGACATGCGCGTCTCCGGGACCATGGCCTCTCTGGCCGGACTGGAGGAAGCCGCCGAGCAAGACGACAAAGAGCTGCGCGAAATGGCGCTGCGCAGAATTCGGATGCTGCAGGGCGTACTCGCCAGCATCGGCGGAATCCCTCTGATTTTCCTCGGCGAGGAATGGGGCCTGCTGAATGACTACGATTATTTGGAGGACCCGGAGAAGGCCGAAGATAGCCGCTGGGTGCACCGCCCGGCCATGGACTGGAACATCCCCAAAAAGCATCGCGGTAAAAAATCGACTCCCGGACGCCTTTTTCGTTCGCTTAAAGAGATTCTGGAAATGCGTAAAGCCCTCCCGGCATTGGTCGGCAACCAGTTTCAACTCCTGCCCGTCGATGATGAGCATGTGCTCGCTTACCTGCGCTGGCACGATGCGAGTAATCTGATTGTCATTGCCAACTTTTCGGAAAAGCCGAGATCAGTTGACCTGAGTTTTCTCAGGCAGGAAGGGATCGCCCACTTCCTGAAAGACGTCTTCTCCCAGCAGACGGTCTCGACGAAGAACGAATGTTCATTGGGCCCCTACGAACTGCTTTGGCTCGAGGAAGACTAAGACCGCTTTGGCTTGTCTTCTTCCGTGGACCCAGTAGCTCCACTGCATTGCTTAATTGTTTTGCAAAATCCCTCCTGTTTGCCGTCTGCCTCTGGCTGGCGGTCGGCCCGCTTGCGCTTCTGCAGCTCGGGGCTTGGACATGGATGGTGGCCAGTTATGCCCAGGACGGGTCTTTGGAGAAAGCCATCGAGGAGACTTTCAGCGACCAACGGCCTTGTCATATGTGCCGCCTGATCGATGCCGTCGAAGAAGAAAAAGATAGCGGTTCAACGCCCATACGCAGCAAAACCGACCAGAGCCTGAAACTGATGCTCGGACTTTCACGGGAGATTTGCGTACCCGAACCTCGTAGTGGTATATTGGATACAATTATCGAGTCCGGGCGATACGACTCCTTCAACGAACCCGTGCCGACACCCCCGCCACGAAGCCGGGCCTAGTCGGCCCCAGTCCGCCTCCGTGAGGCGGTGTCTTTAAACTTCCCATTTATCGCGCCGCCCGCGGTCGGTTGCTGCGCGTGTACACACGACAACTATGAAATTTAAAATCGCCTTATTATCTTTTATCACTGCCGCCTGCATGGCGGAAACACCGGCGCCACTCTTCCCGTGCTGCGCCGCCGACCTCAACAGTATCAGCCGTCCCGACGGGCACGCCCCCATTTCCGTAATGGGTGACCATACTCACGCCAAAGGAGGTTGGATGCTCTCCTACCGCTACATGCATATGGATATGGACGGCATGCGCAACGGCTCCACTCGGGCCTCGTCCACAGACGTCTTCGCTGCTGACGATGGCTACACCGTAACGCCCACGGAAATGTCGATGGACATGCATATGTTTGGACTGATGTACGCGCCCACGGAACAGTTAACCGTTATGCTGATGGCGAACTACCTCGAAACCGTGATGCACCATCGTATCAACCCGGCGGCCCCCGGGATGCTGTTAAACGTCGTCGGCGGTGATGACTTCACCACCGAGAGCTCTGGCTGGGGCGACATCAAGCTGAGCGCGCTTTATCGCTTTTACCTGGAAGGCAACCGCAAGGCTCATTTCGGCCTTGGCGTAAGCCTGCCCACGGGATCTATCGACGAAAAAGACAACACCCCTAGGCCCGGCATGCCGCCGACATTCAATTCGAACCAACTCCCCGCCTCGATGCAGCTCGGCTCCGGCACTTACGACCTGCTGCCTTCGCTCACTTACGTCCAGCAGTTTGAGGACTGGTCCTGGGGCGCGCAGGCCAACGGCACGCTTCGTCTTGAGAGTGAAAACGACAACGACTACCGCTCGGGCCATGTCTTCGAACTCCTCGGCTGGACCGGTTACAACCTCACGGACTGGCTGGCCGTAAACTCAGGGCTTAGCTACAAATACACCGGTAAGCTGAACGGAAGCCAGGACGACATCGGGCTCGTGGGGCCGAACGGTCGATCCGTGACCACCGCCTTTAAGGACAACTACGGCGGCGAACGTGTCGATGTGACCTTCGGCTTTAACCTACTGGGCCCCTCGGGCCGGATCAAAGGGCACCGGGTCTCGGCCGACTTGCGCCTTCCCTTATGGCAGGAGTTGAACGGTCACCAGCTCGAGACCGACTCGATCATCACCATAGGTTGGCAGAAGTCTTTTTAGGAGTACTTGATAAACTGGCCGTTGGCTTGGGGCGTTCGATACACCCGGGTCAACGGCTCCATCACTCATCCTCGTCCCAGAGCTTCTTGAGGTAACGCTCATAGGCGTACCAGGTCTCAATATAATCTTCCAGATGGAAGTAGCTCTCGGCATGCCAATAAAGCACATATAATGGTACCTCTCTTTGGGCGGAAATCATTGTCTGGGCCACCTCTCTAACCTTCTGAAAATTACCTTCAGCGATATACACGTGAAGCAAGGCCGTCCCCTTCATCACATCACCCGGAACGACGGAAAACTCCCGTTTCAGGCGCTCAAGGGGAACGCCTTTTACTTTAACTTCAGGTAACTCGGGCGGATTGAGTGCTCCGCGGATGTACTGCACGGCAGATTCGAATTTTGCCTGCTCTTTGTGCAGCAATGACCAAAGCCACCACGATTGGTTCAAGCCCGATGCATTTTCCTGGAGGAATTCCTTCGCCGCTTCACGATCACCCCGTCGTATCCAGTTTTTAAGAATCGAGGTGCGTTGTTCCCTCGTATACAGTGATAGACGTGGATCATTTTTCAAATCACGCGCCAGTTCTTGCATCAGGAAGTCCCCGGACTGGAAGTTGAGAAAATAAACCCGAAACTCAGGATACAGGTCCGACAATCGGGCCAACCCGTCCAGAAGCTTCTGATTCCGTTCGGCTGTATTTAAAATACGCCGGAAGACGGAATCCCTGTTTTCAAATTCCCGGGAAAAGAGTTCACGCCAGGCCGCAATCGTTCGCTCTGGGTCGTAGTCAAGCCAGGCATAGCCTTCCTCCAGCGCGACCACTCCAATATTTGGTTCGACAAATCGGGCGCGCCGAAAATCAGCAGCGGCACGCGCACGCGCACCGGATTCGGAGAGAGTCAGTGTGGCACGCTGAAAATATGCACGCCAATCGAGTGGGCGTTGCCCGATCCACTTATCGACATGGTCCAACCCGTTTGTGTAGTCGCCCAGTTCGATGCTTTCCTCTATTCTGGATTCCTTGCGCTCCACCGCGATTGAAGAATGCAATGGAAGCCCGGTGACGCCTCCCAGTCCCCACATCAACCCGACGAGGACGAGGAAAGCACCGCAGGCACGCCAGAACAGGGGGCG
Organism: Coraliomargarita sinensis; assembly: GCF_003185655.1. Lineage (NCBI taxonomy): Bacteria > Pseudomonadati > Verrucomicrobiota > Opitutia > Puniceicoccales > Coraliomargaritaceae > Coraliomargarita > Coraliomargarita sinensis. Next base: position 276,513 of record NZ_QHJQ01000001.1, on the reverse strand, counting down.
ATAAGCCCGCAGCTGGGCTTTGTCATGCGGCAATGCCAGGGCGGCGATTAGAATCGCAAAATAAACGGTGCCGGGGCGGTGCCCGGAAACATCGACAAAAGAGTGGAGCAAGAAAACGAATAGTGCAGCCATCGCAACAATTCGGTAGCCACCACTCGGCCCGTGGCTCAGCCCTCGGCATCGAATCAGGTAAGCGACAAGGAAACCGAGAAAAAGAGCCGAACCAAGAAGCCCCGTTTCCGCGGTCAGCCAAAGCACATCACTCTCCGGATGCACCGCACGCTGATGGTTCGCGGAGAGCTCCCGGTACTGGGGGAATACTGCCGGGAAGCTCCCGAGCCCATGCCCGGCTAGCGGGGCACTCTTAATCATGGCCCAGGTATCTTTAGCCATCAGTACCCGGAACTCTTCAGACCAGCCTTCCGCAGATGCAGCGAAATCGACAATCCGCTCCGTGGTCCGGGAGTTGCTCACAATAAACACACTGAACGCCAACAGGAAAAGAGGGAAGCCGAGCTTGATTCCCCTGGGGATGCGCCCACAGGCCAGTTGCAGCACGTACCCAAGTACTATCCCGGTAAAAAAGAGCAGGACACCCGCACGTGAGATGCCCCATACAAGCGCAAGGAAACAAAGTCCCGAAACAATAACACCCAGAATCGGCGTTAACCTCCGGGAGCGTAAGGCGCACATGGCATAACCGAACGCCACCACACCGCCGACCGCTAGAAAATTGGCTGTCTGGTTACGGTTCGGGAAAAAGCTGAAAACGGTGGAGTCCTCTGCACTGGGATATTTTGCCCCGGACATGTTGCCCCATAGCACGACGAGTGACAGCAAGCCCAACACCAGAGAGAGCACGAGATAAAAGGACCGCCTGCCCTGATGATTGATCTTCCATGAACTCGCTGCATAAAACCAGGCAAACCCTGCCAGAGCAGAGACCCATGCTTCAAAGCTACCCCACGGTTGAACGGATAGACTTGCGGGAAGTTCGATCTGGAAAATATCCCGGGCAGCACTTCGCCACTCAGCCTCCGGCCAGTAGAACGAAGGGACAAAAGCCAACAGCAGAAAGGCGAGAAATGCAATCGCCGCACGGTCCAGCCATAGCCCCGGGCTCTGCTGGGGCGGATGAGCTAACAGCGCTACCCCCGGCAAAAGAAGCGAAAGCGCCAGGGCATAAACGTTGTGCCCGCCTCCAAGCAAAATCAGTAACGTCACACCGGCCAGACCCAACAGGTACCCAAGCCAAACCGGAGGTGGTTCTTTCTTTACCTCGACCGTTATTGGTGCGCTCGACGGTTGAATCGATGCGAATGAGGAAGTGGGCGCGACATCTTTGCGGCTGTGCCTTTTGGCGTATTCACCGGATATGTTTGCCTGGCCCTTCCGGCCACCGGGCGAATGTGAGCGGTGACGCTTTTGTTTACTGCGGCGCCTTTTCTTTTTCCAGGGATCTCCTTCCATGGTCAGTCTTAAGTCCAAGTCCGGGTTAGACCCCTCCCACAGATTTTACGCTGTCTTCCGGCTTCTGAGTACTCGTGTAATATTCCGAGTAACGATAGTAGTAATAACCGGGCTGCGCGGTATCGACATAATTCAGAATGATGCCGTCCACATTCGTGCTGCGCTCCTTCAGGCGCGCAATAGCCGGCTTGATTTGTCGCAGATGCGTGTACGAACAGCGAACGGTAAACAGGACCGCATCCACGAAGGGCGCAAAGCTAGTCGTGTCGTCTGTCGCGAGAATCGGGGCCGTATCAAATACAATGAAATCGTAGTGCTCCCTCGCATGTTTGATAAACTGCTCCATTGAGTCGCTCATTAACAATTCGGCCGGGTGGTCAGGGTGCCCGCCAATCGAGACAAAATCCAGATTGTCATAGGTGCTGCGCTGAATCACCTCTTCCATCTCTTTGCGGCCTTCGAGAACGTCCGTCAGCCCACCATCAAAATCCAAATTCATGAGCTTGTGCAGGCGGCCTCTCCGCAAATCCGCATCGACCAAAAGCACTTTGGAGTGGGAGAACGAAAGGGCCACCGCGAGATTTGCCGAAACCGTGGATTTTCCTTCAGAAGGCACCGCACTGGTCACGGCAAAAACTGACGGCTTCCATGACTCGTCCCCCATAAAGAAAACAGAGGTGCGCAAATTCCGGCATGCCTCCGCAAAGATATAGCGCTCATCGCTTTTCCGAAGAAGAACCATGGTATGATCCCCATCATGGTTTTTTTCGAAAGGAATCGCACCCAGGAGGGGCTCATCAAAATGATTCGTAATATCTGCGGCGGAAAAAATCCGGTTGTCCAGAAAAGAGATCAGGGCGAGTACGCCGATCGCCAGGACGATGCCATATGCCGCCCCCTCGGCGAGGCGGATGACGGTCCCCTGCCCGGCCGGATAGGCCGGGCTGGCGTCTTCCAGGACACTCACGGTCTCCTGGCTCAGGCTCTGGCCTGTGTCGATGGCACGAAGCGCTTCCTGGTTGCGTTCGTAGGCGGCCTTGGAACGTTCGAGGCGGGACTGCAGACGCTCAAATTCGGCAATCAGTCGTCCGTTCTCCAGTGCACTCTGCTCCCAAATCGCGATTTCATCATTCAGGTTGTCGATGCGGCGCTCGATCACGAGCTTGCGCTCTCCGATTCGCTCAAAGGCTTGTCTCCGCAGGATTTCCAGTTGGTTGGAAGTGCGCTCGATTTGATCCTTGAGGCCGATAATTTTCGGATGCTTGGGCTTAAGGTAAATTTCAAACTCCTCCAAATCAGCCTTCAGTTGATCGAGTTGATTTTTCGCTTCGGTGTATTTTTCGTTATCTTCCTTGGAGCCGATTGCGGAAACAATGGTCCCGTCCGAGGAGCCGTCGTCCGGCGTGGGAACATCCTTCAAGATAAGTTCCTCAACTTCACTACTGTCCGAGATCGATGATAGCGTCCGTGACTCCGTCTTCAATTCGGCGAGTCGCCGTTTAAGATCAGCAAGATAGGTGCCGGCTGCAGACCCCTGCTCCTGTATGAACACTATATTATTTTTGCGTTGGAAATCGACGATGGCATCTTCGTTTTGATTAATCTCGTCCTCGAGTGACTTGATTTTTGCAGCGATCGCGTCGTAGGTCTTTTCAGAGGTCTTGGCCCGCATTTCACTCCGCCGGTTGATGTATTCCGCCATGACCGCATCGAGGAATTCCTGCGAAAACTTTCGGTCCGGGGTGATGGCAGAGAGTGCGAAAATTGAGGTGTCATCCTTCACCTCGGCTGCAATTTTGAGACTACGCAGCCCCTCATTGAGAAACTCTTCTTTTTGCTCCAGACTCTCGTAGACTTCGGGTTCTGTCAGTTTCACCCGCTCGATCGCCCGGGATTTCACCTGGCTGCTTTCCATCAGCTCAATTTGTGTGCCGAAGAAATTGGCACGCTCCTCCGCATAAAGCTCATTCTCCGGGAGTGAGATCCGTCCGCTCAACATCATCTGGGCATTCGAGCGATAATTCGGCGCTTCTAAAAAGCTCTCGATGGCCTTGTAGGCGACACCCAACGACACCGCGACCGGCAAGACCCACCAGAAGCGCTTGAGCACGATCTTCGTCCGGTAAATGCTTTTATGCAGTATTTCCGCATAATCCACCTTCCCTGCCTGGTTGTCGTCATTGAATAGGTCACTCATTTATTCTACATAGATTAGGGGCCGATCCAAAAACTAACCAGTAAAACTAATCATCTTCTCATCAACAATTACCATATCGCCCGGCTTGATGACAGGATCTTTGGCACGGTCGCCGCCTTCAAGTATCTTTCCCACATCAATCTCACGCTCCACTTTTTCACCACTCTCGTCTTTGGAAACCAGGCGCACCTTGTTCTTGCGGGCAAAACGGGTAAAGCCTTTCGCCATCAATATCACCTGGCTCAAGGTAAAATTACTCCCGCGAATGGAATAAAGCCCGGGGGCATTGACCGCACCAAGGACATAGACCTGGTTCTTTGACTGATCGGTACGGGGCACGATGACTGAATCCCCGGGTTTGAGGATCGGATCCTGCGAGAGGTCGCCGCTTTCCAGCATGGCACCTAGATCTATTTCCAGGCGCGCCTGCTGCTCCCCTTGGCCGACCACGCTGACCTTCGAACGGTCTGCCTCGGCAGAAAAGCCGCCACTTTGCATGATCGCTTGGCTGAGAGTCAGCGGCGAATCCACGGGGATGATTTGTTCTCCCTGACGCCTTACTTCACCGATGACAGAAATACGCCCCCGGTTGCGGTCTTCCTCCCGCTGACTGATCACCACGGTGGCGCGGTGAAAAAATTCCTTCTCCAATTCTTTTTTTATTTCAAACGCCAGTTGTTTGCTCGTTTTGCCCTGCGCCTCCACACGACCAATGAGCGGGACACGGAGATCGCCGTTACCATTGACCACCAAAAGCATTGGCTCGTCCTCCCGTTCTTCCAGGACTTCGTAAACAACGCGATCGCCGGATTTCAACTCCCAGTCATCATCCAGCAGCGACATGTAATCCGGGTCTGTGTCGGCAGGTACAGTTTGAGTCCCGTTATCCGCCATCAGGGCAGTGCACATCCCCAAAGCCAGGAGAACGGGCACACAAACTTTCCGTAGGTAGACAAACATCGTTTCAGAGCATTTAATTAAAAGTCGTATTTTAAGAAAATGCGAAACTGATTTTGTTCATAACTTTGAAATGCGGCATCGGACTCTTTATCGATGTAACGATAGCCTATATCTGCAGTTAATTGCGGCCCCAATAAGACCTCGGTCGACAAACCCCATATCCAGCGGTCAAAGTCGTCATTGATCAGGCCACCTGAACTTTCGCTCTCTTCATACCCAACTGCCCCATCCAGGCGGATTCTGGGCATGATGTTATAGGCGAAGGAGTAGCGGATGCCGTCGAGTACGTTACTGTTGGCTGTGTTACTGACAGAGATGGCGCGATACCATTCGACTTGGTGGTTAAACACTTCGTTGGCGACGTGGCTCAGGCGCACCATCCAAGTGTAATCCTCGAGTTCGGAGTCGTCGCCAAAAACAGTGCCGTCTGTTAGGGCACCCGTTTCAAAATCATAGTCGTTGTACGCGACACCAGCGTAGAGACCGATGAATTCCGTAATTTTCCAATCGATCCACGGGCCGAAGGTAAACGTATCCGCGTCGTTGTTGACCGCCAGGTCAAAGTCGATCGTGGAGTAAGAAATACCCAGGCCGGTAGTGAAGTTAGCGGCCAGCGCGCGCTCGACGTTCAATGCCGCCTTGTGTTCGTAGCGGTTCACGTATTCGAAAATATCCTCCGGACTGTAAATATCCTCCCGGCTGAGCTGGGCGCTGAAGATCGTTTCGCCGATAAACCATTCGGTTTGAATCCCTAAAACGTTCCGGAAACGGGTAAACGCTTCGGGATCGCTATCGATAACGTTACCGGTGACCGGATCCACCACGACAGAGTCGGCTGAATCGAAGGAATATTGGATGCGGTCGTAAATCCGAAAGGTGATATCTTTAATCAACACCCGGAAGGAAAGCTCCGTATTGGGAGTGAGCCCGATCTGGTTGCTGAAGTCATTCAGCTCACTCTCGCTGAGGTAATGCCAGTATTCCAAGCCAAGATTCGCATCCAGTTCATTGTATTCGTTGATCTGCCACTTCAGGCCAAAGGAAATGCCCGGCTGAAGGATCACATCCTCGATCGGCGCGACTTCGGACGTGTTGATATTATCGTTATACTCAATTCCAAAGGAGCCGACCATATCGACCAGCATGGGACCCAGCCGAAAGTTGTAATCCTCGCGCTCGACACGTTTATCCAGAAGGAAAGGCGCGAAATCGGGTGTTTTATCAACTTGTGCGGAGACTGAGAGCGTCGAGGCACACGCAGCCAAAACGGCGACTCTTATATACTGCATGGGCAGTTTCATAGAGATTTTGCGGATTGTTGTTCGTAGGTAGGATAGGTGAAGGCGAACCAAGTAGCCTAACGATTGCAATACTACTCCGAATAAGCCTATCGTAAAGCTTAATTTAACACCTCCCTACGTAAAATTACAGGATTGCAATCGCGTAGACAGATCGCTACCTTTAGGGTAAATAATCCGCATCCGCTGTGTAATTTAACCTCAAATTATTATGAGCACACTCACCCTCCTACCGCGAGGCTCGCTTCGGGCACTCGCAATCACCTGTGCCGCCATCTACTCACAAGGGGTGCTCCCGGCACAGTCGTCTGCCACCGTTGATCTTTATCGTATTCCCGAGCCCACCACCGAGGAGCTTGAACGAATCCCGAAGAACCTGGCCCGCTGGCACATGGGCGCCACGCTCATCCTGGTCAAAGACGATCAGTTTCAGCGGATACAGGTGCCCGATGTCGGTTACTTTGAAGAGTCCATCTTTCTCAGCGACAACTCCGCCCTAACCTATACGATCGAGAATGGTCGACACGACTACATCATTGATCTGGGCCAGTTCATGCGGGTTTCTCGTTTCTTCCTGAACAATCAAAGTGCCTCCGGTGATTTCCAGCTTTTCAAATCGGACACTCTGGAGGATGTCGAGAGTGATGCCTGGATCGCGCTGACCAAAGAGATCGACTTTAAATCGGGCGAACTCCCCTCCGTGACATTCCCGGAAGTCGAGACCCGGTTTATTATGGTGCGCTTTGATATCAGCAAATCCGGTACGATTGGTAATTTCGGCGCGACCGGACCTCTGAAGATTACCCAAGCCGAGTTCACCCTTGGAAAGGGTGAAAGCGAAGAGGAGCTCATACAGGCGCAATCCCCGATCATTGATTATGATTTTGCGTCGGCCTACACGGGTACCCGCATCGCTTACGTGAGCGGAGGCCCGATCGACAAGATCCTGAACCTTCTGGATGAGGACCCCACGACAACCTATGAATTCCCGTCCAACGAGGAGTGCATCATCATTGTGGATATGAAGAAGGAAACTCAGGTTCGCACCTTTGCGGCCCAGTACAGTACGCAGACCAGCGGTCTGGTTCAAGTTTACTTCCTGGATCAACTCCCGAGCTACTTCGAGGACAGCCAGGGTGCCACCGGGGTCGCCACCTACGAGGATGATCAGGGTATGCTACAGCGCGCCGAACTCGCGGCCACCGGCGGGGCTTACACACCTTACCTCGCGGCTCAAAGCAGCCATGAAGTTGTCAGTGTCCCACTCGATTACTTCAAGGAAATCGAGGACTCCTACTCCGTCCGGGTGAGTGCGAATGAGGACCGTGCCCTGCAAATCTTCGATGACTTGGAGCGCCGGTATGCGATCTTCCGCTTCGTTCCTGAAGGTGCCGGCACCGAGTCTGTCATTCAGACCGCGCTGTACCGACCCGGCCAGCAGGACTTCCAAGTGCAGTCCGCCCAAGGGCGTCCGGGCATTACGTTCGGCCAAGTCGAAGTCGTAGGTAATGTCGAATTCGATGACATCATCTTCACGATGGAAACCGAGGACGGCGATCCCGGCGGTCCGCCTGAAGATCCTCCCGATGACCCACCGGTCATTTCCGAGTAATATTCGGTCTCTTTCCAAGCCCCTGCACTTTGCGGGGGCTTTTTCGTATCGACCTACGCACGGGCATATCTTGATTGGAGTAAAGCATGTCCGCTCCCCATCAGACAGACCAGAGCATCACCGGAGTCCTTGAAAGAATTATCTACTTCAACGAGGATTCGGCCTATTGCATTGCCGAGCTCCGCACGCCCGAGGGGAAAACGCCGGTCACGATCCTGGGGCAGCTACCCGGGGTGCAGTGTGGGGAAACCCTTCGGCTGAACGGTGAATGGACGCGACATCCACAACACGGAGACCAGTTCAAATTTGCCCGCTTTAAATCCCAGCTCCCGGCATCCGTGCACGGGATCCGCAAATACCTCGGCAGCGGTCTGATTCATGGCATCGGCAAGTCCTATGCGAAGAAGATCGTCGACTACTTCGGAGCGGATACCCTGCGCGTGATCAGCGAAGATTCGGGGCGCCTGCACGAAGTCCCGGGCATCGGCAAGCAGCGGGCCAAATCAATCAAACTGGCCTGGGATGAGCAGCGCGCGGTCCGGGACGTGATGATGTTCTTGCAGACCTATGGCGTCACGCCGGCCCAATGCGTCCGCCTCGTGAAAAAATACGGCAACGGCGCCAAACGCATTCTCCAGGACGAGCCCTACCGGCTGGCCGAGGACATCGAACGCATCGGCTTCAAAACCGCGGATAAAATCGCACTCAACCTGGGCTTCCCCACCAATTCGAAAGAACGCATCGAGGCGGGCATTCTCCACACCATGCGGCAACTTGAAGACGATGGTCACACACTGGGCACCGCTGAAATGATTTTGGAGCAAGCCACACGCTTACTCAATCTTGAGCCGGGCCTTGTCCAGCAGTACATCACCGCGCTGAACCGGGCAGAAAGGCTCTTCAAGGTCAATGCCGTCGATAGTGCCGGACAAAGTCTTGGCCCCGGCTACCAGCTCCCCAAGACAGCTGGCGCAGAAAAACGAATCGCCGAAGCACTGGCACAGATCAGTCAGACCAAGTCGATCCTCCCTTCGATCAAGGTCGATGCCGCGATCGATTGGGCCGAGCAACGCACCGGTTTTGAGATGGCTAGCCTACAACGCACGGCCCTACAGAATACGCTTCGGTCAAAAGTGTCCGCCATCACCGGCGGCCCGGGGACAGGAAAGACCACGATCCTCCGTGCTGTCGTCGACATCCTGCGGGCCAAGAAAGTGCGCATTGCCCTCGCCTCTCCGACCGGGCGTGCCGCCCAGCGATTGGCCGAAGCATCCGGGGCGCCGGCCAGTACCATTCACCGGCTGCTCAAGTTTGACGCCGCCAGCCGAAGCTTTCTACACAATGCAGACGAGCCACTGCCCTGCGACTTTCTGATACTTGACGAAACGAGTATGCTCGATACCCGACTGGCAGCACACCTCTTCGATGCCGTTCCGAGCGGAGCGCACCTGCTTCTGGTGGGCGATGCCGATCAGCTCCCCTCCGTCGGGGCCGGCAACATACTGGGCGATCTGCTGACCGCACCTCCCGCAAAAGTGACGCGCCTGGATACCATCTATCGACAGGGCAAAGAAAGCGGTATCGTGACCACCGCCCACGCGATTCTCCACGGCGAGACGCATCCGGGCATGACCTTTCGCAGTCTTCGGGAGCTCGACCCGGAAAAGGACTTTACCTTCATCGAGGCGGAAGATCCGGAGCAATGCGTCCTTGCGATAAAATATCTCGCCCGTGAGTACATCCCCAAAACGCATGGCATCGATCCGATCAAGGACTTGCAAATCATGTCGCCCATGCACCGGGGCAAGGGCGGGATCACGCTCTTAAACGCCGAACTGCAAGAAGTACTCAACTCGAAAGACCAGGCCGAGTCACGCATGCGCTCCGATCCGGATTATGCCGCCGCCAGGCAAACCCACTTTCGGGAAAAGACCCGCAAGCCGCTGCCGGCGGAGCTCGAATACGGTAGCACCACCTTCCGAATCGGCGACAAGGTCATCCAAAACCGCAACAACTACGACAAGAATGTCTTCAACGGTGATACCGGCATCATCCGGGCCATCGCTCCGGATCGCTCCGGACTGACCGTTGATTTTGGCGAGACCCAAGTCGAATACACCAAAGGCGAAATGGCCAATGTCCACCTCGCCTATGCCATCTCCATCCACAAGAGCCAGGGCAGCGAGTATCCGGTCGTCGTCATCCCCCTGCTCAAACAACACTTTTTGCTCCTGCAACGAAATCTGGTTTACACCGGCATCACCCGGGCAAAGTCGAAGGTCTACCTCGTCGGCTCGCTCGACGCCTATGCCATGGCGATCAAGAACAACGAGCAACAAGTGCGCCGCACTCACTTGCAAGCGCGACTGAGGAAGGCCTGCGGCGATCAGGCCGATGCGGCCAGCTCCTGAATCCCCCGCAAGTCGAGCTTTCCGGTGGCCAGCGTCGGGACCGACTCCACCCGTTTCATCTCTTTTGGAATCCAGAGATTGCTGAAACCGGCGGAGGCGAGCTTCTCCCGCACGTCGCTCAGTTCGAGATCGATGGCGGCAATCAGCACCAGCGCCTCGCCTTTTGCCTCGTCCGGGCGGGCGCCCACCGCCAGCATCGGCGCTTCCGCGTCGAGCAAATCAAAGGCCTCGATCAAGGCCTGCTCGACCGTGCCGTGGGGCACCATCTCGCCACCAATCTTGGAAAACCGGGAAAGGCGCCCCTCAATGTAGAGAAAGCCGTCCGCATCAAAACGCGCGAGATCTCCGGTAATGAACCACTCGCCCTCTTTCACTTCAGCAGTGCGCTCGGGATCCTCCAAATAACCTTCAAATATGTTGGGCCCCTTCAAAGCAAGCAACCCGGTGACATCGCAAGAAGCAGCCACACGCGTATCCGGATTCAGGATACGCGCGGCCAGGCCGGGAAACAACCGCCCCACAGACCCGCGCCGGCTCCCCTCATCCGACTCTCCGGGATAGTCGACCCCTTGCGGCTTGTCCGGTAGATTGACCGAGACGACCGGCGAGGTTTCGGTCAGCCCGTAGCCTTCAAAGTAAATGCTGCCGAAGCGCTGCTCCCAGGCATCGGCAAATCCGTCCGGCGTCTTCTCGGCGCCCGCAATCACGTATTTGAGCGAAGCCAACTGCTCCGGCTCCACCCGTTTCAGGTAGGGCTTAAAAAATGTGGGCGTGCCGATCAAAATCGTCGCCGACTCCGCATGGATCGCCTCCGCAATTTTTTTCACTTCCAGCGGGGACGGCAAGGTCACGACCGGGCAGCCCCGGAGCAGCGGATACCAGAGCGTCACCGTAAAGCCGAAGCTGTGAAAAATCGGGAGGTTCGCGAGCACTTTCTCCGAGGTCGGCAGCAAGCCGGCCGTGTCAATCTGGGCGCAGTTACTCAGAATATTCCGATGCGTCAGCGCCACTCCCTTCGGCTCGCCGGAGCTGCCACTGGTGAAGAGCAAGCCAGCCTCGTCCCGGTCGCCCGTCGAAGGCACCTTCAAACATTTTGCCAGAAATTTGCCCGGCAGCACATAGATCGCCGCAAGGAGCGCCAAGGTCTTCGGCTTCGAAAGGGTTTTCATCTCCTCGACCAGATCGACGATCCCTTCGTCCGGCCAGGGGAAGCCGGTCATCTTCTTTTGTACACGCTGGGTGGTGAGCAGGCAGTCAATATCTGCCCTGCGAATGCAGGACTCGACACTGGCCGGGCCTAGTGTGAAGTTTAGGTTGACCGGAACCTTCCCCGCCAGAGTGACCGCCAGATTGGCAATGTAGCCACCCAGACCGGGGGGAAAGACGATCCCCACCCGTTTCTTGTCCGTCCATGTTTTGATACGCCTGGACAGGCCCCAGGCAAGCGCGAGCAGGAAGCCGCTTTTCATCGCACGCCGCTGCATGGTGCAATCGACAATCAGTTCCCGGCCGGGCTTACGGGCCAGCGCGACAAAACTCTCCCATGCCAGGTGACTTTTCAGTTCAGCACGCTGCTGGAACGATGCTTCGTCGATATCGATTTGCTGTGTGCGGCTCACAATAGAAAGACTGAGAAGGACTTCTTCCTTCGTAAAGCAAAACAGAACACCCCTAAGTCCTCTGAGTTTCCGCCCTAGGTAAAGGTACCGGCGGAGGACAAGCGTCAACCGGAAGGCTTCAGATGCGCCTCACCCGTAGCCGAAGCCCTTAGGCTTTGGGGACAAGCTGAGAGCTTTCGAAACGCTGCGGCCAAAGGCGAAGGCCTTCGGCTACAGGCGGGTCCCTGAAGAAAAACCTTTCGGACTTCGTTCCTATTTTCTGAAACTGATGAGTTCGTAACGGGGAGCGTTTTCAATCTCCCGTTTCAACTCCGGCAGTTGTTCCGCGAGCTTATTGCCGCGGCCCTCCAAGACCGGCCACTGCTCGATCACTTCGATCACCGGCAAGGCATCCTGGCTGGCCCCCTGCTTCATTTTCCGTGGTTTTGGGAAAAGAGACTTCCAATCAGATTTTATTTTCCGTGTTTGCGCTTTTATTCCCCAATACCGATGTTGCCCGCTATGATTCGCTTTTCCATTTTAGGCATCCCCGTCTGCGTGCAACCCTGGTTCTGGCTGACAATGGTCTTTATCGGGGGTGGCTTGCACGCTTCCAACTCGCTCGAGATCATGCTGGTGGCGGTCTTCGCCTTCGCCGGCTTTCTTTCCATCATGATTCATGAGCTGGGCCATGCGCTGATGATCCGCAAATACGGTCTGCCGACATCGATCACCTTGCAGGCCTTTGGCGGATTTGCCTCTTACCCCTCGGGTCAACTCGACCGCAAACAGTCCTTTCTCGTCACGGCAGCGGGTCCAGGCCTCCAATTCGCATTTGGCATCCTTCTAATTGGTCTAGCCGGTCTTATTCAAATTCCTGAAGGCTCACTCTTCCGCCCTTTTCTGCGTGATTTGATTTTGGTCAGTATATTCTGGTCGATTCTGAATTGCCTCCCGGTCTACCCAATGGACGGGGGCCAAATGCTGGCCGCGATACTGGGACCCCGGAAGCAACGTTACGTGCATTTGATCAGCGCGATTGTCGCAGTGGCCATCGGCGTGGCCGGATACTTCTATCTCGGTACCATTTTGCTCCCTATTTTCATGGCCCTTTTTGCCTGGCACAATTGGCAATCTTTCCAGGCGACACCACGCTGAGGAAAGTTTGATCCCACAAAAAAGCCCGGGCATATGCCCGGGCTTTCGATAAAAAATTCAGTCGTCAGTCTGCTTGATTACTTCGCCGGAGCGACTCCCGCTCCCGGTTGTGGCTGTTGCTGCTGCTGTTGCAACTGCTGCTGGATTTGGCGCTGCATCTGTTGCTGACGCATTTGTTGCTGCATTTGCTGTTGCTGGCGCTGCATTTCTTCCAGCTGCTGACGCTGTTCCTCTGTAAATACAGCATCAACCTTGGACTGCAGAATGATTGACGACGCAGTCATCTCGCCCTCAAGGGTCCCCAGTTCGGAGGCCTTTTCGCGAATGGCGGCCTCGTCAAAGTCGGGTCCGGATAGTTCGACGAGCTCCGCTTGAACTGCTTGAGCCTCGGTCTGCAGGCGTTCGATCTTGGGCTCGATTTCGGCGACGATATCGCGAATCTCCTGCTCCTGGGTGTCACTTAAGCCCACAAGCTCGGCGAGCTGGGAAATTTGGTCCGGTTGCTGTGCGGGGGCCGCAGGAGCCTGTGCGAACGTTTGCAAGGACACGCCCATGCTGAGCGCTAGGATAGATAGAATTTGTCGGGTGAATTTCATACTTTAATAAGTTTATGGTTTTTTCCGGATGTTCCGGTGGGTGTAGGCTTTTTTTGCGACAAGCCTGTGAACCGTGCACGCTCACACGTGCACCCGAGCAGGGTCAAAGAGAAAAATCGCTGGGAGGGAGGCCTCGTTACCGGGTCAACAAGCTCAGAGACAAATTTATTAGTTGGCGTAGGAAGAACTGCTACCGCTGGATTTCAGCCTGCGCTTGAAGTCCTCGTCAAAGATCTGGCCTTTTTTGCAGCTGTATAAGTGCTTTGATTTGAGGAACTTATCTTTCGTAGCGTCTTCGTAGATGACTTCCCCTTTCGAGTTTTTCAGTGTCATCGCATAACCGCTGTATTTGTAACCGTACTCGTAATCGTAGTTAAAATAATTACTGTCATACTCGTAATGCCTGAGCCGAAAAGCGTCGGGTTCCAAAACGATTTCCTCGCGCTCTTTCAGATCCGTCTTAATGCTGCTGGCAGAAACCACTTTCATTTGCCCCTTGTAGCGCATGTCGTCTGCAAAAATCACCAGACGCAGTTCATTCCCCTTAAAAGTCTGGGATTCATTGTTTTCGATCGTCACTTCCGGATAAAAGATTTTTGTTTTATCGTCGGATTCCGAGTACCAACTGGAGTGCCCGCTGGAGCGTGTTTTGGTATCAATCTTAATCTCCACATCAATGCGCGCTTGCTTGTGCAGGATCTGTCTTTCAGCGACAACCTCACCCCACCACTTACGAATGTATTTTTGATCGGACTGGCTGAAGGCGGAAAGCTTCGCGTCGATTTTGCGCCCGTTCCTGAGCTGCATCCGGATAATGCTGTCTTCCTTTTTCAACTCGATCAGCTTGGCTTCAACCGAGTCCCCGAAATCGTTCGTAAACGTGCGAAATTCAGCATGCACAAAAGATATGCTGATGCTGAAAAGAAGCAAAAATGGAACGACACGGGACATAGTGTGTACGCGAACGTTACTAACGGCTTACCCCGGGGTCAATCCTCTTCACGTTCCGCACGGCGTATTTCCAGCACTTCCGCCAGAAGGGCCTGCTTCAATTCCTCGAACCCCTCGTCGGATACACAGGAAATTGGATAGACGGTCTCTTTCACCTTTTTTCGGAAGCTTGCCAGGTTATCCGGAGCGTCCGGTTCGTCCATTTTGTTCGCACAAACCAGCACCGGCTTACGAACCAGCCCCGGCATGTACAACTTGAGCTCCTTTTGCAGCACGCGGTAATCCGAAATCGGCTCACGCCCGTCGGTGCCCTGCATATCAATCATGACCAGAAGCACCTTGCAGCGTTCGACATGCTTGAGGAAGCGGTGCCCGAGCCCCTTGTTTTTACTGGCTCCTTCGATGAGGCCGGGAATATCGGCCAGCGTGATCCGCTCAAACTGATCGGGGTACTCCAGCACGCCCACCGTCGGAAACATGGTGGTGAAGGGGTATGCGCCCGTTTTCGGGTGCGCATTGGTCATCATGTTCAGCAAAGTGGACTTACCCGCATTGGGAAAGCCGATCAGACCGACATCGGCGATGGTCTTGATGATGAGACGAAACTCCCCTTCCTCGCCCGGTTTGCCGAGGGTAAATTGCCGTGGCGCCTGATTGGTGGAGGACTTGAACTGGGCGTTGCCTTTACCGCCATCGCCACCTTCGAGCAGGAGCACTTCTTCGCCATGTTCGGTCACCTCGGCGATCGGATCGCCCGTCTCCCGGTCCACCACGATGGTCCCGACGGGCAGCTTAAGCGTCAGGTGGCTGCCTTTGGCGCCGTGTTGATCACTGCCCCGGCCGGGCTCGCCGTTCTTGGCGCGCCACCCGGGCTTGAAGTGGAAATCCGTCAGATCCGCGACATTGGTATCGCCCACAATGTACACATTGCCACCGCGGCCACCATCGCCGCCATCGGGTCCGCCCTTGGGCTCATACTTGGCACGGCGGAAGCTGAAGCAGCCGTCGCCGCCCTTGCCCGCCTTTAAAGTCACGTTGACCTCGTCATAAAACATGCCCCGTTTTTGCCGCTGCGAGCAGACATAGCAAATCTAATTCGGCTAATCCTCAAAGAGGCCTTCGACCGCCTCCCGGATAATCCCGTTGGTCAAATTCTGCGGTAGCACCGAAACCTCGCCCTCCGGGCTATAGAGCAAATAGAGGGGCACGCCGGACCGCCCGAACTTTTCCAGTTCGGCCGTAATCGCGGCATCCCGGCGGGTCCAGTCGGCCGAAAGACTGACGACGTCGTACTCTTCAAACAACGCGTGGGTTTCATCCGTGCGCAGCGCCGTCTTTTTATTCACCTGGCAGATCAGGCACCAGGTGGCCGTAAAATCGACAAAGACCGGCTTCCCCTCGGCGATCGCCTGCTCGACAGCCTCCTTGCTCCAGGGGGCCCAGTGCCCGTCTTCAGTAGCCGCTCCGGCAACACCGCGGGTAAAGTTGTCGTAGGCCGCATCGATCGCACGCAAGCCCCAGAAAGCACCGGCTACAAGCAGTAGAATCGTTATGCTCCGGGCAATGATCCGCGACTTGAATGATTTCCCCGGTGCCGCCCAGCGCCCGTAGACCCAGGCCGCGATTGCAGAGACCAGCAGGACAACGAGCATCACCGTGATGGCGGCGCCCCCCCCCAGCTGTCCGAGTAGATAAAGTAGAAAGACCAGCGCAGCCAGGAGGAGGAAGCCCATCGATTGTTTGAAGGTTTCCATCCAGGGGCCCGGCTTGGGCAGGTACGCCACCAGCTTGGGAAAGATGGCCAGGAAAAGAAATGGCGAGGCCATACCGAAGCCGAGCATGGCAAAGATGAATAGCCCGGTGAAGGTATTGGTCTGAAGCGCGACCCCGCTGACGCCACCGACAAAGGGCCCTACACAGGGCGCCCCTACAACCGCAGCCAGGACTCCGACTCCGAAAGAGCCGAATAGGTCCTTACGCCCGGCAACTTTGGCATCGGCCCCGACCAGTCCGGAACCAATCTCAAAGACCCCCAGCAAGTTGAGCCCGAAGAGGAAAAAAACGAGTCCGAGTACCAGCACAAATCCCGGATTTTGCAGTTGAAAGCCCCAGCCGATACTTTCGCCCAGTGCCCGAAGGCTGAACAGCACCGCCGCCAGGAGAATGAAGCTGGCCACCACACCGAGCGTATAAGCGATCCCGTGCGCCAAAGCGTGGCTGCGGGACTGCCCGCTGTGATTCAGCAGCGAAAACACCTTGAGCGAGAGCACCGGCAGGACACAGGGCATGACATTGAGAATCAAGCCGCCGACGAAAGCGAGGAGGAGCCAGCCCAGGAGGCCGAAGTCCAACAGCTTTTGCTCCAGCCCCCCGGGGGAGGCGGCCACTGACACCTCTGCGGACTCGGCGGACGAGGCGGCCCGGCTGGACTGGGACTTGACCGGGACCACCGCATGCCAGCTTTGGTCCGGCGACCGCAGCACACCTTTGATTTTGCCGGGCTCTTGATCAAAAAAGGCAAAGTCAAGGGGAAGGCTCAGACGGCCGGTGCCGTCGGCGATGGTGTAAGGCTGGTCGGCGTTGGGATCGAGCATGCTCGCTTCCGCTGCGTAGAAATAAAGCGATTCCGGCAGGTCGGCACCGGAAATCTCCACCGTCAGTGTTTTCTCATCCATGGCGATGGGCGTCACCTCGAAGGGGACCTCCTCTCCGGGCTGAGCCTCACGTGCGCGTTCAAAGACCGCGGAATCGGCACTCGGTTTTTGAGTCGTACCACTGCGTAGCGTTAGCTCCAGGCTGGCATCACCCGGCAGGCAAATTTCTTTACAGATGAGAAAGCTGAGGTCGAGCCGGACCGGAATCTCGGCTCCGGGCTCAAGATCCGACGGGGCCACCACCGGCACGACCAGCGTGGCGGTATCCTTAAAACCGTAGCTGACCAGGCCTTCGAGGGAAATACGCTCGGGGGCGGGCCAGACGATTTCGCCGGCTTCAAAGCCGTCGGGCAGTTTCCAGTCCAACTCGGGCGGCAGGCCACTGGCCCCCGGGTTCTCCCAGTAGATGTGCCACTCCGGTTCCATGTCGAAGGTCACGGCCAGCTGGAAGGTCTGCCCCGGCACGATCTCGCTGCTGTCCGAAACCAGGTCGATCGTGGTATGGACCGATTGCACCGGCTCGGCCTGCAGCGACAAGGCCGCGAGACAAAAAAAGCTGACGGCGCGTGTGAATTCTTTGAAACGCATGCAGTCAAGATGCACCGCCGAAAGAATTATTCCAACCCTCAAGCGCATTCACCGCCTGTAAGGCAGAGACGCCGAAACATGATTCTTCCTCGTGAAATACTACTATCTGCTTATATTGATCAGTATGAGCCTACAAAGCACAACGCATGCGGATCAGCAGGCCTTCCCCCAAACGGAGGTGGGTGCGACGGAGTTGAAGACCATTCCCGCCAGCCGCATGATTGTCTCTGAGTGCAAGGATCATTATTTTTCCGAGAATAACGGACTCTTTCGCCCGCTCTTTCGCTACATCAGCCGGAATGATATCGCCATGACGACTCCGGTCGAAGCGGAAATGATGCCGGGCCGGATGTATTTTTATATCGGCGCGGATGCCAGTCACCGCGAGCTTTCCTCCACCGACGAGGTGAAAGTGGTCGATTTGCCCGAACGCTTGGTTGCCAGCATCGGCGTGCGCGGAGGCTACACCAGGGAGAATTTCAATGCAGCACGCAAACAACTGCAGGCTTGGCTGAACTCCCATCCCACCCATAAAGCCGACGGGGAGGCCCGGGGCGTATTCTGGAACGGGCCCTATGTCCCCTGGTTTTTGAAGCGTTTTGAAGTGCACCTGCCAGTGATCGAACGGAGTCAGAATGCCGACTGATTCGAAAATCAACACCGAGCCGAGCTACTCGGTCATCATTCCCGCGTTCAACGAAGCGCAGGAACTCCCAGCCACCCTGGCGGCGGTCCGCACGGCGATGTCCGCGCAGGCGGTTCCCGGAGAGATCGTCGTCGTGGACAACAATTCCACCGACGATACGGCGGATGTGGCCCGTGCCCATGGTGCCGACCACGTTGTCTTTGAACCGGTCAACCAGATCGCCCGCGCCCGGAACAGCGGGGCGAATCAAAGCCGGGGCCGCCATTTGATCTTTGTCGATGCCGACACCCGCATCTCCCCCGGCCTGTTGGCGGAGAGTCTGGACATGCTTGCTTCCGGGCGCTTTGTCGGCGGCGGCTCGATCATTCAGTTCGAGGGGCCGATCAGCGCGGTCGGTCGCTTCGGGATCGGCCTGTGGGAACGCATCTCCAAACTCACGCAAATCGCGGCCGGGAGCTACCTCTTCTGCCGGGCCGATGCGTTTCGCGAGGTCGATGGATTTGACGAACGACTCTACGCCAGCGAAGAAGTGCGACTCTCCCGCCTCCTCAAGAAATGGGGCCGGCGGAAAGGGCTCCGCTTCGAAATCATCCGTTCCTCCCCCGCCCGGACCTCGGCCCGCAAGCTGAACTGGTATTCCGGCCCGCAAATTCTGGGCTGGGTTTTCTTTATGATGCTTTTTCCCCTCGCCGTGCGCTGGCGAAAGCTCTGCGGCTTCTGGTATCGACGCCCGGAAGTGCATTCTTGATCTCTGCTAAATAATCCCCACACTTCCGCGCTCACTTTGAAACCGGCAGTGACCGTAACTGTCGTACACGACACACTATGAAAGACAAAGAGACCAAGGAAACCGAAGAATTTGAGGAGACCTCCGCCGCAGCCGAAGTGGAAGTTGAGCCGGAGGCTGCCGCCGAGGAAGCAAGCGCCGCCGAGCCTGAGCTCAGCGAGCTGGAAAAAGCGCAGGCGGAAGCCGCCGAGATGAAGGCACGCTACCTTCGCTCCGTGGCCGATCTGGAGAATTACCGCAAACGCATGGGCCGCGAGAAGCAGGACATCATTCGCAGTGCCGCCGCCGGCGTCATCGAGGAGCTGCTGCCTGTGCTCGACACCATGAAGCTCGGCCTCCAGGCCGCCGAGAACCATCCGGAGGCAAAGGATGTGACGATCGGCTTCAAAATGGTCGACGACCAACTCAAGAAAACGCTGGCCGAACAGGGCCTCGAAGAATTGATCCCCGACGGCGAGCGCTTCGATCCGAACCTGCACGAATGTGTGGCCCATCAGCCCTCCGACGAGGTGGAGGAAGACCATGTCATCGAGACCGCGCGCGCCGGCTATCGCCTGAACGATCGCCTGATCCGGGCGGCCAACGTGATCGTCTCCAGCGGTCCAGCGAAAGAAGAAAGCTAAAACATTATGGCATCCGGAGATTACTACGAACTCCTGGGCGTTTCACGCGACGCTTCGGCGGATGAACTGAAAAAGGCCTATCGCAAACTGGCGGTCAAATACCACCCGGACAAAAATCCCGGCGACGCCAAAGCGGAAGCTAAATTCAAAGAGATTTCCGAAGCCTACGACGTGCTGAAGGACGAGGATAAGCGTGCCGCCTACGACCGTTACGGCCACGCGGCCTTCACCCAGGGCGGTATGGGCCGCGCCGGCGGAGGTGGCGGCGGCGGATTCGCCGGGCACGATCCGTTCGATATCTTCCGCGAAGCCTTCGGTGGCGGCGGCGGTGGCGGCATCTTCGAAGAATTCTTCGGCGGTGGCGGCGGGCATGCCGGTGGCGGTGGAGCGGCCCACGGCGCGGACCTACGCTACGATCTGGAAATTACTTTGGAAGAGGCGGCCAAGGGCACCGAGAAGGAAATTCGTTACCGTCGTCCGGTGGCCTGCAAAAAGTGCAGCGGCAGTGGTGCGGAGCCCGGCTCGAAAAAGGTCACCTGCCAGACCTGTGGCGGGGCCGGACAGGTCACGTCCAACCGTGGTTTTATCAGTTTCCGTCAAGTCTGCCCCAGCTGTCAGGGCGCGGGCCAGACCATCGAAAAGCCCTGCACGGATTGCCGGGGTGAAGGCCGCGTCATGGACAGCAGCACGGTCAATGTGCGCATTCCTGCCGGTGTGGCCACGGGTTCCAAACTGCGCTCCAGCGGCAAAGGTGAGGCCGGACAAATGGGCGGCCAGGCAGGCGATCTTTACATCATCATCCACGTCAAAGAGCACGAGCTCTTCGAGCGCCGCGATAATGACCTTTTCTGTGAAGTGCCGATCAAATTCACACTCGCCGCACTGGGCGGCTCGATTGATGTGCCCACCCTCTTCGGGAAAGGAAACTTGAAAATCCCCCCCGGCACACAAAGCGGCACGACTTTCCGGCTGCGCGATCAGGGCATCCCCGCACTGCGCGGTGGCCGCAAGGGAGATCTGCTCATCCGTGTGCAGGTGGAAGTGCCCACCAAACTAAACAGCGAGCAAAAGGCGAAACTCGAGGAGTATGCCGAAGCTTGCGGGGATCCGGCCAATCCGGTCAGCGAATCGTTCGTCGAAAAAGCTAAAAACTTCTTCCAGTAAGGCCGCACGCGCCGTTCAACAGTTATCCGATTGCCGGTTTTCGTTCAAAGTCAGGGGAACCCGAAAATCCGATGCGCCCACTTTCACATTAACTTTCACTTCTCACTCAAATGGCCTATCCTATTGTCATTCTCGGATCCGGCAGGGGCTCCAATGCGGAAGCATTGCTCAAGGCCGAAGCTTCAAAAAAACTGGGAGCGGCCAAGATCGCTGCGGTCATCAGTGATGTGGAGGATGCCCGCATCCTTTCGCTCGGACAGAAGTTCAAAGTGCCCGCGATCTACCTGGATCCGGGCAAGTCCGGCCCGCGCCTGAGCCAGGACGCCGAGGACGCCTACATCGAGCGGATCGAGAGCTTCTCGCCCAAGCTCATCGTGCTGGCGGGCTTCATGCGCATCCTCCGGGCGAAATTCATCGAGGCCTTCGAGGGCCGTGTGATCAACCTGCACCCCAGCCTGCTCCCCAGCTTTAAGGGTTCCGACGGGATTCGGGATGCTCACGATTTCGGCGTTAAAATTACTGGTTGCACCGTCCACTGGGTGACCCCGGCGCTCGATGCCGGACCGATCATCGACCAAAAAGAAGTGCGGGTCGAGGATGCGGATACGGTCGATCTGCTGGCGAAAAAGATCCACATCGCCGAGCACCGCCTCCTCCCCGATGTGGTGGCGCGCTTGAGCAAAGGAAAGATCAAGCCGCCGAAGGGTTGATGCTTCAACACCGGCAGGACTCCCGCTCTTGTCCGGCGTGGCTCATTCGACGACAAAGACCCATTTTCATAATCCCTTCCTCCCTGCTCTAGCGCAGCGGTTGTGAATTAAATTAATTTCCTATGTCAGACTCTGCTGGGGAAGTCAGATTACAGAGCGCCGTCACCGTGGTTTCGCCCTGTGACCCCGCGGGGACTAGCGCAACCGTTTGCACGGACGGGCAGCCGGCTAAAGCGGGCTGCCTACGTTGACCGACCGTACATCCCGGTAAAGCAACTTTAGTTAGTGGCTCATCACCACGCGGTAGCGGGCCTGGCCATTTTCGAGATGCGCCAGGGCTTCGTTCACCTGATCGAATTTAAAGTGTTCCACCACCGGTTTGATTTCATGGGCCGCGGCAAACTCCAGCATTCGGGCAATGGTGGCGGGGCTGCCCACCGGTGAACCGGAGACCGAACGCTGGGCCATGATCAGGGAGAAAACACCCAATTTGATCGGCTCCAGAGTCGCCCCCACAAAGTGCAGGCGCCCTTTCGGTTTCAGCGTGTTGACATAAGCCTCCCAATCGAGTTTCACATTCACAGTCGACAGGACCAAGTCGAAGCTCCCGGCCGCCGCTTCGAGCTCGCCCGCATCACGGGAGTTAAGCGTCTTGTGCGCACCGAGCTCGAGCGCTTCCGTGCGCTTGGCCTCGCTGGAGGTGAAAGCCGTCACTTCGCAGCCCCAGGCATTGAGAAAGGCGAGCGCTAGATGGCCCAGCCCCCCGATCCCGATGACCGCGACCTTGGATGTCGGGCTGATCTCGTATTGCACCAGTGGATTGAAGACCGTGATCCCGCCACAAAAAAGCGGGCCTGCCGTCGCGGGGTCCACGCCGTCAGGCAGTGGAATAACACTGGTCGCCTCTGCGCGCACCTTGTCAGCAAAGCCACCGTGACGCCCCACGATCGTCTGGTCCGCCTGTGAACAGAGGTTATGATCCCCGGACAAACAGCTGGGGCAGGTTTCACAGTAGCCGGCATGCCAGCCCAGGCCAACCACCTGGCCGACCGAAAGATGCGTCACATCACTGCCGACTGCTGCGATCGTCCCCGCGACTTCGTGCCCCGGGACAAAAGGATAGGAGGTCAGGCCCCAGTCATTGTTCAACATGCTGAGATCGCTGTGGCAGAGCCCGCAATAATCGACTTTGATTTCCACCTCTTTCGCCCCGAGCGGGCCCGGGTCGTATTCAAAAGGTTCAAGTTTGGCTCCGGGTTCCTGTGCGGCGTAGGCATGAATCATTTTGAGTGGTCCTTTCGATGGTTGATTTCTGTTGGCAAGCACAACTGTGCCATCAACAGTACGAGACGCAACTTCGTGATTAAATAACGTGAGCACACAAACCGAACTCCGCGCCATTGTCCCGGCCGAACTGGCCGACCGACTGGAAGCCTATTTCTTTGAAACCGAAACCATCTATTGGGGTGTGATGCAACGCGAGCGCGACGACCCCTACGAAGTCTTCGGCTTCTTTCCGGACGAGCCTACCGCCGATGCCGAACTGGCGACGCTTCGGGAGGAATTTCCCGAACTGCCGGAGGACTTTGCCCTCAGCACCATCAACGATGCCGACTGGCAGAACGCCTACAAGGAGTTCGTCAAACCGTGGAGCGACCGCCAACTCCATTGGATTCCACTTTGGGAACGAGACAATATATCGCCGCCCGAGGGAGACGGCGTGGTCTACCTCGATGCCGGGATGGCCTTCGGTACGGGCGCTCACGAGACCACCCGCCTGTGCGCCCGCCGCCTGCTGGACTACAGGGAGGCTCATCCGGATCAAGTCGACACGATCGACCTGATCGATGCCGGCTGCGGCTCCGGGGTGCTTGCTCTCTCGGCCGCAGCACTCGGGTTTAAAAATATTTATGCCTTTGATTTCGACCCGGAAGCGATCCGCGTCTGTGAAGAAAACGTGGTGGAGAACAACCACATCACCACTCCGATCACGTTTGTGGTGGCGGATTTGGAAGCGGGCCTGAAGGCACGCCAGGCCGACCTGATTCTCGCCAATATTCAGACCGATGTCTTGATCCCCTATTCCGACCACCTCGTGCATGCCGTTGCCGCAGGCGGCACCCTCGCCCTGAGCGGGATCCTGGCCAAGGAGCTGGAACAGGTGTCGGCGCATTACCAATCGCGCTTCGAAGAGCTGGAGCTCGGCCCGGTCCAACTCGACTCACGTATCGATGGCGAATGGGCGGATTTGTTGATTCAGCGTGGCTAGAGAAGATTCATGCTTGCGGTTGCTGCTTACCAAGCTCAAATAGGTGACATTCATGCAAACTATCGGGGAACGACTGGAAGAAGCACGCAAGCGCAAGGGCATCTCTCTACGCGAGGCAGCCGAAGCGACCAAGATCCGCAGTGATTTCCTTTCGAGTATCGAACAAAACAAATTCGATTTCGATCTTCCGGATATTTACAAGCGCGGCTTTCTGAAAAACTACGCGCGCTACCTGAAGCTGGATGTCGAAAAGACCCTGACCGACTACAACGCGCAACAGCTAAGCAACACCCGATTGGGTAAAAAGTCCGGAGCCGAATGGTTCGGGCAAATGGAAGTCAAGAAGCCGGAACGGGCTGACGCACCAGAGGCCGAAGAAGAAAGCTCGCCTTCACTCGGACGTATCTCTCCAAGACCGGGCCCGGCCGTCGAGGAATCTGACGACGAGGATGAAGCACCCGAACGTGAGGACGAGAGCGATAAAACGTTTTACCTTAAAATCGGGCTGATTTTTGTGGGGACACTGGCCCTGGTCTTTGTCGTATTTGGTCTCATTTGGGCCATCCTCGGCAGTGGCGGCAGCGAGAGCTCGGAGCCGGTTGAACCCGAACTCCGCGAAACCTCCAGCGCCAGTGACATGTTGACCGGTGGCGGGGAGAATTCCGAGACCCCGGCCAGCAGTAACTCCGTCACCCTGCGTGCCAGCGGTAATGTTTATGTGCTCGTGCGCCAGAAAGAAGATGATACCGAGCTTTATCGGAAGACCATGAGCGAAGGCGAAAGCGTGACTTTGGAAAAAAGCGGCCCGGTGGATATTCTCTTTACCGCCGGTGAGTTTCTCACCATTGAACACGGCGGCGAGCGCATGCGCCCGAGTTCCTCGGGCACGGCGAAGATTACGATCCCGTAAGCGGCACTTCCGGCAGTAGAGGCTGCGCTTGCGCATGCCTGTATTCTACGTCCGTGCTCACCATACATAACTGAATGGTTTTAATCCCGACCTTTGCCTTCTGACCTCTGACGACTCTTTCTAGAGTAATAATTTATGGCATACTGGCATCTGCAAGCGGAGCCACTACCGGATCAGGCTCTTGAAGTCGTCGAACTGACCGGTAAAGCCACCCGGTACGCCTTTGTTGATCACGGCGACCGCATCGTGCGAGTGCAGGGATTCGAGGTGGGCGCAGGCCACTTGGAAATCCACGATCTTGGGCTCGGCGTCCAGTTGCTCGTAGAGCAGGCGTGCGGCATCCTCCACAAATTTGGTAAAGGCGCCGTTCATTTCGGCAAAGGCCTGCTCGTCTTCGCGCTTAACCATGACCTGTGTCTCCGTCTGCAGCGCCTCCAGGCAGATGGCCTGCAGCTCTTCGATGGAAAGGTGCTGCCCGTCGGCGATCTCCACGCTCACCCGTGCAGTGCTACGCTGCGAATGCGGGATTCCATAAACGTCGCGGCTTTCGCGGGCATGCTCGGAAAGCTCGGAGGAGCAGGGGCAGGCGGAAGAGTAAATAAAATCGAAGTGGATGTATTTACGGAAGCGGTTCAACTCGTCGATTTTACCTTCAAAACCGGAGCGGTAGTATTGCCAGCCCTGTAAGCCGCTGCGCAGGCTGGACTTCATGATGGGATATTCGAAGTCGAGCCGCAGCTGGGCCCGGTGGGCGTGAATCTGCTTTTTGTATTCCGTCAAGACCTCGCGCAGGAGGTCCGGCGTGAAAATACGGTCCTCAAAATCGTAGAAAACCCGCATGATCCGCGACATATTGATCCCCTTCTGATTGGCCTCCAATGAGACGGTACCCGTCACCGAGGTTTCCAGGGTATGGGTG
Organism: Coraliomargarita sinensis; assembly: GCF_003185655.1. Taxonomy (NCBI): domain Bacteria; kingdom Pseudomonadati; phylum Verrucomicrobiota; class Opitutia; order Puniceicoccales; family Coraliomargaritaceae; genus Coraliomargarita; species Coraliomargarita sinensis. Next base: position 250,992 of record NZ_QHJQ01000001.1, on the reverse strand, counting down.
TCCGAACTTGATGTGATGTAGCGCAGCGGTAGCCGGAAGTTGGAAATCCCGACCTTCAGAATGGGCACGTTGGCGCCGTAAATTTCCAGGGCGTCGGCATTCTGCATGTCAGGCAGCCCCGCGCGGTAGGCATCCGAAAGCACGAAGTTCTTGTCATAGAACTTGCTCGGCTGTGCACGCGGCTGATCCAACTGGTCCCGCGAAGACTGACTGTTATCGCTGCTCATGTCTAAAAATCGCTGTGGGCGGGCTGCCCTTACATCATAATACTCTGTCGGAAGAAGGCATCATGCGCAAGCCTCCGGCGCGAGATTCGGACCTGGGAGGAAAAAGACTCCCCCGCCCGCTGGCAAGCGCATAAGAGAGGTATCAGAAGACAGAGGCCGGAGGGCAGAAGCAGACGTGCAAAATCAATGACTCAAAATATCTTTGAACGCCCCGATTTAGTTGAAGCAGGCAATGTCGAAATAATTTGGCGTCATTCCCGGCCTACCTCTGCCCTCTCTCTTCTGATATTATTTTACAACCGCTGCGCTAGAGAGCCCTTCGGGCGAGGAAGGGAGGGAAGCTTTCAGTTACCATCAGCAACGATTGTTAAAAGTTCATTTCATGGACGAATACACTGAACTCACTGGGATCATTGTTGGCGCGGCCATGGAGGTGCATAGCCACTGGGGGCCTGGGCTTATTGAGAGTATTTACGAGAAAAGCCTCGCACATGAGCTTAAGCTGCGCGGTATCGAAGTGAGGCGGCAGGTGAAGCTTCAACTTAAATACAAAGACCTTGAATTGGATGAGGATTTCACTCTCGACCTGATCGCGGATGGGAAAGTCATTGTCGAACTGAAAGTCGTCAAAGAACTTGCGGCGATACACCAAGCGCAACTTATAACCTACATGAAGCGGACAGACTGCAAAGTCGGACTTTTGATCAACTTCAATGTCGTCATCTTAAAGAGGGTATTCGGCGTCTCTCGCTTCCCAAGTAAACAACTCCCTTCCTCCCCTCTCTAACGAAGCGGTTGTAAAAATCATTCTTTTCCCCGAGCGATATGGATGGGATGTTGCATCGACACTCCGGTCCGGAAACTGCCAATCTTATGAGTCGAACGCATTAATGCTTTACCGGCCGGGCCCGTCGCTTACAAATTCAGAGTTCATGTCGGTCAGCTTCAGGATACTCGGTTCAAGTAGCAGTGGCAACTGCGCGCTTCTCCAAACCGCGCATACCAAGGTCCTGCTCGACGCCGGTTTTTCGGCCAAACGGATCGAGCAAATGCTGGAAAGCATCGGCGAATCCATTGATTCGATCGATGCCGTCTTTCTCACTCACGAGCACGGCGACCATGCCCAGGGCCTGCGCGGGCTCGCCAAGCGCAGCGATTTGCCGGTCTATGCCAACCGCGATACCGCCGACGCCGTGCAGGCGAAATACTGCCGCAAGCGGGTGAACTGGCAGCATTTTCAAACCGGCACGGCCTTTCCGTTCCGCGATCTGCGTGTCCGTTCTTTTCGGCTGCCGCACGACGCCTTCGACCCGGTCGGGTTTACCTTTTCCTGGGGCGAGGAGGGCGACCTGTTTGCCCGCCCGGGCAGCCTGGCCTGGATTACCGACCTCGGCTACGTACCGGCCCATGTGCGGGAGCATATCCGGGAGGTGGACACTCTGGTGATCGAGGCGAACTACGACGAGGAACTCCTCGAACGCGACGAAAGACGCCCCTGGTCGATCAAACAGCGCATTCGTGGGCGGCACGGTCATCTTTCGAATTCGGCCACCTACGAGGCGCTGGAAGCCATCCTCCCACAAAGCCGCCTGCAAAAAGTCTATTTGGGGCACCTGAGTAAGGATTGTAATAACGTCGCCCTCGTACAGGAAAAGTTTGCCGGGCTCGGAGACAAATTGTCTGTTGAGGTCGTCGATCCCGAGATCGGCACCTCCCCTGCTATGCTCAAGCAAGCTATTTGAGGCAGAAACCACATGCAACGCGCACACCAGAAAACCAAAATCATTTTCACCATCGGTCCGGCCACGCAGGACGAGGCGACCCTTGAGAAACTCATTCTTGCGGGTGTCGACATCTGCCGGATCAATATGGCGCATGCCGACCATGACTGGTCGCGCGAGATTATCCGCCGCGTGCGCAAGGTGTGCGATCGCGTGGGCCGTCATATTGCCATCCTTATGGATGTAAAGGGGCCGGAAATCCGCACCGGCGATGTCCCGGAATCCTACCAACTGAAGGAAGGCGAGATCTTCGACTTCACCTTTGGCAAGGGGGTCGGCAGCACGGGCGAGGACGGTGTCCGCCGCGTGGATGTCAACTACCCGAGTTTTGCCAACGACATGAATGTGGGTGATACCGTGCTGGTCGACAGCGGCCTGATTCGTCTGGAAGTGCTGGAAATCGACGGGCAGCGGGTCCGCTGCAAAGTCCTCATCCCCGGCCCCATGGGGAACCGTCGCCACATCAACCTTCCCGGGATCCGGGTCAACCTGCCCGCATTGACGAAAAAAGATCAGGGCGATGTCGATGTCGGGATCGAGGAAGCCATCGACTTTTTCGCCCTCTCCTTCGTCCGGGAGGCCAAAGACCTCGAGGAGTTCCACGCCTATCTGGAAAAGCACGGTTCCAGTGCCAAGATTATCGCCAAAATCGAGGATCAACAGGCGATCAGTAATCTGGTCGATATCATTAAAGCTTCCGACGGTCTGATGGTGGCACGTGGCGACCTGGGGATCGAATGCCCCTTTGAAGACCTGCCCATTATCCAGACCGAGGCCATCAATTGCTGCATCCGCAATACCAAACCGGTCATCGTCGCCACCCACATGCTCGAGTCGATGATCGAGTCGCCCCTCCCCACCCGCGCGGAAGTCACCGATATCGCCAACGCCATTCGCGAACAGGCGGACTGTGTCATGCTCTCCGGGGAAACCACGGTCGGGAAATATCCGGTTGAATGCGTGGAAACCATTAAGCGTATCGCCCAGCGCATCGAGTCGGAAGAAGGAACGGACGTGATCCGCAAGGACATTCCGCTGCACCTGCCCCGCTCCATGATGCTGCGCTCCGCCGCCTACCTGGCCGCCGACCTGAACGGAGCCCTCATGGTGTTCACCCGCCGCGGGATCTTTGCCCAAAAGCTCTCTTCGCTCCGTTGCAGTGTGCCGATTTACGCGTTTACCGATAATCCGGTCCTTTTTAAGCAGCTTCTGATTATGCGCGGCGTCGAGCCCACCTTCATGGAGTTCGACCACGACCACGAAACCACCATCCAACGCGGCTTCGAGCGCCTCACCCATTCCGGCTGGTGCAAGCCCGGCGACCCCATGGTCGTGATCACCAAAATGTACGCCGGCGAGAAACTCATCGACAGCACCCAGATACGCGAAATCGAGTAAGCGGTCGAGACGTGATTCACATCACGTCACTACGATGGGAGGAACTCGTGCCGAAAATTGATTCACGTAGCGAACTGACGCCAGTCAGGTCGAAAAACCGAAATGTGCGGGATTGCGTCACCTTGGGGACGTGATCGGCATCACATCGCTGCGATGATTTCTCTTCCATGTAATATCTGATCCGCGCAACAAACCCGCCTTCCGACCCGAGCTTGTTGAGGTGGTGCCAGCGAGGTCGAGAAACAACATCGACAGCTGCGATGCGAGGTGCATTTAATGTCCCCAGTACCGGTTGCCAAAAATCAACCCACTCAGTTATGGATAAACTCAAGGCACTCCTTCTACCCCTGGCCATGGTCTTCGCAGCCATCGCCATATTTGAGTTCGGGGCCCGCTACGGGGCTTCCAACACACGGGCCATCGCCTTAACTGGTCAGCTGAACAACTTCGTCAATCTGTATGAACAGGTGGGGGCCAATGCCGACCCACAATCAAAAGCCAATCTGGAAGCGGTCATCGATAATCATCTCGTGACGGCTGCGTTGGAACGCAACGCCTGGTATCTCCGCTTTAAGCATGAGCCCAAAGCCAGTTTGGAAAAGGCACTTTCCCATGCCCTCGAAATTCGCGGGGATTCGGTTCTCGAACGCTTTGAGACCATGCATGCTTCAGCCGATAAAGAGGGCGCCAAATTAAGTGGGGCCCGTATGGATGAGATTCGTCAGGCCTTAAAAAAGGCACAAGCCGAACTCAGCGACCCGAAAACGGAACCCGCACAAGAGAGTGCGGAATAGTGTTCCTTCGACACAAAATTACGCCCGTACAAGTCAACGGCGTTCTGACGGATGTGAAAAAAGTAGTCGGCAGGATTCAGAATAGCCAAATCGGATCGAATCCGATAAGTATTTCTACTTTTCTTCGAAGTGTTTTTGTCCGACAGAGCCGGAGACCGCTAATATTCGCTAACTTTACGCTTATGTCGTAGATCCCGCCAGTGGAAACTCGCATGGTGAAGCGGGAGGGGCTGACTCTCTTTTTATTCACTTCCCAATAAGTTCATAAGCGGTGTCAAAATGCTACGCCATCTCCGGCAGGCCTCCATCTCTTCTACATCAAATTTCCTCTCGTCGTCCGCACGACCTAGTGGAAGTAATTCGCCATCACACAAGAGCCCTCCAGCACCCACGCGCATTGTATAGAGGGCTCAAACATCGCTCGGACGCTTGCTGTCTGCCATCGTTGATGGACAGATCTTGCCGATTGTTCCCCGGTGAAGATGCGGTCGATCCCGTTCTCCCTCTTGATCCGTATACTGCGGGCCATCAAAGAGGCTAATTTTACAAACGAACCAGGGTTAACTACAGGAGATACCACATGACTTCTTTTTGTTGGTTAACAAAAAAAGCCCCACACTAGGTGGGGCTTTGTAAAATCTATATGTCGTGCTTAGCTGCGACGGCGCACCATCACCCAAGCAAGACCGAAGCAGCCGGCAATTAAAGCAAATGCAGACGGTTCTGGAACTGCCTGTAGCGTCAATGAACCGAGTGAACCAAGATATTCAGTATCCCAGGAGTTACCGCCATTAAAATTAACTGTCAGAGTAGCAAGTTCAACTACTGTCGTCGTACTACCAACTAACCCAACTTGATCGCCACTGGTAAGGTTATCAAAACTACTTGAACTCGTAATCAATAGAAGAGGAGTGTCCCCGACAGTACCTTCTTTATCATTCAAACCATAATCATTGACCCCTGCAAGAATGCCGCTTGCTTGAGGAACCGCTGTCCATGCGATAGATCCGAGAGTTGTATTAAGGCCCTCTAGATCTGATGTACTGTTAAAATTAGATAGACCTGTTTCAAAATTCGTCAACGAAGCACCCTGAGCAAAGCCCGCCCAGACGGTAAAATTATCTCTAATATCAACGGAGTTGTCAGAGTTCCGAAATACATTACCTGAAGCCGTGAACAACTCACCCTTCTCGACGGTAAAGTTGATATTCTGGCCCAATAACGATGACGAAACTAAAAGTAATGCAAGAATTCCTGTTTTTATTTTCATAATGTTAAGTAGATATTTTATTAAAGACAGTGCTACATTTATTCTGCGCTGGTGTAAGCTGCTGGCAGCAGAACACCATCTGTGCCTGAAGGTGTAGCAATAACTAGTGCATCGTTGGCAGATACAAGATCGTCATCGCCATTATCTGTACCATCGCGAACAAATGTTTTACCAGTCCCCAATCCGAGCACTGCACTATCGAAAATTTCGTATCCTGCAGTTGTCGTGAGATTTCCATCGGATGATTTGACTGAAATCGTAGTACCAATCGGAAGATCACCAAATGCCTGCTTCATTGTAATTCCTTCTGATGGATTAAGCGTCCCTGCAATGGAAAACGTACCACCAAAAGGAACCTTAATAGAATCTGTGGACACAGCGCCAGTTACTACAAGCGATGTAGTAGGACCATTGTTTGATAATACAAATCCTTCGCCTGGAAGGATCGCGACCCCAGAAGCGTCTTCAGAGGCTGAATCTGCCCAAAGCCCATCAGGCAACCCCAACGTTGATGCCGAGAAGTAAGTAAATGATTCGCGATTACCTTCAGACGTAAAAACAACTAGTGAGGTGCCATCTGTGAATTCAGGTGAAGCTTTGACATCTGATAATGTTAAATGTGGTCGGACACACAAAATATCGCCAACAGCTAAGCCAGAAATTGCCGGAGAAACTTCTACAGTACCTTCTCCGACACTCGTAATGGTCGCAATTTCCCCCTCCGCGTTATCTGACTCAGTTACTTGTACGTACATAAAGTCTGTTCCTAAGTCAGGGAAAGCCGCGCTTATTGTGCCGCCATCCACTGCAGTTACAGCACCTTGAAAAATCTTAGATTTTTGCAGTGGCAATGAAATTAAGTTAGTACCTGATGGCGCATCTATAGTCACGTAACCGATCGGATCAGTTTCAGCTGCGCTCAGCGATGAAGTCGAAAAAAGAGCCGCCCCTGCGAGCAGCACGGAAAAAATGGTCGGGGTCTTCATAATTAAATAATTGTTGGGTTAATCTAGGAGCACAAGGTTAATGCGCAAGTTCAAATTCGTGTAAATGGTGTTCTAAGGTAAACAGTCTAATTAATATAAGATGTTTATGGCGTGATCGCAACACTCAGTTTTGCGAATTTCTTCGTATCCGGCGACTTGGGCACGGTGACCGTCACGGTGTCGAAGCCTACTTCGGGGTCATCCTTGCTCACCGAGACGCCCTCGTCGGATTCGGCAGTATCCGCTCCCACGGAGTAGGCATCCGGCCAGGTCGAAAGATCGGTCCCGACATCGACGGTCACGGCGGTGTTCGGGTGGATGGAGGCCTGGTCGCGCACAAAGGTAAAAATCAGGTTGGTTGCGTCCACGGTGCTGTTGGGGGCTTTCCCCGCATCGTCGGTGGCGTCGGTGGGGTCGCCGCCCAAAACATATTCCACCGCGGATTCCAGGCCGCCGTTATCGAAGTCGAGGTCCTCGGTGGTATCGGTGAAGCCCACGAAGTCGCCGGCCCAGGTGGCGTAGTCGGTACCACCCCCGAGAGAGGTAATGTTGATCACGAGGTCGTTGCCGACAATAGACGGGGCATCCGCACTCCAGCCACTGGGCAGGTTGACCGTGCCGGGGATGTTTGCATTGGCGAAACCACCGGCTGCGGTGAGCAGAGTGTAAGTCCCGGTAGTCGCGTCCTCGCTGCTGGCGGTGATGTTGAGCACACATCCGCTTGCGTTCTCGAAAGTCAATGTCCCCACGACATCCAGTTTATCGTGGCTCCCGGGAGCGGTGCTGATGTCAAAGCTGAGTCCACTGGTGTTTTCGACGGTCACATTGCCGCCGATGATGCCAGTGCCGCCGAGCAGCGAGCCGGACCGCACGTCAGTCAAGCCTGTCGCAGCAGTCTGATCACCATTAACGAGAAGGGTGCCTTCATAGATGTCGGTGTTCGTCGTATGTAGGTTGGTTGCGTCAAGAACCATGGTTCCGGCACCGTATTTGCGGAAGGGCTGGCCCATGTCGGCGGGCAGCACTTTATCCAAGGTGAAGGTATGATCGGCTTCGACGATGTTGAAACGGGCACCCTTATCCGGGGTGACGGCGAAGGGGCGTGCGCCAAAGTCGGTAAAGGTGTTCCCGGTGATGACGAGTGTGCCCTCGCCGTATTCCGTCGTGCCGCTGCCGAAGAGTAGCTCGCCGGTGATGTTCCCGAGTTGGGAATTGTCGCTTACCGTAAGATTGCCCCCCATGATACGCGTGCCACCGGTATGGGTTTGGGCGGCATCGATAATGAGTGCAGAGCTGCCGGAGCCGATGGCAAGGAAAGCCCCCGTGCCCAGTGCGAGGTCGGAGTCCACCGTGAATGCGAAGTTGCGGGGATCAAATCCGGCATTTTCGTCGGTGGTGAAGGTGAGGGGGTGAGCCGCATTGAACTCGCTCACGCTGGCATAGGGAAAGTCGGGCAGCAGTCGAAGCGATCCACCTGAGACAACCAGGGGCGTGCCGCTTCCGGAGCCATCATCGAAAGGCGTGCCAATTTCCGTGACGGTTTCACCATCGTTCGGTAAGCCATCGATCACTAGATTACCTTTGCCGGCGTGAATGTTCATCGCCGCGTGGTTCGTGACATCCTCGATAATAAGATTGTCGGCGTATTCATTCAGCCAGGTCATGCTGATAGTAGCGCCCGTCAGTTCAACAGTCGGAAGCCTGTGAGTGCCATTTGTCCCGTGGTAGTAGGAGCCTTCCGCCGAAAAATTGAGCACCGGATTTGTTCCGGCAACCCAGTTGGGTACGCTGCTAGCAAAGTAGATACTATTCGCACTGACTGTGCCATCGATCGTGATTACACCATCGAAGCCATCGACGAGAGGATCGGGGTCAGGATCGAGATCCACATTTGTGGAGGTACCGAAAAAGATATTGTCAGCCGTGGTGGTGGAGACGTCCGGGTTGCCGGAAATCGCGGTCGACCCAGTTGAATCCGTGCTGAAGCCACTGGTGGCGGTGCTGGGGGTCGGGGTCAGCCAGGTGCCATCGGCAGAACCGAACCCTGAGGTTCCATCGTTGCTGTCCCAGTAGTAATCGACAGCGGAGGCAGAGGTGAGGGCGAGCAGCGAGCCGCCCGCGATGATTGACAGGTAACGCACAGCGGTGCGGCAGGACTTCGTTCTGCGATTCATCATAGAGTTAGGGTTGTTAGGGTTATTTGTAGACTTCCAAGAATTTCAGGAAACTCAAAAAAATCTATGAAGCGTAAGGTGAACAAGTCCCTAATGATAAAAACTTACAATCCAACCATGCCCTTTTACGGCATAGCTGGGAGCTAGGAGAAGAACCGGCTGAACAAGCGCGCAAAAGGCATGCCCACAGCGCGTCATCACCTCATAGCGAGCGAATACCACAGGCGCACCGTCGGTGACTTCTCACACCCCTTGTATCAAGAATCCGCAGGTAACTCGCAGGTATACGGGAGCGTAAAGACGATCTGCGTCCCGCCGCTCTCGCTGCGCTGGGCCCGCACGGTGCCGCCGTGGAGCTGAATGATGTGCTTGACGATGCTCAGCCCCAGCCCGGTGCCACCCCGCTCGCGTGAGCGGCCTTTATCGACCCGGTAAAAGCGCTCAAACACGTGCGAGAGGTCTTTTTCGGGAATACCAGGGCCATCATCTTGGACCGAGCAAACCACCAGGTCCGCCGATTCGTCGAGTCTCACTTTCAGATCGATCCGGGTAAACTCCGGCGCGTAGCGAAAAACATTTTCGATTAGATTATCCAGCACCTGATTCACACGGAACCGGTCGAAGGCAAAGTCCCCCACCCGCTCATCGTAGTCCAGTTCGATGAGCTGAGTCCCGGACCCGATTCGGGCGCGGTAGTTCTCGATCGTGTCCTCCAGCAGGCTTTTGAGTGATTGCACGACCGGCTCGAGTTGATCCGGCTTCGACTCGAGCCGCGAGAGCGTGAGCAAATCCTCCACCAGAACGTTGAGGCGTTCGGCATTATCGACGATTTTTCCCAGAAAGCGTACCCGGGACTCGGGCGTGATGGATTTGTCATCCTCGACCAAAGTCTCGGCAAAGCCTTTGATGATCGTCAGCGGTGTACGCAACTCGTGGGAAACATTGGCCACGAAGTCGCGCCGCATCACCTCCAGCTTTTTGAGTTGGGTGATATCGTGCAGGACCAGGAGCGTGGAACTGCCCTTATGCCCTTCCACGCTGCGTACAGGGGCACAGGAGGCTTCAAACCACAGCGTCTCATTATCCTGTTCGAGATGGATCTGACGCGGCTTCCCGCCTTCGGATTCCTCCGGGTCATCCAGAAGTTCCAGCAAGGTGAGCGAGCGCATGACGCCGTCGAGCCGCAGCCCGTTGAGGGACTGCCCCCCACGAAAGAGAAACTCGGCCGCCCGGTTGGCAAACTCCACCTTGCGCTCCTCGTTGAAGACAATCACCACTTCCTGCACCGCCCGCAGCATGGCCTCCACTTGCTTCGAGTAGCCGGCATTCTGAGCCTCGTGGTGATTCGAACGATCAATCGCGGCATTGAGCTCACGCACCAGCGTGTCCACCCCCAGCGACTTCAGCTTGCGCTCGGACTCCTGCGGCAGCAGACGCCGCTTGGCCCGGGCCGCGTCCGCCAGCTCACGCACCAGCCGCCGCAAGTGCAGCATGCGCCGCAGAAGCAGCGCGAGCAAGACGAGGGCGGCGAATAGAAGAAACCAGGACATTATATAAGAGGCCGGAAGTCAGAAGACAGAAGACAGAGAAATTTTAAACCGTTAATTGACGTTAATTTGTGTGCGAGTGAAGGCATAGACGTCGACTAATCGAGCCTATGTCGTCGATCAGAAACACATGTAGGGGGTGCCGTTCGACCAGGTTAGACTGCCCATCGCTACAAAATTAGTGTGGAAGAGTGCAACTTTCAGCAAGCCGCTCGCTACATCTAGACCCAAGCCCCGCACTCTCTCCAATCCTTGCAACGGTTTCTCACTGAGTTCGTACTGCCCTCATCGAGTTGCCCTTGTTGTTCTTTCGATACAGACATCCCCATATCGACCTAACTGTAAGCCAGAACGCCACCCCTTGCATGACTAAACGATTCATATTCTCTGCATTCACGTCAATTAACGGTTAAAAAACCGCTTCGGACTCGTTACCACATGTGGGCGGATCACAGATCCACAGCCCGGTAGCCGACACCACGAACAGTTTCAATTAAATTGGCATAAGGGCCCAACTTTTCCCGCACGCGACGGACGTGGGTATCGACGGTTCTGGTTTCGATATCGGTATCGTAGTGCCAGACGTTCACCAGCAAGTGTTCCCGCGACTGCACCCTCCCCTTCCGCTCCATCAGGAGTTTGAGCAGGCGGAACTCGGTGGCAGTGAGCGGAACGTTCTCCCCGTCCACCGTCAGTTGGTGAATTTCCTCATCGATGACCACACCGGCAATCTCGATCCGGTTCACCTCGGCGACGGCACCGACCCGCTGCCCGCGATTGAGAATATTGCCTACTCTTAACAATAACTCTTTGGTATTGAATGGCTTAGAAATATAGTCGTCCGCGCCGGTTTCCAGCCCCTTGATCCGGTCTTCAGCTTCGCCCTTCGCGGTCAGGAAGATGATCGGGATATCCTTCATGGCCGGATCCGAACGGGCGATGCGGCAGAGCTGCAAGCCGTTCAGCTCAGGCATCATGATGTCGAGGATCATGAGGTCCGGCTCGAACTCACGCACCTTGGAAACAAAGGAAAGCGGATCATTCAGAACCGTCACTTTGTAATCCTCCTGCTCGAGTTTATACTCAAGCAGCTCGGTCACGTCCGGTTCATCATCCAGGACCAAAATACGCTTCAATTTAGAGGTGTTCATTTTCTCTCCAATAATTCTCGATATGTCATTTCAGACGTTCAGTGCCAGTCGAAAGCACGATTTTGTAACAATTCAGTTAGTAGCAAAGAGGGTTCAATCCGCGTCAATGCTATACAACTGCTTGAATGCTACATCGATACGGATTTTACCTGAATGACACACCCGTGTGACTTACCTGTAACATAGCCCCAAACAGCCACTCGGATAAGAAGGTTTTGGACAACCGCTGCACTAGAGGAGAGAGCTTTGAGGAGAGGACATTGGCTGCCTCCCTGTTCGATCAAAGCAACAGCCTATGGTCTGGCTTGACCTTTGGCTTCCAGATAGACCATGAGGATGCTGATATCCGCCGGATTCACCCCGCTGATGCGGCTGGCCTGCCCGAGGGTGCGCGGGGCGATCTCTTTGAGCTTCTGGGCGCTTTCATTGCGCAGGCCTTTCACCGCGGAGAAATCGAAGCCCTCCGGTAGCTTGATCTTGTCGATATGACGCATCTTCTCGATTTGCTTCTGCTCCCGCTCCAGATAGCCCTTGAAAACAATGCGGTAGTGCACCTCCTGCCGGACCTCAGGCGACTCTGCTTTCAGCGCTTCCGGGAAGTCGTCCTGCGAGCGGGAACGGCGCAATTTCAAAGCATAGGTCTCCCCCTCCGAACGCTCATTTTCCAATCGGTCGACCCAGGACGTCACTGCCTTCGCCTTGTCCGAAATGCGCTTAAGCCTTTCCTTATCAACTAGTTGCAAGCCCTCTGCGTGTCTTTGCAGGCGGAGTTCCGCACTCGGGTGATTGAACAACAGCCGGTGCTCCGCCCGACTGGAGAACATGCGGTATGGCTCCTGTGTGCCCTTGGTCACAAGGTCATCGATGAGGACGCCGAGGTAAGCTTCGTGACGCTGCAAAACCAGCGGCTCCTCTCCCCTCACCTTTTGCACCGCGTTGACGCCGGCGACCAATCCCTGGCCAGCGGCTTCTTCATACCCACTGGTACCATTGATCTGACCGGCGAAAAAGAGATTCTCCACCTTCTTCGATTCCAGGCTCGGATAAAGCTGCGTGGGCGGGGCAAAGTCATACTCCACCGCGTAAGCCGGCCGCAGCATGTGCACCCGCTCCAGACCATCGATACTGCGCAACATCTCCAGCTGCACCTCGAAGGGTAAACTGGTGGAGAGGCCATTGATGTACCATTCGTTGGTATTCCGCCCTTCCGGCTCCAAAAAGAGCATGTGCCGGTCCTTGTCGGCAAAACGGACAAACTTGTCCTCGATACTCGGACAATAGCGCGGGCCCGTGCCCTCAATCACCCCAGAATACATGGCCGAGAGATGCAAATTATCCTTCACCACCTTCTGTGTCGCCTCCCCCGTATAAGTCATCCAGCAGGACACTTGCTTCTCCCCCGGCAGCCAGCCGAGCTTCTCCTGGCCATAATGTTCCACGTGGAACATTTTCCGCAGGACCTTTTCGCGGGCTTCGGATTGTTCCACGTGGAACATTTCACTCAAACCGCGGGTATCGTAGAATGCAAAGAGCGTGGGCTCGGGGTCCCCCTTTTGCTCCTCGAGATGACTAAAATCGATACTGCTACCGAGAATGCGCGCCGGCGTGCCGGTCTTGAGACGCTCGAGCTCAATCCCGGCCTCCAAGAAGGACCCGGAAAGGCCCTTGGCGGAAAAATCGCCCATGCGCCCGCCTTCGTTCTTATTCTGCCCGACATGCATGAGCCCACGCAAAAAGGTGCCGGTCGTGACCACCACGGTCTTGGCGTAGAAATCCACATCGAGGTTGGTCCGGATACCCACAACACGATCCCCCTCAAAAATCAGCCCGTGTACCAGGGCCTGAAAGAGATCCAGATTATCCTGGAGCTCGATGACATGCTTCATGCGATATTGATAGGCCTTTTTATCGCACTGCGCCCGCGGCGCCTGCACCGCGGGCCCCTTGGACGCATTGAGCAAGCGAAACTGAATGGCGGTGGTATCCGTGTTGATGGCCATCTCCCCGCCCAAGGCATCGATCTCCCGCACCATGTGTCCCTTTGCCTGGCCACCGATTGCCGGATTGCAGCTCATCTGAGCAATGGTGTCGAGGTTGCCGGTGAGGAGTAGGGTATCGGCACCGAGCCGGGCGGACGCCAGCGCGGCCTCGACCCCGGCATGACCGGCGCCACAAACGATGACGTCGTAGGGTTGGTGCTTCCCGTGTTTTAATCCGCCACTCATTTCCCGATACAAAATTGTTTGAATAAACTGTCGAGCATGCGCTCGTTGTCCACCTTGCCGACAACCTTGCCGATCGAATCGACCGCATCCCGCAGGTCGGCGGCAATCAGCTCCGAAAGCTCGCCGTCGCGCAGCTTTTCTGATGCAAGCTCCAGACAGTCAACTGCTTCCGCAAGCGCCGCCGCATGACGGGCATTGACAATAACCCCGCCCATCTGGGGAAAGTTCAAGCTGGACTCGATCAGCTCCAGCCAGCTCTGACGCAGGGCAGTGACCCCATTATCTTGACGCAAAGATAAACGGATGTGACGGTAATCCGGGAGAAAGTTCGACATCTCCCTGGAATTTTCGAGATCGGTTTTATTTTCGACTACGAGTGTATTCTCCGGGCGCATTCGTTCCATCAGCGCAGGCGGCAGGGTAGGGGAGGGCGCCGCGCTGTCCAACACCAGAAGAAAGCTGTCGGCGGTCTCCGACTGTTCGATGGTGTGATTGATCCCGATCTGCTCGATCTTGTCGCCGGCCTCATGCAGTCCTGCTGTATCCAATATCTCGATACGCCATGCATCCAGCATGATAAAAGCCGAAACGTAATCACGCGTGGTGCCCGGCATCTCACTGACAATCGACCTCTCCGAGCCAACGAGTGCATTGATGAGACTGCTCTTTCCCACGTTGGGCTCCCCGACAATCAGCGCCTTGACACCATCGTGGAGCAACGTGTTGTAGTGCTGTGTTTCGATAAGGGCTTTGATCTCAAGGGTCAATGCACGCAGATCCGCCGCCGGGCCGGATTGGTCTTCCCCGGGCAAATCTTCCTCCGGGAAGTCGATGTACGCTTCCAGATGGGCCATCACCCCGAGCAGCTTTTCCGTTAACTCGCTCATTTTACGGCCTACGGAGCCGTGGAGCTGGCGTTGCGCGGCCTCGATGCCTCTTTCCGACCGGGCATGAATCAAATCCGCTACCGCCTCGGCCTGGCTGAGGTCCATCTTCCCGTTCAAAAATGCAGTCCGCGTGAATTCGCCCGGCTCGGCCGCACGGCAACCGCGCGCCAGCAGGTCCTCCAGAATATTTTGAATGATGAGCGGGTTACCGTGACAGGCAATCTCCAGGACATCCTCACCGGTGAAAGAGCGGCCGTCGCCAAAGTAGGTGAGCACCACCTCGTCAAGCAGCTTGTCTTTGGCTGATAGATACTTACAGAACTGCGCCTCCCGCGGACGCAGAGGGGACTTACGCCCGCTCATGGCCTGGCCGAGGGCCGAACAGTCCGGCCCGCTGAGCCGAATCAGTGCGATGGCTGATTCTCCCGGCGGCGTGGACAAGGCGACGATGGTCTCTCCATTCGGCATAAGGACCGGCTAAGTTCACATAAAGTGCGTCCGCGTCAAGTGAATGTGCGGGCAGGGATCTTAGTCGGATAGCTTCATCCGTAGAGGCTGGCTTGCGCATGCCGGGATACCGGTGCGGAACCAAGTGCAATAACATACGATTCCGTTGGTCCTCTATATCGGAAGTACACATAGCCAGTATGAGGCGTCCGGACTGGCATACGCATCCGTCTCTGTAAAGCTACGCCGGGACAAGAGCGTAGCCCCTACGGGTTGACTTTAAAAGCAGGGAGGCCGACGATCCGTCGAATGACAGCATTTCAAACAGGGCAGCGCTGGATCAGCGAGACCGAACCGGAACTCGGTTTGGGCATTCTCGAATCGGTCTCACGCCATCAGCTCGAAATTCATTTCCCGGCATCCAGCGAGAGACGGATCTATGCCACGGCCAGTGCCCCGATCAAACGGGTCGAATTCCGACAGGGGGACACCATCCACTCCCAGCGGGGTGAAACCATTATCATAGAAGAGGTCACGGAAGAGGAGGGGCGGTTGACTTACCACGGAGATGGCTGCGCTGTCGCGGAAATGGACCTGGCCGACACCATCAGCTTCAGCAAACCGGAGGACCGGCTGATCGGCGGCCAAATCGATCAGTCCGCTGCCTTCAGCCTGCGATACGAAGCCATCCGCCGCCAGAACCATGCCCTGCAATCGAGCGTGGCGGGCTTCATGGGCGGGCGGATCGACCTGATTCCGCACCAGCTCTACATCGCCTCGGAGGTGGCCAATCGCTACATGCCCCGGGTGCTTTTGGCCGACGAGGTTGGCCTGGGTAAGACCATCGAAGCCTGCCTCATCCTGCACCGCCTGAACCTGACCGGGCGCGCCGAGCGCATCCTGATCATCCTGCCGGAGTCCCTTGTTCATCAATGGTTTATCGAGCTGCTCCGGCGCTTTAACATGTGGTTCACCCTGATCGATGCCGATCATTGTGAATCCGCCACCGCGGTTGACGCGGACGTGAACCCTTTCAACGAAGACCAGCACGTCATCTGCAGCACCAAGACTTTGCTGGAGAACCCGCGCTGGGCAGAGGCTGCCCTGCAAACCAAGTGGGACATGCTGGTGGTCGACGAGGCCCATCACCTCGAATGGACCCCAGAGGCAGCCAGCCCCGAGTATAAGCTGGTGGAGGCGCTGAGTAAAAAGAGCCACGGCTTGCTCCTGCTGACGGCCACCCCCGAGCAGCTTGGCGCCGAGGGGCACTTTGCCCGGCTCCGCCTGCTCGACCCCGACCGCTATCCCGATCTGGAAAAATTCAGGGAAGAGCAGGCCGGCTATTCCCAGGTCGCTGGCGTGGCCAACAAGCTCGAGGCGGGCGAGGCACTGGATGCCGGGGAGATGGATTTCCTGCGGGAGGTCTTCAGCGAGTTCAGCGAGGCTGAATTAAGAAAAGAACTACAGGACACCACCGCCTTTCTCAACCAACTGGTGGACCGGCACGGGACGGGGCGGGTGATCTTCCGCAACACGCGGGATGCGCTGCAGGGCTTCCCCAAGCGCGAGGGCATCCCGGCCGAGCTCAAACCACGGGCGAAGCTTTCGAAGGCCGACCTGGAAGTGCGGCTCCTCCGTGAATTCGAAAAGGAAACCAATGGAGCGGGGGAGGGAGAAGACTACGACTTCCGCCACGGCCCACGCGTGCAATGGCTGGCCGAGCTGATTCAGAAGTTGGGCGAGCACGAAAAAGTCCTGCTCATTTGCAGCACCCGTGAAAAGGTCCAGGCCATCTACGATGCCCTGCAGGAAGAAATCAACGTCAAGGCCGCACTCTTTCATGAAGCGCTCACCCTGCTGCAGCGCGACCGGAACGCCGCCTGGTTCGCCGAACCGGACGGAGCCCGTATCCTGCTCTGTTCCGAAATCGGCAGTGAGGGCCGCAACTTCCAGTTTGCCCATCACCTCGTCCTGTTTGACCTCCCACTCAATCCCGAGCTGCTCGAGCAGCGCATCGGACGCCTCGACCGGATCGGGCAGTCGGAGACCATACGTATCCACATACCTTTCCTGCCCCACAGCTGGACGGAGCTCCTCATGCGTTGGCACCACGAAGGGCTGGACGGAATCGAACACTCGCTAAAGGGCGGGAATGCCTATCTCGAACGCTTTGGCGACAAACTGCGTAAGCTGGGCGGCGAGTTTCACCACGAATCCTCCAAGGTCGCAAAAGAAGCGGATGTACTGATCGAGGAAAGTCGCCGTTTCCGGGAAGACCTGGAGACCCGTCTGAGCCAGGGACAGGACCGCCTGATCGCCCTGAACTCGTTTCGCGAAGACGTCTCCAGCGAGTTGGTCAACCAGATCCAACAACAGGATGCCGACCGCACCTTGGACGGTTTTATGAACCGAATCTTCGACCACTTCGGGGTGACCGTGGACGATTTGGACAGCCGCAGCTTCCACCTGACACCCGGTCAGCTGTTTACCGACGCCTTTCCCGGGCTCCCGGAGGAGGGGACCACGGTCACTTGCGACCGGACCAAAGCACTCGGGCGCGAAGATATCGGCTTTCTCACCTGGGACCACCCGATGGTACGGGGCTCGATCGATTTGATGCTCAGCTCCGAGAAGGGCAACAGCAGCATCGTCGTCTGGAAAGATTCCCGAATGGAGGCCCCGCCCATCTTGATCGAGGCAATCTACGTACTGGAGAGCGTGGCCCCGGCCCGCCTGCATGTGGACCGCTTTCTCCCGCCCACGCCGGTACGTATTCTCGTGGACATGGAAGGCAAGGACCGCAGCGAGGAATTCCTGCATGATATCATCAACCGGAAAACCGCCGACGAAGAAGCCTTCCGCCTGAGACAAAATCCGGAACTTCTGCAATCACTTGTGCCGGAGATGCTGCGGGCCGCCCGCAGCTACGCCCGTGAGGAAAAGTCGACACGGCTCAAGGATGCCATGCGCGAAGCCCACACTCGACTGGACGGAGAAGCCAGCCGCCTGAAGGAGCTGCGAAAGGTCAATCCCAACGTCAGCGAAGAAGAAATCAAGATTGCCCAGAATGTCGTCGAAGACGTGACCCGCCACATTTCCAAGGCCCACTTGCGGCTGGATGCCGTGCGCCTCGTCCTGCGTCAGCCGGGCTGAGCTTGGAATAGCAGGGACATCGCCGAGCCGTCCGTTCGCCGGGTGGAGCCGATTGCCCGTGACTTTACCTATCTGGCACGCGCCACCACCTGCGGTTCGTATAAGCTCACCACCCTGAGCCAGACCGAAGAGCAAAACGGCGCGGCATTAGCGGTTCTCCCGCTCTGCCTGGATCGACTCCTTGGTTAGATAACTGTCGAGATCGGAAATGCCTGCCCCCTTCAGAGCATTCAATTTATCCCTAAGTTTGATTTCTCCCTGATGCATGAGGATGAACTGCTGAGCCATCGCTCTCATCGGGCTCAATTTCATTCCATTCTCTTGTGCGAAAATCAACGAATCAACCAGATCAGTGATGTCACCTTGTGCGAGATAGTGTGCTTCAAGCGCTGTACCATCCAATTCAAGATTATAGCGCTCCGCTTTCTTTAATTCACTTTTGATTTTTCCTACCGGAGAACCACGAAGCATCATGCACAATTGAGCCGGAATGGATAATCGGTACCTCATCACCTCGACTGGCATGGCGTTTAGAGAGCCAGGCTAGAAGCCTAGCGAGAGCAGACCCGCCAGAAGGCCAACCACAATGCCGAAGATAATGTGCCCCACGAGATGGAGCAGCCCTTCTTCCAGTGTGGCTTTCCGATATTCTTCGATCGGGTGCCGCATACTGGCGAAAATCATTAGGATGTAGCACATGATGAGACCGTGGAAAAAACCGAAGCCAATCCCGAGAAAGATCGGGTAGGGGAACGTCAGCGCGTCCATCTGATGCATGATCAGGAGATAGGTCGCACCAAAAATAAGTCCGGAAACCGCATGGATGATACGACCCAACCCGACCGCGCCTTCCAACCGGCCGGTAAAGTAACTCCCCAGCGCGCGCACCATATCCACGCGCTCGCTGAAAGCGCTACTGACTGCCGTCATAAAGGCAGTCATGGCAAAGGCACCCACCAAACCACAGAGGGCGCCGAGCAAGATGATCGACGGTATATCCATAAGCTTGCCTAAGTTTGCTTACAAGGCTTGCTAATGTCAACTGTCCCGCTCTGATCCAAACAGTTCCTTTTGCGGATCCGCTGCGTTCGATGCCGCCTCATTCGCTTCATCTTCATCGTGCAAATGCCGTGGAGCGCGGCTGATTTTCTTGGAGAGGTCGGTTTCACACTCCTCGACGATGGCATCGCAAATGCGCCGCACATGCATCCGGAGCCACTTGCTGGTCGTACTTTTTTCAGTGTAATCCGCCGGACCGTAGGAGTGAATCCGGCCGGCATGAAGGAGCGCGTCGTTCTGGGCGAACTCGGCCTCGCTATCGGGATTAAAGACGGCGTAGGTTTTCCCCCCGTTCCCTTTCACCACGGAAAACACCGGCACATCACTGGGGCCATCCGCGGTGTAGATCATGCGATCGATCGGGATACGGCGGTCCACCCGGTCCATCGATGCATTCACATCGATATTCGGGTTCTTGTTGCCACCCTTGTTGATCTCGAAGATGTAGCGTGTCTTGATCGTGTTATCGACAATCGTGCCGATCTGGCTGATTTCAAAATCCACCTGAAGAGGCAACTCGTTTTGTGAGGAGTAGTTTGGCGGGAGCGGGGCTTCGATAAACTCGCAACCGAAGATATCCTCCACGTAGGGCGCGATGGTACTGCCCCGAATCATTTCGGCCAATCCGGTGCTGATAATGTAGTGTTCCAGTGAAATGTTGTGTTTCACATATTCCGGCCGCGAACGAACCAGTTCCTGTAACTGCTCAAAGAGTGCCGGCAGTCCGGGATAAAACACAAGCTCCCGCCCGAGCTCGCGCAGGCGTTGATTGGTCAGTCCCTTCAAGCAACCGTTCTTCACGTAGCTCAGCAGGTGGTTGAGATAGATGGTATCGTGCGAGACCCGCGTGCCACGCTTGGCGTAAATATCGGGCAAGGCGTTGACCTCTTTCCAGAAATGCTCCTCGTCGATCCCGAATGCTTTGAAGATGGGGGCCTGCATGTACCCGGGAATCAGCGTCTTGTCGAAGTCCCAGACGCAGGCGACAATGTTTTGGCGATGGAGATTCTTTTTCGTCATGTCAGGCAGCACTCGACAGTTGTCGTCCAGCCCGTTTACTGCAACGCATATTTCAAACTCTATGTACAAGATACCCGATATCGCTCCATTTCGCGAAAAGCTGGCCGAGCTCGACGAGCAAATGGCGGAGCCCAATTTCTTTTCGGACCAACGACGGGCCGCCGATGTCTCGCGCGAGCACCAACGCCTGACCAGCCTGGTGGAAAAATTCGAAGCCTACCACAGCGCCGTTCAACAGATTGAAGAAAACCGCAGCATGGCGGAGGACGACTCCGTCGAAGAGGAACTTCGGGAAATGGCCGCCGAGGAAATCGAATCGCTGGAAGCGGAGCGCGACAAACTCTCCATGGATGTGCTGCGCGCCATGATCCCGCCCGATGCCACCGACAGCCGCAACTCGGTGATGGAAATCCGCGGCGGGGCCGGTGGTGACGAGGCCAACATTTTTGCCGGCGACCTCTTCCGCATGTACAGCAAGTACGCGGAGAGCCGGGGCTGGCGTGTCGAAGTGATCAGTTCCAGCCCGGCCGATGTCGGCGGGTTCAAGGAAATCATCTTCAGTCTGTCCGGCGAAGATGCCTACAAATATTTGAAGTTCGAAAGTGGCGTCCACCGGGTGCAACGCGTGCCGGCCACCGAAACCCAGGGGCGGATCCACACTTCCACCGCCACCGTGGCCGTACTGCCGGAAGCCGAGGAAGTGGATGTTGAGATCAATCCCAACGACCTCGAGATTTCCACCATGCGCGCCAGCGGGGCAGGGGGGCAACACGTCAACACGACCGACTCCGCCGTCATGATGGTGCACAAACCGACCGGCGTCACCGTCTACTGCGCCGACGAACGCTCCCAGATCAAGAACCGGGCCAAGGCCATGGCCGTCATGCGCTCGCGCTTGCTCCAGGCCAAAATCGACGAGGAAAATGCCAAGTATGCCGCGGAACGTAAGGGCCAGATCGGCACCGGCGACCGCTCCGAGCGTATTCGTACCTACAATTATCCCCAGGGGCGCCTGACCGACCACCGTATCGGGATGAACCTTTCATTGCCCCCCGTCATCGACGGCGACCTGAGCGAGCTGATTGATTCACTACAGAACTACGATTACGAAGCCCGCATCGATAACTTGCTGAGCAAGCAGAGCCAGAGCTAATGCTGAGCATCCGCGAAATTCAGGAAAAGACGGTCGGCTACTTCGCCGGTAAAGGCGTGCCCAACCCCAAGCTGGATGCCGACTTGCTCATTGCCCACGTGCTCAAGCTCAAGCGCCTGGAACTGTATCTGGATATCGACCGCCCACTCACCGAAGCAGAGCTCAATGCCCTGCGCCCACTCGTAAAGCGACGGGCGGAACGCGAGCCACTGCAATACATACTCGGATTCACCGAGTTTTACGGGATGAAGCTGAAGACCGATGCCCGCGCCCTCATCCCCCGCCCGGAAACGGAAGAACTGGTCGAACATGTAAGCGAACGGCTCAACAACCCGCCAAAACGCATTCTTGATCTGGGCACGGGCAGTGGCGCGATTGCCATCGCGTTGGCCACGCTATATCCGGAGGCCGAAGTCTGGGCGACCGATCAAAGCGAAGCCGCACTGGAGCTCGCACAGGAGAATGCCAATGCTTTTGTATCCAAAGGACGGATACATTTTCACCAAGGCAGCTGGTGGGAGCCGCTCCCCGAAAAGCTGGACTTCGATCTGATCGTCGCCAACCCGCCTTACTTAACCGAGACTGAAATGGGAACCGCCGAACCGGAGGTGGTGGCCCACGAACCGGCGGGGGCACTCGTTTCCGGCGAGGACGGGCTCGATGACCTGAAAAGAATTATCGCAGGCGCCAAACAACGGCTCGCCGCGGGCGGCATGCTCGCCCTGGAAACCGGCATCGCCCAGCACGACGCTCTCGACAAGCTGGTCAACGAAGCAGACCTGAAAGGGCAGGGCGAAAGCGACATGAGCGGGCGGCCGAGATTTTATTATATCGAGGCTTCGCCGGTTTCATCCCCCTCAGGGTTGGATGGAGAGACACGGACGGACCAATCCGCCCCCCAGACAGACTGGCATCCGCATCCGTCTCCGAAAAACTACCCCGTGACAAGAGCGGAGCCTCTGCGGGAAAAGCGCCGCACCGAGAAACCGGTCTCTCCCAACGAGGCCCGCTACTTCATCACCTGCTGCACCGGGGGCAAGGAAACCGGCCTGCAATCCGAACAATGCGCCTGCGCAATATTGACGATTTTAGGAGAACTCCACGCCGAAGCCTCCATCGACCTACTCGCCGCCACGGTCATGCCGGATCATGTCCACGTCCTGATGAAATTAGGCCACCGCCTGAACCTTTCTCAGGTCATCGGAAAATTCAAAGCGGCCACGCGATCCGCACTCGACGAGAACGGACTTGCCTGGCAGGAGAATTACCATGATCACCGCCTGCGGGCCGACGACGCCTTAGAGAAATTCAGCAAGTACCTTTTTCTCAATCCCTACCGGTCCCAATTGATCCAGATTGATGCGACATGGCCCTGGTGGGTGTTGAATGAAAATTACCATCCTGAATTTTTGGAGGTGCTGGAAGATCCGCCTTTACCGCCGGAAGAATGGCTGAAGGAATCGCCAAAATTACAGGAACTGCTGGAAGACGATGTTTAGAGGCTGCGCGCTTGGCATACCGTTTTACAAAAGGTTCGACCCTCATAAAGTTTCTTAATCGTAATCATACTCGTACTCTTAATCCTTTGATTCACTAAAGGTTCCGATTACGGGTAATGCCACTTTGCAAAAGTTTTGATCTTTTTGGAAACAGATTGTTCGTAGCGAACTTGCGCCAGCAAGGTCGAGGGTGGTCTCTAAGTGCGAATCGACGGCACTGGCGTGCCATCGCTACAACCATTAAGTATCAATTCTTTTTTAAATTGGTATAAGATTAAGATGATGCGTTGAAGCAATTCAGGCCCGACCTTTTTCGGCAAGCTATCAGATTGAAAGCAGCAGCCACAACCCGCGGCGGAACCTCCAAACAATATGAGTTCCCAAATGGGCCCGATCGGGAGAGAGACCTCTCGGCATGCGCATCCGTCTCCGAAAAACTACGCCATGACAAGAGCGCAGCCTCCACTGGGAAGAACTACTTCGCCCTCTGCGCCACCGGCCCGGGGCTGACCTCCATAATCCAGTCCGCCATGATCCGGGCGCTCTCACGCAGATAAATGTCATAGCTGGGCTCGTCATCCTCTTCAGAGTCTTCCGCCTCATTGTCGGATTCGTCCGCTTCTCCGTTAGAGCCGACAATAGGATCGGCACGGTTCTTCTCGGAAATCGCGTTCTGCTCTTTCGTCAATTCGAGGAGCACTTCTTGCATGGAATAATTATCCTCCTTCAACGCATCGTAGGTGTCATCAAGCTCTTCGATGTAGGCCTGCTCATTGATCTTACGTTCGATGCGTTTCTCCAGATTAACGGAAATCTCCTTTTGCTCGTACCGCTCGCGACGCCAATCGATTTGTCGATTCAGGAAGCGGAACTCCTCAAGATTTTCCTGCCGCTCCATGCTGGCTTCGGTCAGTTTTTTGATAAGCTCCGGGTCCTCCGGGCTCTCAACCTCAAGCTTGGCCCAGTCATTCATCCATTTGACTTTATCGATCTTGTCCCAGGGCAGGGCGTGCGGCAAGTCGTCCTCACCGATCGGGAGGAACTCGTTCACCGAGGGCAGGGAAATATCCGAGGGCACGCCTTTGACCTGCGTGGAGCTGCCTTCCGGCAGATAAAACTGCTTGATCGTGATCTTGGACGCCACCGGTCGAGCCTCCGGTTCGGCAGATTTAAACCAGGAGAACGGCATACGATTATTCATCTGATAGACTTCCTGCACTGTGCCCTTGCCGTGTGTCGAACTGTTCCCGACGATCAGAGCACGGTCGTGATCCTGTAATGCCCCCGCAACGATTTCCGAGGCCGAGGCGCTAAAGCGCGAGGTGAGAACAATCAACGGTCCCTCCCAGAGCATGCGGGGGTCGCGGTCGGCCAGGACCTCCGTCCGCCCATTGCTGTCGCGGACCTGCACGACGGGCCCGACCGGAATAAAGAGCCCGGTCAAACGAACCGCCTCGCTGAGGAGGCCGCCGCCGTTCATCCGCAAGTCGAGGATAATGCCCTGCGCGTTCAGCTTGCGCAACTTGTTGATCAGTTCGCTCACATCGTCGGTGGTCGTGGTCAAGGTGCCCCCGGCACCGATGTTTCCGTAGAAGGAAGGCAGTTCAATCACCCCGACCGGAATGGTCCGCCCCCCTTCTACAGGCACCGTGATCAAAGTCGCCTCTGCCAGATTGGCGGTGAGCTTGACCTCGTCACGGACGATGGAAACTTCCTTGCGCACGGAAGGATCGGCCGACTGTCCGGGTCGGATGAGCAACCTGACTGTGGTGCCTTTTTCGCCTTTGATCTTGCGCACGATGTAACGCAGCTCGAGATCCACCACATCCTCGAATTCGCCGTCCTTGCCCTGGGCAACACCGAGTATCTGGTCTTCCGGTTCGAGTTGACGCGATTCTTCGGCCGGACCGCCGGGGATCAGCTCTTTAATCACGCAGATGCCGTCATCGTTCTGGAGCAGGGCACCGATCCCGACAAAAGAGTTTTGTACCGAAGAATTAAAGCTCTCCAAAGTATCCGAGGACAAGAAGGTCGAATGCGGATCGAAGAGCTGGGTCATCGCATTAATGAAGGACTCCTGCACCTCTGCGGCCTGTCGCTCGACGGTATATTTCAGATTCCGGGCATAACGACGGCGGATTTTTTCGCGGGCCTCCTCCAGCTTCTCGGCATAGAAGTCCTCGTCGTTCAACAAACGCTGAATCTTGGAGGGGTCGAATGATTCGTCTTCCCCTTCCGGTTCCATGATGTCCGGGTTCTTCGGCTCCAGAGAAACGCTCTCGTCATTATCCGTCTCCGAGGCGAGGGAGAGGAGCTCGTTCAATAGCTCGTATTTGATCCGGCGCTCCCAGAGTGCGTCAGCTTCCTCCTTAGTGGCCGGCCAATCCATTTCGCGGCGGTCCGTCCGGAAAGTTTCGTCGACCGTAAAATCCCACGGCTTCTCGAGGCGCTCCAGGGCCCACTCTGTTCGTGCGGTCGCCACCTCTTTGAACGTTTCGTAGATTTCGAAGGCGGCATAGAGATTCCCTTTTTCCAGGAAGCCTTCCATCGAATCAGCGAAGCGGAAGTAAAACTCCTCCATTTCCGGCTTCAGGAAATACATGCGGCTGTAGTCGAACGATTCGATGTAGGCCTCCACCATTTCCTCACCATTGAGCTTGTCGATACTGTCGCGAAGGTAGTGCCGGGAGTTGATGGTATTGACGACCCAACGCGTCTGTGAGGCCATCTCCTTGGTGGGCTTGAGCTCATGATCACCACTGCTTGTGGCATTGAGTGAGAGCACGAGGAGCGCGGCCGCCATCAAGGGCAGGAGCAAGCGCGCGATGCGGCGTGTCGGGGCGGTGGTTTGACTAACGGAGGATATCTTTGGCATGGTCTAAAGTTTGTTTTTCAGAATCGCTCAACGAGCCGAAGCCGGTGGCGTTGATCTTATCGAGAATGCGGTCTACTTCTTTTTGTAACTCATCGCGGCTGCTGCTGCGGTTTACCGTGTAATTAATTTTGCGTACCGTGGGCTGGCCCTTCCGGCGCTTGAACCATTCGGGTAATTCGACCGACGGCTTGGCAGCACTGGGGCGGCTGAATGGCGATCCCCCACGAAGATAGATAACACGATAATAAAGAATTCCTGATAGCATCCCCCCTAGGTGAGCCGAGTGCGCGACCATCGCACCTTCGGCACCGGGCAGCTCGTAGAACAACAAGCACGCAATGGAGACAGCGAGGCTGACACGGAAGAGCCATTTGGGCTTAACCGTGATGGGCAGAATAAAAAACAGAAGCAGCGTAATCGGCTGCTCGGGGCGCAAAAAACAGAATACGGTCAGGATACCGAACACCGCTGCGGACGCACCCACGACCGGTTGATAGCCGCCGATGTGGAATGCCAGGTACGTCAGCCCCCCAATCAGCGTACTGCCCAGATAAAGAAGCAAGAATTGCTGACGCCCCAGGATCGGTTCCAGAATGCGGCCGATAAAGAAAAGCCCGAGCATATTGCCCAGGATATGGAAGAGGGTCTGCGTGCTGTGCAAAAACCCGTAGCTGAGGACGGTCCACACTTTCAGCTGGCGGAAATTCTCCCCGCTGAGCGCAAACCACTCGGAGAGTAATGATTTGCCGCGCCCGCCCAAACCGGGGAAGAAGACGTTCAGGATTTGCTGCAGGACAAACACCCCGACCGTGATGACCAATAGAGTGGTCACCATGCTGGCTTTGGCGCTCTCCGGCTCATTCCCGGGGGCCTGTCGCATGTAAGGTCGGTCGTATAACATTTTGTTTTCAGTCTGACGGGCAATACCCTGCCATAAAAAGACCCCGAATATGCTCTGCTGTTCCTAAGGAGCAAGTGCTGAGTGCAGTTCGCGACCCGGGAAAGCACTGGGCGACCACCGTCACGTACAGGAACTTATCTGCGTTCGAACCATTCGCTTGCTCTTGACTCACCCGCGAAAAAAAGGATTTTGCGACGTATGGCAGAAAAAGATGAAAAGTGGCCGGAAAACGTGAAGGGCAAATTCTACGTCGATGAACAATGCATCGACTGCGACCTTTGCCGCGAAACCGCTCCCGATTTCTTTACCCGCAACGAGGATGGAGGCTACTCCTTCGTATATAAGCAGCCGGAGACGCCGGAGGACGAAGAACTCTGCATGGAGGCGCTCGAAGGTTGCCCGGTCGAAGCGATCGGCGACGACGGCGAGGACTAGTCAGTCGTAGGGGCTGTGCTTGCACATGCCCGCATCGCCGTCCATGCGATGAGCCTACGTTTGTGAGTCTGGCAAGGCCCACGAAACATGCGAACCCGCCCCGCTTCTTCGCGAGCTTCCCTCGGCAAGTCCCTACCTGGAGCCCGCGCGGCGCGCCGCGACCGCCAGCCCCAACAGGGTGAGGTTTTCCACAAACTCACTCTTCTCCGCCCAGTCACGTGTCAAATTAGCGACGCTGCCCCCGGTGGACAGTACGATGGGATCACCCCCGCCACTTTTCCGCAACTGTTCCCGCACGCGTGTGAGCAGGGCATCGATCATTCCGGAAAAGCCGATCGCCACGCCTAGTTGCATGGCATGCACGGTGGATTTACCGATCGCGCCCTCCACCTTGACCAAATCCGCCTCGGAGAGCTCGGGCAGCAGCGCCGTCTGGTCATGTAGATACGTTCTCATGATCGCGAGGCCCGGTGCAATGATACCGCCCTCGTAGCCCTTATCGGAAATAATATCAAAGGTCACCGCCGTGCCCATGTCGATGACCACGGCAGGAGTGCCGTAATATTCCTGTGCCGCAATGGCGTTGGCAATCCGGTCCTGGCCGATTTCCTCCGGCTTGGGGTAGACGAGATCCAGCCCTTGGCAGCTCTCATGAGTCAGTTGAAAAATCGGCCGCCCGGCATCGGCCAAACTCGCCTTCAAATTCGCATTCACCGCCGGCACGACCGAGCAAAACGCGATGCTTGCGATATCTGCACTCAGCGGAGCCAGGATCTCGTAAAACTCCCGAGACGGGCCTTCCTGCAGACCCGCCGTCGGGAAATGGCCGACCTGGCTGACAGCGCGCCCGTTCACCACGCCGTAGTGGGTGCTGGTGTTCCCGACATCGATACAAAGCGTTTTCATTTCTTTAAAGTGACGTCGCCCGCCCGTATAGCTTTCTGACTTCCATCCGGCATGAGTAAAAGCAATGCTCCGCCCTCGTCGATGCCCGATGCGATCCCGGTAATTTCCACCCCTTGCTGAATGGCCGTCACCTGCTGGCCGGCGAGGGCATCCAGGGGCTCCCAGGCATCCGATAGCTTGTCAGTCGTATCCGTTTCTTGGATACACGTCTGATACGCCTCCTCAATCGCGCAAATCACGACAGCGGCCACATCATTCAAAGGCAGCGTTTCCCCGTGGATCGCATGCAGGCTTGTCGCGAGCGGGCGGACTTCGTCGGGAAAATCATTCGGGTTCCCGTTTACGTTCAGTCCCAAACCGAAAATGATACTGCGAATACGGTCCGCATCCAACTTCGCCTCGGTCAGCATCCCGGCAAACTTGCGGCCCATGCAGTGCAGGTCGTTGGGCCACTTGATTTTCAGCGGTGCCTTCGGCACAAACCCTTGCAGCTGCCGGCAGATGCAAATCCCCGCCCAGAGCGTGAAATGCTGCAGTTGCTGTGGCGGGATGTTGGGCTCGAAGCCCACGGAGAGGTAAAGGTTGTCCGCCGAATTGCTCTGCCAGACGCGGCCCAGCCGTCCGCGCCCGTTGGTCTGGCAACTCGAGACGATGGCAAATGGGCTGGATTCCCCGGAGGCAATGCGCCGCTCCGCTTCGCTGTTGGTGCTGTCGAGAACCGGGAAATAGCGGAGCCCGATCTTGCTCCCCCGGCCCTCAAGGGTGCAACGGAGCAGGGCAGGGTGGAGTACTTCCGGCAGTGTCTTAATCCGGTAGCCACGGTTCCGCACCGCATCCACTTCAAAACCTTCCTCGCGCAGCTTATCCAATTTACCATGGACGGCTGGGCGGGAGACCCCCAGCTGTTCCGCAAGTAAACTCCCGGAGACATAACGATCACCTGCCTCAAGTAAGGCCTTCAGGATGACCACACTATCCTCATCCACCTCACGGGGTGCGAATTGCAAATTTTCGTAGCTCATTCCCAGTCCAGCCCGATATCCTTCCAAGTGCTCTGATGCACCGGTGCCCCTGTTGAAATAAAATCCAGCCCCAGCTGTCCCAGCTCAGAGAGGGCCTCCAATTGGATGCCGCCACTGGCCTCGGTGCAGGCGGCACCATCGATCCGTTCGACAGCCGACTGAAGCTCCTCTGTGGTGAAATTATCCAGCAGGATGATGTCGGCGCCCGCTTCAAGGACAGGCTCGATTTGATCGATCCGGTCAACCTCCACTTCGATCGGCAAACCTTCACAAGTTTGACGAGCCAGGGCAACGGCTTCGACCAAACGCTTCCCGCCGGTTGCGCCCGCGACCGCCAGGTGGTTATCCTTCAGCATAACACGGTCGAACAGTCCAATGCGGTGATTGACGCCGCCGCCCGAAGCGAAGGCGAATTTTTGCAGGACGCGATAGCCGGGCAGCGTCTTGCGCGTGTCGAGCAAGACTGTCCCGCTCGTGCCAAGGGCGTCGACATATGCACGCGTCTCGGTGGCGATCCCGGAAAGGTGTTGCAGAAAATTTAACAGGACCCGTTCCGCCTGCAGCATCGCCGCCGCATCCCCCTGCATGGTGCCGATGACATCGCCCGACTCCAAGCAGTCGCCGTCACTGCAGGCGGCTTCGAACTGACAACCCTCCCCGTAGGCCTCCAGCGTCAGGCCAACCAAGCCGAGCCCGCAAATAACCAGGGGCCCGCGCGCCACCAGCCGGGCATGCCCCCGGACGTTTTCCGGCATAAGTGCCGTCGTCACATCGCCGAGCCGTTCCGGACGCTTGGCCAGACCTGCGCCGGCCAGATCCTCGATTTTGGCCAAACCGATGAGTTGACGGAGGTAGTCGGTATCCAAATCGGACCATTGCAAGCGGGTGCACAAGTCCTCCCGCGTATAGCGTGGCTGCGAGGTCATGGTTTTATTTATAAGACTCCACTTTGCTGACTTCGCCGGTCTGCCGGTCAAAGACAATACGCTTTAAAAGTTTAGTGCGGTTCGGGCTCACTCCCACGCCGGTCCCCACGCCCACGCCGCTCCCGCGCGTACCGATGCCACCACCGACAGACAGTCCCAGCGAGGGGCTCAACTCGCGGTATTCCCAGACGATGGCCTTGCCGGCCGCAGTATCCACGGTTGTCTCGCGGCTGGGGTCGCCCAGGGACATGCGCACCTGATCCTGGTCGAAGCCCACCGCAACCTCGCCCATCCGGATCAACTTACGCTCCGTTGGCGTGTAGGTGTTGAACAAGGCTTCATTTTGCGAAATGCGTTTGTTCTGTGTGGTGGCGCACCCGAGCAAGGCAAACAGGCACGCGACCAAAGTGACAGAGGACAGGATCTTCATGACACAAAGCTAGGATTAAAGCCGGCGATTATCCAGCACGGAAAATTGTCTTCATCTTCGTAGAAACTACGCTTGTGTCCCGGCGTAGTTTTCCGGCGACGGATACGGATGCCAGGATGTGAAGTCCAAATTGTGGCGTTCCTAGCACAGAAGAGCCGATAGTAGTATCTTCACCTTGATGCTCGAAGCTTTGGAAATAAGGCTACGGCTGAAAACGACGCCCACACATCAAGGATCCTGTCATGCGCAAGCGCAGCCTCTACGGAGTTATACCATCCACTGACTGTTACTGACAATATCATCGAATTTTAGCCAACAAACGGAGAATGGACATTCCTGTCCATTAGTAGCATCGCGAATAAAGATGCATTTCGAATTTAGAAAAGTTCTCCCTGAGCGATCAATCGGGACAAAAATGTTCCGACTCCGTATGCCACCCGATCCAACATCCCGGATACAACGCCGTAGTCTCGTAGAGGAAGGCGGGTATATACCGCCAGGTAAAGTCACACAGTGGAATTAAACCACCATTACTTTGGCAGATCGATCTCCGGGCCGTCCGTCATTTCCACATCGGTTTTCATGTTCTTCAGATTCACCTTCAACTCGAACAGGTCGGTGCGCCGGTCGAGGCGCGGTGTGACGGAACCGGCCGCCCGGGAGCGGTAGAGGTCCTCCGTATCAATATCGGTGACCAGAAGAGTTTCCACATTCGAGTCGGCGATGGCCTGTATCCCGTCGCGGGCGAATTCGAAATCGGACGGCGTAAATACCGCGGCCTGACCGTAGTGAATATCCATGGCCTGGACACTCGGCAGGTTGCCAATGATCCCTGCCGTCGCCACAAAGATCTGATTCTCGATGGCACGGGCTTCGGCGCACTTGCGCACACGGAACATGCCGTGCCGGTCATCGGTGCAATAGGGCACAAAGAGAATCTCCACCCCCTGGTCCGCCAGATACCGGCTGGCCTCGGGGAACTCCACATCGTAGCAGATCTGGACCGCAATACGCGCCTTGGGTGTCGGCAGCACAATCAATTCGTCGCCTCCGGAGATACCCCAGTAACGCTGCTCGGACGGGGTGATGTGCAACTTGGGCTGGCTGATGTAGCGTCCGGAGGGATCAAAGATCATGCACTCATTTTGCAGCTTCCCGTCGCGCTCAATCGGGTGGCTCCCGCCGATGATATAAAGGTTATACTTGTTCGCCATTCGGGACATCAGGTCCACGAAGGGCTTGGTAAACTCCTTCGAGAGATGCCGGATCCCATCGATCGCCGGGAGCGGCTCGATCACGGAGAGGAGCTGGACACTGAAAAATTCGGGAAACAGTACAAAGTCCGAACGATAGTCCGCCGCCGTCTCGACAAAATATTCCACCTGGCTGGCAAAGTCTTCAAAACTCTCGATCTTTCGCACCTGATATTGCACGCAGGCCACCCGCACCTTGGAGCTGGGCTCGTGCTCCACGTAGTCCGGATTGAGCCATTCGATCAGGCTGGCGTGGTTCAGACTCATTGGGTCGGTAATATAATTGCGCAAAATACCCCGGACCGAGAACCCTTCTTTCAACTGAAAGCTCAGCACCGGATCCTGCAGCTCACCCGACTTCACCTTTTCCACATATGCTTCGATCGTGAGGGAATCGGCATGCTCGGCATAATTCGCCAAGCGACCCCCGGCGAGAATACGCCGCAGATTCAGGTTCTGACAAAGCCGCCGCCGGGCCTCGTAGAGCGCGGCCCCCACGCCGCGGCCCTGCCAGTCCGGATCGACATAAACATCTGCCCCGTAGAGCGTGTCGCCGCTGGCATCGTGATTATGGAAATAACCACCATCCGTAATGCCCGCGTAAGTGTGGGCGCGATAAGGATCCCTGCCACTCGCTACGATCAGCGAGGCAACGGCCCCAACCAGTTCACCTCCGATCTCCGCCACGACCTGGCCTTCGGGAAAGAGTTTCAAATGGTTCGTCAACTGGCGCTCGCTCCAGACCACGTTCTCCTCTGCCATCAGGGGGAAGGCTCGTTTATTCAAATCGATCAGGCGCGGCAGGTCGGCGGGCTCCGCCCGGCGTAGATAAATCTCGGCGTTTTTGGTCGTAAAGGTAAACGGTAGCATGTTGACATAATGCCTGAATCCAAAGCACTTGCAAGGCTCCGCCTTACGGAAAGGGGGGTATAAGGGCACTTCGTAGATTCTTGTAGAATATCATTGCCGTCGTCGGGGTGATTCATCCCCCGACCGAGCGTGGCAGGGGCTAAGGATTGGCTGCGGAGTGGACCGTTCCTTCCGGCCGTGTCCTTTTTAAGCATGCCGAAAGCGAACCGGCCTTCGAGTCGGGGGATGAATCACCCCGACGACAGGTATCGGATAAGTTGCCTCTTCTTTGATATCAAGTCGCTTGTGCGCTCGCCCTTTCCACAAAATTTTACGAATAGCCCGAACGAAGCGCTATTCCCACTAGCGGACAGTTCCGAGCGACAAGACCACGCAATACCCGCGCTCCGCTTGCCCCGAATTAAACCGTGCACCCACTACCGCGCCGCTTCCCATTCTTTCCGGCGTTGGTCGGAGAAGCCGGGAATGCGCCCCTCATCAAAGTCGATCATATCGCAGACGCAGTCGATGGTGCCGATCATATCGGCACAGCCCATGTTGGTGAGCGACTCCGACAAAAACTCGCGGCCCGCCTCGGTCTGCCCCTTGTGAGTGACCTCGCGGTTCCATGCCGCCACGTTGAGCTCTTCCGGGAAAAATTCTCCCAGGAGGCGGTCCAACTCGATCTCGTCATCCCCGGCCTCGCGCACGGCCTCAACCACCTGCTGCGGGTCGATCCCGAGATGCATGCAAAGGAAGCGGTCAAAACCACGGCAGAAGTTTTTCTGGTAGGACTTCGGCAAGTCGTCGGCCAGGTGCTTGCGGATCTTGGCGATGAAACGCGGCAAATGCAGTAGCCCGCAGGGATGCGGCTCGTAGGGAGAGGGCAGGTCGAAGCAAATTTCGCCGGTCGGTCCGAGTTCGGTATCAGTCATGCCGCTAGACAATGTGGCGAAACGGAAAGGTCAAGCAGCCGGCACCCGTCTTCTGGAACTGAAGGCTCGCCCGGTAGAGGCTGCGCTCTTGTCTCAGCGTCGTTTTCCGGAGACGGATGCGCATTAAACCTAAAAGCATGAGTTGAACCGTTAATTAACGTCCATTAACGGTTCACAAAACTTCACTCACTCGAACCACCGATTTTAGGAGAAATTAAATCGTCGGCGTAAATGGGCATTCCTAATGCGGGCGAGTCCAACCAAAGGAAACACAGAGCAAGTGGTTGCGCGTAGCATAAAATAAAATGATGCTCCACGTCTTCCGGCATGCGCAAGCGCAGCCTCTACAACGAAACCACCGACAGAGTGAGCACTACTAACCGTCCTGCTTCGCTTCGATCACGGTGTAACGCGACTTGAAATTCACCGTGCGGTGCTCGGTGGTGATCGCCAGTTCGATCGCTTGGTCCTTTTCGGGCCGAATAACGCAAACGATGTCATTAATAGCACCTTCTTCCGTCTCGCTATGCGCCTTCCCTTTAAGCACTCCGCCTTTTGCACCAAGTACACTCACTTTGGACTTGAGTGGGAGCACGATCTTCCCCTTGTCGTTTTTCGAAGTCATCAGCGGCACGTTAATAGTATAGGTGCCGACGAGGTTGCCGTCCTTGGGCTTCAATTTACTGACGGAGAGGTAAACCGGAGCAAGTCCGACAAAACAGCGGCTGTCTTCGATACTGAAAGCCAGTCCGTCCCATGCCGGGTCGGTCGCCGCCTCCTTTTGCTTGGCCGACAAGGACACCTGCGATAAGAGCAGGCAGGCCAGGCAGGTATAAATTAATGAACGCATTATTGCGCAGAAGTGACGCGCTCCCATCATAATGTCAAACCCGCGCAATCACTAAGATAGAATCGGCTCCAGTCTGGGCGCCTTCGGATCTGGCGTGTCGGAGGCGGTCGCCACCAGCGGGTAGCTGTATTCCTCACCACTGAAGTTACGCATGATAATCGCCTCGTCCGTCACCTTCTTGACGTATTCCGGGTTGATCGGGACCTTGCCCCCGCCTCCGGGCGCATCGATGACAAACTGCGGGATGGAATACCCCGTCGTGTGGCCGCGCAGGGACTTGATAATTTCGATACCCTTGCGCGGATCCGCGCGGAGATGAGCGCTCCCGGTGATGAGATCGCACTGGTAGAGATAGTAAGGCCGCACCCGCATCATGAGGAGGCGGTGGATGAGCGACTTCATGGTGTCGCTGTCGTCATTGATCCCCTTCAGCAGGACCGACTGGTTGCCGATCGGTACCCCGGCAAAAGAAAGTCGTTCGCAGGCCTCGCGCAGCGCGTGGGTGCACTCACGCGGGTGATTGACATGAATGCTCATCCAGATGGGACCGTGTTTCTTGAAAATTTCGCATAGATCCTCGTCGATCCGCTGTGGCAGGAAGACCGGAATGCGCGAGCCGATCCGGACAAATTCAACGTGCGGGATTTTGCGCAGCTCCCCGAGCAGGTAATCCAGTTTGCGGTTGGAGAGCAGTAGAGGATCCCCACCACTGAGTAGCACGTCCCGGATCTGCGGGGTGTTACGAATATATTCGAGCCCGCTCTCGAACTCGGGATGAAAATTATAGTCCTGCGCATTGGAGACCAAGCGGCTGCGGGTGCAATAGCGGCAGTAGGCGGCACAACGGTCGGTGACCAGAAAGAGCACCCGGTCCGGATAGCGGTGGACGATACCGTCGACCGGCTTGGTATTTTCTTCACCCACGGGGTCGAGCAATTCCTCCGGCGAAGTCTTCATCTCGCCGCTGCGGGGAATCACCTGCCGGCGGATCGGGCAATCCGGGTCCTCGCGATCAATCAGGTTGAAAAAGTAGGGCGTGATCGCCAGCGCGAGCTTCTTGTTGGCAAAAAGACAACCGGCCCGCTCGTCCGGCGTCAGCTCCAAGTGTGCTTCAATCTCCTCGACGCTTTTAATCCGGTTTTTCAGCTGCCACTTCCAATTGTTCCAGTCTTCGGGCGCTACATCGGACCAGAGTCCCTGGCCTTTGTACCAATTTTCAAGAGAGTCGTTCGGATACATATAAAGAGAAGGTAGAATGTGAGAAAGTCGCCGAGCGGATCGTGTCGTCTCCCAAAAGTATGGAGTACTTTTGAAAATCTGTACGTCCGCGGTTGACGCATAGAACTATTCATATACTTAAATATGTCAATGGCTCCTGCGGAAACTAATTTGGACCTGGATACGCTCGCCCGTCAGCTTTGGGCGATCGGGGATCCGACGCGCCTGGAAATTCTCCGTATTCTGCCGACCGAGCCCACCTGTGAAAATGCCTGCAATGTCTCGAAAATCGCCGAGCAAATCGGCCTCTCGCAACCGACGACATCGCACCACCTCCGTATTCTCCGACAGGCTGGCATCGTCACCAACCGGAAAATGTGCCGCGACATGATCTACTGGATCGATCTGGAGGCCAGTTCCGCGGTCAGTGAAAGCCTGCGCAACGTTCTCGGCGGGAATGTCTGGGATTAGAAATGCTTTTCCCATTGCATGTCGTAAATTTCCCGCTTTTCTCCTCCGCTAATCATGGGACATAGCACGGCGGGAATCATTGCATTTGAAGACGGAACAGTGTTTCGCGGGCGCGCCTTTGGTGCGGCGGCGACAAACGTGGGCGAGGCCTGTTTCAACACCAGCCTGACGGGCTATCAGGAAATCCTGACCGATCCGTCGTATTTCTCACAGATCGTCACCATGACGGCCGTGCAGATTGGCAACTACGGGATCAACCCGGAGGACGTCGAATCGGACGGTCCCAAGGTAAAGGGGTTTGTCGTGCGGGAAATCAGCCCCGTCACCAGCAACTGGCGCAGCCGCCAGTCGGTGCAGGACTATCTCGCGGATGCCGGAATCCCCGGCATCGAGGGCGTGGACACACGTGCCATCACCAAAAAACTGCGTGTCACCGGTGCGATGAATGCCTGTATCAGCACCGAAAATATTTCAGAGTCGGAAGCGGTGGAGCGGGCCAAGAACTTCGGCGGGCTACTCGGCGTGGACTTTGTCAAAGAAGTCACGGCGAAGGAAGCTTACCACTGGGATCCCGAACAGACCCAGTCCAAGCCTTTCACGGTTGTCGGCACGGAGCTCAAAGGGCCGGTCGATCCGGAGAAGCGTTACAAGATCGCCGCAATGGACTTTGGGGCCAAGCAATCCATCTACCGCAAGCTGCAGCACCACGGCTTCGACGTGCATGTTTTCCCGGCAACCACCTCAGCCGAGGAGATCCGCGAGTTTAATCCCGAAGGCGTTTTTCTCTCCAACGGCCCCGGTGATCCCTCGGCCGTCAAGTACGCCCACAAGACGGTGAAGAACCTGATCGAACACTATCCGACTTTCGGCATTTGCCTGGGCCACCAGATCATCACCCATGCTTTGGGTGCGGAAACATTTAAGCTCAAGTTCGGCCACCGCGGCGGCAACCAGCCGGTGAAAAATCTCGAAACCGGAAAAGTCTCGATCACCGCCCAGAACCACGGCTTTGCCTCGACCCGGGAAGCACTGGAAAAAGTCGGCGCAGTCGTCACCGAGGTCAATCTAAACGACGATACCGTGGAAGGCCTGCGCCTGAAAGACCGCCCGGTCTTTTGCGTGCAGTATCACCCGGAAGCCGCTCCCGGCCCCAACGACGCCGACCCGCTCTTTATCGACTTCTACAAGATGGTCGCCGAGCACGCCTGAGGCAGTGTTCCCACGTAAAACAGGCGTCCTGCCTGTCGTTTATTTCGTAAAGGCTCCGGGTGCGGATGCCAGAATACGCTTCAGTGGTTCTCTATTCCTGGCAGTCTGGTGCCCG
This sequence comes from Coraliomargarita sinensis, assembly GCF_003185655.1. NCBI lineage: Bacteria > Pseudomonadati > Verrucomicrobiota > Opitutia > Puniceicoccales > Coraliomargaritaceae > Coraliomargarita > Coraliomargarita sinensis. The sequence goes on along the minus strand of NZ_QHJQ01000001.1, from coordinate 213,826 downwards.
GCATTGACTGAACGGGGCATCAAAAAATTTCTTTGCAGGCTTTTCCCATGCGCAGACTGGCGTGTACAAGCGCAGCCTCTACCTTCGCCTGATTCCGGCGGAAATTTCGTCGACAGTCTTTGCAGTCACTCAAACCCCCTGACTTGGTGCCTCGCTTTCCGGCGCAGCCGGCAAATTCTCTTCGAACCAATTGAGAAAGATCTTCGTCGACGCGCGCACCGTCTGCACGGCATAACCGCCGGCCTCTTCCACGAAAGCGACTTCTTCCGGCTCAAAGGTCCGCACCAGAACCTTGGCTTGCGTGCCTTTGAGATAGAGCAGCGCCTCTTCCGCGTCCCGCAAACGACGCATGGAACACACCACCACGCGGGCATCGCGGCAATGGGCCTGCTTGAGCGTCCGGATATCCGAACCATCCCCCTGAATACAGGGAATGCCCCGGGCGATCAGCCTGCGGATGACCGCCGCGTCGTCGTCCACCACGATCATGGGAATTTTGTTGGCCTGAAAGTATTTGACCAGGCGCGCCCCGGCACGTCCGTAGCCGAGCAAGACCGCGTGTTGACTCAGCGCCTCACAATCCTGCTCCCCTCTACGGTATCTAGGGTGCAGTTTCATGAGGCTCCAAGCAACTTGGTCGCGGGAGATGAAGGGCGTCAGGGTCATCGTGCTGACCGTAATCAGCGCAATCATGGAGAAGAGCTCGGGGCCGATCTGCCCCGAAGCCACCCCAATCAGGGCCAGCAGCAGGGAAAACTCGCTGGTCTGGGAGAGCAGGACTCCGGTTTCGATGGCGGCGCGGGTGGAGTAGCCGACCGCCTCCGCGATAATGGATACCAGCACCACCGTGACCAGGATCAGTACCAGAATAAAAATCAGGCAGTGCCCGACCATCGTCCAGGTCGGCATGACCAGAAAAGCGCCGACACTGATAAAGAAAAGCGCGAGGAAAAAACCGGAGAGCGAGCCCAGCATACCCCGAACCAAGCCGTTCATGGGAAAAGCGGAGAGGGCAAAGCCCGCGAAGAGGGCCCCGACCAGAAAGGGCAGCTCCAGCAGGTAAGCCATGCCGGAAAAAGCAAAGAGCATACTGAGCGAGCCCAGCATCAGTTCTTCGTCGTCCAGTTTCACCCGCTTGGTCAACCAGGGCACACACCAACGGTGCAGGCCGAGCGCAAGAACACCCAGTCCCGCCGCTTTCATTACGCTTAGCGCACTGACCACCGGACCCTCGGGTGACTTGAGCAGCGCCACCATAATCAGAATGATAAACAGGTCCTGCAGCAGTAGGACGCCCAGCACGAGACGGCCGTAAGGCTCAAACATCTGCCGCCGCGTCTGTAGGTGTCGTACCACCACAAGTGTCGAACTCGCCGACAAGGCACAGCCCAGATAGAAGGCCACGGTCAAATCGTAGCCCAGCGCCAGTGCCGTCAACACGCCCGCACAACCCAGCAGGACAAACTGCGAAATGGCCACGATCATGATGGGGCGAGTACGGCCACGCATCCGGCGCGGGCTCAACTCCGCCCCGGCCGTGAAGACCAACACGGCCAGACCCAGCTCCACCATTTCGCTGAGCAGGTCCGGGGGCACCTCCACGCCACCCGCATCCGCCAGCATACGCAGGCCGACACCCGAAAGCATGAGCAGAGGAATCACCGGCAGACGTGCCCACTTGGACAGCCCAAAGGCAATCGCTGCCGCCAGCAGGAGTATGGCAAAGCTTGTCATGACCCGTATCTAAAACTCCCCCTCATTCAAAATTAACTGTTCCCCGCTCTCACGATGCCTTCGCGCTCCATAATTTCTCGTTGCTCGACCACGCCGTCCACATTCGGCATCAGCAGATAGGCTGTGTCCAAATCGAGCAGGTCTTCCACCACCGACACATCAAAGGCGTGTATCGCGCAAGGCACCCGCATGGTCCGGCAACGGTAGGCCAGCAGGTGATTGGTATCCTCGATCTGCAGGGCGGAGATAACGAGCTTGGCCCGGCGCAATCCGATTTCCTCGATCACGGTTTCGTATTCCACACTACCGATCACCGTGTCGGCCGCGCCGAGACCTTCGAGCTTCTTTGGGTCGGTGTCGATCGCCATGACCCGTTCGGCCCGCAGGGAAAGTTGTTTCACAAGCTCACGCCCCAGCGCATTCATGCCCACCACAATGATATGCCCCTCGTTCTTGCGAATCACTTCATGGTCCGGCTCCTGTTTGGCCCGGAAAAGCGCCAACAGCCTGAAGCGCCGGAAAAACGCGTAGAGCGCTTCGCTGTAAATGATCAGGTAGGAAGAAATACCAATCGTGATCAGGCCGGTCAGTCCGCCCAGCGAGGCCACCGTGCCTTCGACCAGGCCACTGGCCACCCCCAAAGCCAGGAGGATAAAGGCAAATTCACTGACCTGGCCCGTCGCCACCGCAGTCTGAAATGCGGTGTACTCACTGAAGCGCATTCGGGACAGAATGAAAAAGACAATCACAGGTTTGATGAGCAGTACAAAAGCACTCAGCGCCAGCGCATACGGCAGAATAGCCCCGAGGCCGGACAGGTCCATTTTGATACCGAGGGTGACAAGAAAGACCGCGATGAAGAGGGACATCAAGGGGTGCAGGCGGCGATGCAGATCTTCGTGAATGGGCAGCTGGGCAATCGCAATCCCGGCAAGGAAAGCGCCGATCTCCACCGAGAGGTGGAAAACATGCGCCAGCAACACCACAAGGAAACACCAGCAAAGCGCCCAGATGAAAACCGTATCGGGGGAACGCGCCGCCCAGGCAAAGGGCTTGGGCAGGGCATAACGTGCGGCCAGCAGGGAAACCAACAGGAGGACCAACATCCCGCCGAAAGCGAGCCCGAGGTTTTTCGCAACCGACATGAGCTCCAGATCGCCGCCTCCACCCAGCCCACTGAGGATGGTGAGCGCCACAATCACCACGATGTCCTGCGCCAGAAAGAGCGCGACCGAGATCCTGGCATAGAGGCGACTCATCGCTCCCTTCTGGTCAAGCAGCTTGATCACCACCACCGTACTGCTGAAGGTCACCGTCGCCGCCAGAAACACCGCTTCCACCGGAGCGAAGCCCAGGAGAGTGGCGACGGCAAACCCACCCAGAGCGGTGAAGGTGACTTGTAACCCGCCAAGGGCCAGACCAACTCCGCCCAGGTCCTTGATCTTTTGCAAGCTGAGCTCAAGCCCCACCAAAAAGAGGAGCAGGGCGATGCCTAACTCGGAAATCAGCTCCAGAGAGTGGTCGATTTCCACCAGTCCCAGTACCGGGCCCAGAAAAATACCCGCCAGAATGTAAGCCACAATGGAGGGCATCCGTACCAGCTTACCCAGAAAAGCAAAGGCCGCCGCCCCGACTACGATGAAACCTAGATCTAAGAGGAGCGTATATTCGGAGCCGTGCATCGTATTCCCAACGAATAGAGCAAGCTCAGCAAGCAAGGCAACGCCGAAGCGTTATGCCGCGCTATTCGATCAAACCTTATCTTGCAAGCCGCTGCCGTTTTGTGCCTTGCCCTCCAACCGCTCCAGCACTTCACCGATCAGGTAGATCGAACCGGTGACCACGATCGTGTCGCCGGGCTGGCCGATCGTAGAGGCTCCGCTCTTGTCACGGCGTAGTTTTCCGGAGACGGATGCGGATGCCGGTCTAAGCGCGGAGTGCTGCGGTTCAATCAAACCGGCATCCGCAAGCGGAGCCTCTACGGACGGTGCCGTAAATAGCTGGTCGAGTGTGCTATGAACCACTTTGTAATCCCGCACCTTGGGCAGGCAGTTTTCCAGGAATACGGTCGGCGTCGCCCGGTCCTGCTTGGGCACCACCAGATAAAGCTCGCGGGCATAGGGCGCGACCGACTTCATCAGGCTACGTCCGCGCTCTTCTCCCAGCGTGCCGGCCACGATGATCGGCTTCTGCCCGTTGGCTGCGGTCAATTCCTTTAAGTTCTCTGCCAGGGCCGCAGCACCTTCCGGATTATGCGTGGCATCGAGAATCAAGGTTTGGTCCGCGAGAACCAGTTTTTGCCAACGCCCGGCCCAGTCGACCTCCTGCAGGCCACGCGTCGACCTTGCGGGGAAACGCTCCGCGAGCAGCTCCGTCGCGTACACCGCCAAGCCGGCATTCCAGCGCTGGAATTGTCCGGCGAGATTCGTTTCCGGTAACTCGTCTTCACAAAAGCGGTCGCGCACCGAATACAACGGACAACCCCGTTCCTCGGCTACGCTGCGAATAGCGAGCTCGGCTTCCTCGGGCAGGCGTCCGATGAGCACCGGCTTGCCGGGCTTAATGATGCCGGCTTTCTCCGTCGCGATCTTGGTCAGAGTATCCCCCAGCATCTCCATGTGGTCGAAGCTGATCGAGGTGATAATGCTCAGCTCCGGATCGACCACATTGGTGGCGTCCAAGCGGCCGCCGAGACCGGTTTCTATCATGGCAATACCGACCTGCTCCGAGGCGAATCGAAGAAAGGCCATGGCGGCCACGAATTCAAAAAAGGTCGGATGCAGCTCGTCATCTTCTTCGCCGAGCTTGGCCGCCACCGGGCGCAGCTCTTCCACGTAGCGAACGATCCCGGGCTCATCCAATATCATCCGGTTGACCTGGGCACGTTCTCCCAAATGTACCAAATGGGGGGAGGTGAAGAGTCCTGTCTTGTATCCATTCGACCGATACAATGCTTCCAGCATGGCGCAGACGGAGCCTTTGCCGTTGGTCCCGGCGACGTGGATGACTGGGAACTGGTGTTCCGGATGCCCAAGCGCATCCACCAGTCGCACCATACGCTCGATCCCGTATTTCGAACCGCGGTTTCTGAGTGCGTAGAGGTAATCTGTCGTTTGATTGTAAGTCTGCACTGTAGAGGGATCGAAGTAAAATCTTTGAACGGTTTAACCTGACATTCCGATCATCCGTAGGGGGCTGCTTGCGGCCCCTGCGAACGCGGTCGATGCCCCGAGTCTTCCAAAACAATGCCCTTTCGCGGGCTTCGCAAGCGAGAGCCCTTAGGCCGTCTTGGCGGTATTTTTGCCAAAAGCCTTGAGCAGACTGATCAAACGGTCACGCATCTCGCCGCGCGAGACAATCATGTCGATCAAGCCGCGGTCGAGGAGGAACTCGGAAGTCTGGAAACCCGCGGGGAGATCCTGTTGCGTCGTTTCCTTGATCACTCGTGGGCCGGCAAAACCGATCAGGGCTTCCGGCTCCGCGATAATGACATCACCCAAGGAAGCGAAACTGGCCATCACCCCCGCCATGGTCGGGTTGGTCAAAATCGCGATGTAGGGGAGCCCCGCCTCACTTAAACGGGCCAGCGCCTGGCTGGTTTTGGCCATCTGCATCAGGCTGAGAATTCCTTCCTGCATACGGGCACCCCCGGACGCACACACGATAACCACCGGACACTTCTTCTCCAGCCCGCGCTCGATCGCTCGCGTCAGCTTCTCGCCGGCAGCGGACCCGAGGCTGGCTGCCATGAAGCGAAAATCCATGACCGCGATGCTGACCGGCATGCCGCCCATGGTGCCCATCCCCGAAATAACCGTGTCGGTCTCCTTGGTCTTGGCCTGACTGGCCTTGAGCTTTTCGGGATAGGATGCGGTGGCGTTGAACTCCAGCGGGTCCAGCGAGCTGACACCCTTATCCATCTCCTCGAAACTGCCTTCATCCAGCAACGAGGCAATGCGCGTACGCCCGTCGAGCGGGAAGTGGTAGCCGCTGCTGGGTACGACCATGAGGTTTTCCTTCAGGACGCGATTATAGATAATCTCCCCGGTCTTCGGACATTTCGTCCAAAGATCCTTCGGGATGTCTTTCTTTTTTACCGTGACGGTCGAATATTGAGGTTTTCCAAAAAGTGCCATGTTAGAGTGTCCGCCTTCGCCCGCTGGGACTACGGCGTGATGTAAAAGGTTAAAAGTTTGAAGGTGGGAACGTCCATCGCTCTTCGAGCTGTGAAGGTCAAGATGTTAGAGGTGAAACATAACTGGAGAACTGTTAACTGCAAACTGCGGCCCGGCGGGCCGCCTATCCGTGACCGAGGGTGGCCACTTTGATGTGCTCGGCACCTGCTTTGCGCAGAGCTTCGGCACAGGCGTTGAGCGTCGACCCCGTGGTGAACACGTCGTCGACGAGGATGTATTGTTGGTCGGGGATTACAACTGCATCCTCGACCAAGGCAAAGGCATTTTTTACGTTCCGGTGACGGTCCTCCCGGTTGAGCCGGGTCTGCGTCAGGGTATATTTTATGCGTTGGAGCAGCCTCTCACAAGGGCTGTGCCCTCCCGTCGCCCGGCTCAGGGCGTCTGCGATTCGCTCACTTTGGTTGTAACCGCGCTCACGCAGCTTATCCGGGTGCAGCGGCACCGGGACCAGCACCGCATCCGCCAGGTAGTCGAGATAGTTCTGCGCGTCTCGGGCCATGCGCTCGATATCACGCAGAATGTAGAATCCACTCTGATACTTCAACTCGTGCACCAGCGCACGGCCCGGCCCTTTGGCCAGAAACAAGGTTTTTCCCTCGTCGAATACAGGGTCCAGTTCGGCGCAATGCGGGCAGGCCTGCGGTCCGGCCAGAATACCGTGAAAGGGATAGCCGCAGACCCTGCAGTTGGGCGGGGCCACCAGAAAGAGCTCGCGGGAGCAGTTTCGGCAGAGGTGTTCGTGAGCGGAATCTTCCACCGCATCGCCACAGCCGACACAACTTCGTGGAAAAAAGACCTCAAGAAAGGGCGCTACCAATTGCCTGCCAAGCGTGCCGAACATACAGTTACCGTAGAGGCTGCGCTTGCGCAGGCCAGACTTGATTCGGATAATCGCCTATTCGTCGTCGCGGTGATTCATCGCCCGACCGTGCGTGGTTTTAGCTTCGATAGCCCACGCGCTCGCCCTATTCCTTGCGGCTCCGCCAGCGCCTACGAAATGTCATTCGCCCATCCAGTCGGAGGATGAATCACCCCGACGACTGGAGCTGAAACGCCGTAGGTTCTTGTTCGTTGACTGGCATGCGCATCCGTCTCCGGAAAACTACGCCGAGACAAGAGCGCAGCTTCTACGGGCACATATCCGTAACACAGCGAATTCTTTACATGCGCCTGCCAGCCGTTAGAAAAGAAAACATGAAACCTCTCACCGTCCTCGTTGCCACAGGCCTCAGCCTCTTTGCTCTTCTTTATTCCGGCTGCCAGACCGCACCCTCCGCGGTCACTTCAGCGGATACCGGCTACACCACGCCGGCCCAGCCACAGTCCACACCGACGCAATGGCGCCCGGCCAACGAAGTCACACGACCGGTTCAAGCCACGAAAGCGGACCGCTCCGGTAGCTCGGATGTCATTTTCAAGAGCAACCAGATTAAAGTCACCAAGACGGTTCTGCAGGAAGCTTCCGTCGGCGGCGACCTGATCTACCAGATCCGCATTGAGGCTCTGGACGATGTAAACAATGTCCGGGTGGTCGAAGCGATCCCCGCCGGCGTGCAATTCAGTTCGGCCAATCCCCCGGCCTCGCTGTCCGGCGGCAACGCCAGCTGGAATTTCCCCAGCATGAAAAAGGGCGACAGCCAGAATATCCGGGTCAGCGTAAAACCGACCCGGGAAGGCGACCACACGATCTGCTCCACCGTGACCGTGGATAATGCCTTCTGCCTGAATTTCTTCTCCGGCCAGCCCAAACTGGAAGTCGTCAAGAAAGGCCCGGCCTCTATCGAGCTGGGTGAGGAAGCCACCTGGACCGTCACCGTGACCAATAGCGGCTCGGCCGTGGCCAGTAATGTGGTCGTGACCGATACGCTTCCGGATGCGTTTACCCCGACCAGCAATCTTCGCCAGTCCATCGGCGACCTCGCCCCCGGACAGACAGAAACGGTTACCTACACCGCGAAGGCCGTCAAACAGGGGAGCTTCCAGAACCGTGCCGTGGCCAGCTATGATGGCAGTGGCCCGGACGGTGGCGGCAGTGCCGGGTCCAGCCCGGCGGCCAGCTCGCCGATCGCCGTGGTGCAGTCCGGCATCCGCGTGCGTAAGTCCGGTCCGGCCGAAGCCTACGTCTTCAAACCGGAAACCTTCCAGATCACGATCGAAAATACCGGCGACACCGATCTTCAGAATGTGCGTATTACCGATATTCTGCCCAAGGGAGCCACCGTTGCTGAAAAGGGCGGGGGACGTGTTTCCGGAAATGCCATCGGTTGGATGATTCCAAAACTGCCCGCCGGTTCGAGTCAGCTCATCACCACCAAGGTTGCGGCCACCCGCAAGGGCAAGTCCACCAATACGGTTAAACTTCTTACCGCCAGCGGGCTCGAAGCCAGCGATTCCGTCACCACCGATTGGTTGGCTGTGCCGGGTGTCACGGTCTCCATTACCGACAGCAAGGACCCCGTCCGTGAAAATGAAGCTGTCACCTACACCCTGCAGGTGAAGAACCAGGGCGACTTTGAGCCGGTCAGCGGAACCGTGACCGTCACCTTCAGCCAAGGGATCAAGCCCACTGCTGTGGCCGGCGATGCCCGTGGCAAGATTAACGGACAGACCGTCACCTTCCCGCGTACCACACTCGAGCCCGGCAAGGATACCAATCTGAGCATCACCGCCGAAGGTGCCGCCATTGGTGCCGGTCGTGCCGTCATGGAGTTCAGCGCCGACTTCCTGACCGATCCGGTGATCAGCCAGGAAGCGACCAACGTTTACTAAATTCAAAAGCCTCCCCGAAACGGGAGGCTTTTTTGAATCATGGGCTTCGCGAAGGGGTCTTTGTGGTCAACGCCGCAAACCCCGATTCACTTCGCGTTCATTCCCCTCTGGCGGGACTGTGAGCGGGCGTAGTCTAAACGAAACGCCTTCACCCGGCGGCCCGCCAGGGCGAACGATACCGGTAGCCTTTGCGCTGTCACGGGGCTAAAGCGCTGTGACTAAGTTAGATAAGCTTAAGTTACACGTCGGTCCCGACAGAACGGATATTAATCTCTCTCCCGAAATCAAGTGGACAGGCATGTCCACTCTACATGCGATCGCTTCCGGGCCTGTATTTTCATTTCAGAAAATAGAGATTCCCGTGGAGTCCGACCTTGCACTTATGTGACCTGATTATTTGATGCCCGTTTAATCTGTTAACTATTATGTCCGAAGCATCCTCAGAAATCGGCCTTATCGGCCTCGCAGTGATGGGCCAGAACCTGGCTCTGAATATCGCCGACCACGGCTTCAAGATCTCGGTTTACAACCGGACCACTTCCAAAATGGAAGAATTCGTGGCGGAAAATCCGGATACGCCCGGCGGCCTCGTCGGTTGCGAAACTCTGGAAGAGTTCGTCCAGTCGCTCAAGCGCCCGCGCAAGGTGATCATTCTCGTGCAAGCGGGCTGGGCCACCGACAAGGTGATTGAAGGCCTTGTCCCTCTGATGGAAGAGGGCGACATCATTATCGACGGGGGCAATGCCAAGTGGGACGACACCATCCGCCGCGAGAAGGAACTGACCGAAAAGGGTCTGCGCTTTATCGGCTCCGGTGTTTCCGGCGGTGAGGAAGGTGCCCGCTTCGGCCCCTCCCTGATGCCCGGAGGCACGCCGGAGGCTTGGAAGTATCTCGAGCCCGTCTGGAAGGCGATCGCGGCCAAGGTCGATCCGGAGACAGGCAAGCCTCTCGAAGGCGCCGCACCGGGCAAGCCGGTCGAAGGTGGCGTCCCCTGCACCACATATATCGGTCCCGACGGTGCCGGCCACTACGTCAAGATGGTGCACAACGGCATCGAATACGGCGACATGCAGATGATCTGCGAAGCCTACGACCTGATGCAAAATGTGCTGGGCCTGAGCCCCGCCGAAATGGGTGATATCTTCAGCGAGTGGAACACCGGCGATTTGGACTCCTTCCTCATCGAGATCACGGCCGACATCCTGAAGCAGGCCGATCCGGTGACCGGAAAACCCTTCGTCGACATCGTGCTCGACACCGCCGGCCAGAAAGGCACCGGCAAGTGGACCTCCGTGAACGCGCTCGATATGGGCACACCGGCACCGACAGTGGCGGAAGCTGTCTTTGCCCGCTGCCTCTCCGCGGTTAAGGAAGAGCGCGTCGCCGCCGAAAAGATCCTCAAGGGTCCGGAAGCTCCGGCCTTCGAAGGCGACAAAGCCGAGATGGTCGAAGCCATCCGCGAGGCCCTCTACGCCTCCAAAATTTGCTCCTACGCCCAGGGCTTCCAGCTCATGCGCTACGCGCAGGAGGAATACGGATGGAAGCTCAACTTCGGCGAGATCGCCCAGATCTTCCGCGGCGGTTGCATCATTCGTGCGAAGTTCCTGCAGAAGATCACCGAAGCCTTCGACCGCGATCCGGATCTGGCCAACCTGCTGCTCGATCCTTATTTCAGCGGTGCCATTCATAAGGCCCAGAAGAGCTGGCGCAAAGTCGTGGCCCTCGCCGCCGAGCACGGGGTATCCATCCCGACCTTCAGTTCCGCGCTGTCTTACTACGACGGTTACCGCACGTCACGCCTGCCGCAGAATCTCCTGCAGGCCCAGCGCGACTACTTCGGTGCCCACACCTACGAGCGCGTCGACCAGCCCCGTGGCCAGTTCTACCACATCGACTGGCCCGAGCCCGACCGGCCGCAGCTGGAGATGTAAGGTCTCACAGGTGATCATGACTCATTACGAGCGACTCGAATCGATGACGGAGACCGAGATCGCTCGTCTCGCGAGGCTTCTTCCCGCGGATGTGCGTCAGGCACTGCGTGAGGTGCCGGTGCATCTGCGGGCGAAGCCGGAGGCCGAAACAGCGAATGATCTCGGTGATGATCTGCTGGGCCTCTTCACCGGCGAGCCCCGGCACGCCCGCGGTGAATCGCTGCTGCCCGCGCCTCCGCAAATCCACCTCTATCTGGAAAATATCTGGGAGTTTGCCGACCGGCAAATCGATCGCTACATGGAAGAGGTGCGCGTCACACTGCTGCACGAACTTGGACACTACCTCGGTTGGGGCGAAGAAGAGATGGAGCAATACGGGATCGCCTGAACCCCCTTAGCCGTTTAGGGTGGATAGCTTCCACCTGTTGCGTTTCAAGCGTAACGAAAAGTTCGCTTGTCGGTTTCGTCAGCGGAAAGCAATCTAAGGACATGCTCCTCTTACGAAGCCGCATCGTCAGTTGCATCACCGGAATCTGCTTCCTGGCCCTCGCGGTAAGCAGCGTTTCGAGCGGCTTACACGGAGAAACGGCGCAGGACTCGGAAAAGATTGAGGAGCAGATCCAATCCCTGGAGGCCGAACTCGCCCGGCTTCCGAAGGAAAGTCTGAACCTGACTCCGTGGACGCTCGGCTATCGCTCTCAGGCCTATGAACAGCCGAAAACGGATATTCGTATCGAGATGCATTTCGGGAGCGCTTTTTCCGTCGATCTCATCGCGCTGATGCCAGCGGTTTACACGGAAGACGGAGAGCAGTTACGCCCCTTTTGCTTCCCGAAGCGATTCACGATTGAGCGTATCACTGCGGATCATGAATACGAGATCGTTGTCGACTACAGCGAGGAAGACTATCCGATCGAAGGAATCGAACCTCAGCTTTTCTCGATCAAAGATGTCAAAGCAGCCACGGGGCTGAGGCTGAGAATCTACGAGCTTCGCGGGAACAGGACCTGGTTGACCGGAAAATATCGAGCCGCATTGGCCGAGCTTATGGCCTTTGCCGGGCCGAACAACGTCGCGCTCAACCAGACAGTGGGCACCAATTCCGGAGCGCCGTATTCCTACATTTGGACCGCCCGCGCGCTTACCGATGGATTCTCCCTGCACTCAAATGTCGACCGCGATCCACAGGACCCCAACCGTGTGCCACTCCGCATCAGAAACATTGACCGGGCGGTCATGGAGTTCGACCTCGGGCGTGAACATACCATCGACGAGCTCAGGCTCTGGCCGCTCGCCCACACCATTCAGTTCAACTATACGTCCTCCAGCGGGATCGGATTTCCCAGAGGCTTGGAGATCACTGCTGCGAGGGAGCCCGGATTCGATGAGGCCATCACTTTGCTGGATAAGGCAGAGATTTATCCGAGAACCGGTTCCAATCCCTTAATGCTGCGGGTCCAGCCGACCCGGGCACGCTACCTTCGTATCGCCATGGATAATATCGTGCCCGACTACCGGATCGGCATCACCGAACTGGCGATTGATGAGATCGAGCTGTTCTCCGCAGGTCGATTGATCTCAGAAGGTATTATCCCCGAGCTTCAAGGCCTTCCCCCCGACAGTTATGCCATGGAAGCCCTGACCGACGGCGTCACGGCGGAGGGTAAGATACTTCCATTGCGACGGTGGGTGGAGGACTTCAGCCGGCGGGCACAGGTCGAGCGCAATCTATCCAGTTTGCGACAGGACCTCCTCGTCGCTCATGAAGTGGAAAGAGCACAGGCCATTTATCTAACCATCGCCGCTATCGGTTTGATCGTTTTGCTCCTGCTCGTGTTTTGGCTGATCTATCTGATGCTGCAGCGTCGCTGGACGAACATTCGAGAAAAGATCGCCTGCGACATCCACGATCACCTCGGGGCCAACATGATGAGTGTCGCCCATACCCTGGAACTTTTACAACACTCCCAGGAGGAAATGAGCCAAAAGCAGGCCCGGCTCTACAAGGGTGCGATTCGAACCGCTCGCCAAAGCGCTCAGGACGCCCGGCAAATCGTGCAGTTCCTGGAACAAGAGGAGAGCGGCCACAGCTGGGTCGAACAGCTCCGGGAGAGTGCGCTCCTGATCATGGGCGAAATCGATCTGGAATTCGATTTTCAAGAAACCAAACGTTTCAACCAAATGAACTTGTCCCGCCAGTGGGACCTCATGCTCTTTATCAAGGAAGCACTCAACAATTGCAGCAAATATTCCGAGGCTACTCATGCGCGCCTGTCGCTCTTATCCAAGTCCGGTCGACTGTGCGTGATCGTCGAGGATAATGGTCTCGGTATCCCCGATGATCGATTGCCCTTGAAGCATTTGGAAATGAGAGCCCGGCGCTTGAAATCGAACCTTGAATTGAAAACCGCTCCCGGCGAGGGCACCCGCATTCGCTTGCAGCTTTAGCCGAGATCATCAGTTTACCTTCTTGTGCAACAGGTTATCCGAGTCCTTACGATCGAAGACAATACCGCCTACCGGCAGTCGCTGCAGGATACGATTGAAGCCGCGCCCGATATGGTTCTGGCCGGTAGCTTCGGACGTGGCGAAGATGCCGTCGAAGCCCTCAAAGAAGACTGCAGTTCACTGCGCCCACGAGTCATTCTTCTCGACCTTCATCTACCGGGACGTGATGGCATCAGTTTTATCCCGGTCATCAAACAACTGGTGCCTCATGCCGAAATTATCGTGCTCACGCAGGATGACAACTACCTCAAGACTCTCGAAGCCATTCGACTCGGCGTGTCCGGCTACCTTCTGAAAACAGTTTCCATCAATGAAATTTGGAACGCGATCCGTGAAGTGGAGCAGGGCGGTAACGTGATTGATCCGAGACTGTCACGGCTCGTGCTGAATGTTTTGACATCCGGTGAAGCCCCCGACGATAACCCGCTTAGCGAACGGGAGCGACAGGTGCTGGAACAACTTGCCATGGGCTATGCCAAAAAAGAGATCGCTGACAATCTACAGCTGAGCTTCCACACAGTAAACCGCTACTCCGAAAATCTGTATAAGAAACTTCAGGTCAGTAACGTAGCCGCAGCCGTCGCGACAGCCATTCGCAAAGGTCTGATCTAGAGGATTCCATAACGTGTTGGGGCCAAACGCAAAGGCCTCCGGCTACCTTCAATGTTCAGTAATCACGCATTCCTGGCTAGTTATTGATCCAACGTGTCGCGTGGAAAAAGGTACGAGCTCGGAACGTAGGGACATTCGTCCGATACACCCGCAGATAAAGCGTAGGGATAAACGTCCCTATCGCTCTGTTAAACAAAGATAAGTAATAGGTCATTTCGTCCTATATCCTTATATTTTTATTTCTATAATACTCTCTGCATCATTATCTTGTGTATTGTCTATCGTTTATTTGATGATCTACATAAGGCGCTATTTTGGTTGATGGATAGGGGTGGATTGGAGATCTTTATATCGGTCTAAAAAACATCCAATACAAACCCCATTAATATGAACCAATCCACGACACACACAGTCCCCGTTCCACTGAAAACCGATCCCCTGGCCGCCACTTGTGCCATTCTCATGCTGCGCATCTGGCTGGGTCTGCGTTGCCTGCAAGCCGGTATCGAAAAATATGCCGGCACCGTTTACATCTCAGAACCGACCCAGGTCAATGGCGTCCCTGATCCCAACGGAACAGAAACAGTAATTGAATTGAAGGAATATGCCTTGCTGAACTACAGCGGCCTCCCCTCGTCTCTGGCCGACAAGTTCCAAAACGAACCTTTCATTAGTGAGTTTCTGCTTGGAATATACAGCCAATGGCTCGGGCCATTACTCATCGCGGTGGGGCTTTGCGTGCTGCTGGGGCTGGCTACCCGTATTTCGCTGTTAGCCATGGGACTGATCTACACGAGTCTGACCTATGGCCTCATCCTACTCAACCAAGCCTCGGGCATCGCCTGGCTCGGTACGCATATGGTCCTCATCGCGCTCGCTCTTCTTCTTGCCAGCTACAATCGACTGGAGCTCGGGAATCTTCTGGCAGATCGAGCCGGACTGAACTGGCTCCGCAATAAATAACGCCCAACCAAGGACTCGTAAAATGAACGACCCCATCCACATCAATCGCAGGAGCTTCCTGAAGAGCTCTGCCACGGCCGGGCTCACACTGGGTATGCCGACCATCCTCAAATCCAATCCCCTCAAAACAGCGTCCGACGAGATACGCATTGGTTTAATCGGCTGTGGCGCGCAGCAAGAGGTCCTCTACGATACCATGAAAAACATACCGGGCATCCGTTTTGTCGCCGCCTGTGATATCATGATGGAGGGACGGTTGAAAAAGATGGTTGGCCGTATCCGCAGTGCCTTCGGTTATCGTATTAATCACTACTCGGACGCCGAGACCATGCTGGAAAAGGAGGGCAAGCATATGGACGCTGTCTTTGTTGCCACACCCGACTTCTGGCATGCGCCTCACACTGTCATGGCGCTGGAGGCCGGCTGCCATGTCTATTGTGAAAAGATGATGTCCGATACCCTTGAGGGTGCCCGCAGCATGGTAGCCGCAATGGATCGGACCGGTCAACTCTGCCAGATTGGTCACCAACGGAGGAGCAATCCCCGCTATCTTTACGTGCTTAACGAACTCATCCGGAAGCAACAGATTTGCGGGCAGATCGTGAATGTCAACGGGCAGTGGAATCGTTCTCTGGGATCGTCCAGCGAGAAGACCTATCCTGAGAAGAACATCCACCACTTACCCGATGCGGCCACCCTGCGCCAATACGGCTTCAACCGGAACATCAGTCGCCTACTGGATGAGACTGAGCTCCGTAAACGCTTCTTGAATTGGCGTTTCTACAAGGCTCTTTCCGGAGGACCCATTTCCGACCTCGGGGCACACCAGATCGACATCTTCAACTGGTTTCTGGATGCCAGACCCAAGTCGGTCCAGGCATCGGGAGGCCGCAGCTACTTCGATGATCGCGAGCATTTTGATAACGTGATGTGTCTGTTCGACTACGACACCCCGCAAGGCAACGCCCGAGCCTTCTACCAGGTGCTAACCACGACGAGTGCCGGTGGGGGGTACTACGAGTCGTTTATGGGCACTCAAGGAACGATTAACATCTCCGAGCGTGAGGCTTATACGAAGATCTACAAAGAATCCTGGGTGCCTTCGGCAGAGTGGAGGCGACTGGTGGACAAGGGCTTTTTGAAAAAAGTATCCGCAGGTCGACCTTCGGGCAGTCCGGATGCGATAGCTTCCTACGAGTCTGCTCCACCCGACGAATACGCCATTCCCGGCGGGATCGGGCTGAATTCCCCGTACCATCACCATATCCAAAACTTCTTCCAGGCGATCCGGGGCCAAGCGAAACTGAACTGCGACGCATGCCATGCCCTGGAGTCCGAGGCCCCGATTTACTGGGTCAATCAAGCCGCGGAAACGAACGAGACAATCACCTTCACCGATGAACACCTACGCACCTGAATCGACCATGAATCCACTCCGACTTATTATACTCGCCATGAGCACACATCTCTTTGCCGCTTGTGGTCAAAAAGATGATTCTGCTGTTGAGCCTTCCCCCCAAAGCGCAGCTTCTGATCGATCAGAGCAAGAAATTGCCCTGACCACAGAAATTCCGAGAGAACATAGAGAAGGCACGCCCCAACCGATCAAGATGCACAATCTGGAAAAAGTGGCCACCGACGCGCCTGTTCTCATCGTTCCAAAAGAAACCGCGCTCTTGTCAGCTGGGAAGAACGTGACCGGATCGGACGACTTCCCGATCATCGGCGAACTCTCCTACATTACAGACGGAGATAAAGAGGCAGGTGAAGGTTATTTCGTCGAGTTATTGGATGGCCTTCAATGGGTGCAGATCGATCTGGATAAAGCGGCACGTATCGGCGCCGTCTGGATCTGGCACTACCATTTGGAAGCGCGTGCCTACCACGATGTCATTGTGCAGCTGTCCAACGATCCTGAATTCAAGGAAGGAGTGACCACCATCTTTAACAACGATTATGACAATTCCGCCCGGACGGGTAAAGGTTCCGATAGGCCTTATGTGGAAACCCGGTTCGGCAAACTAATCGACGCAAAAAACACTGAAGCACGTTATGTTCGCCTCTACAGCAATGGGAATACTTCAGGCGACATGAACCATTACATCGAAGTCGAGGTGTTTGGGATAGTAAGATAGTAAGAACGATTACCTTTCAAAAGCCTCCCGGAAACGGGGGGCTTTTTTCTGCTTTTCATCAGAAGGAAAAATCCTAAAACAAATTTTTTACAACCTACTACGATACAACCAATGCAAAACCAAACACGACTCCCCGCTCTTGCGGTTCTCCTCGTTTCACTCATTGCCTTTACCGGCTGTAACACCACCGGGGGTTCCGCGGGGGCTCCGATCCAAGTCAACAAGATCGGAGACGGTCAAATGACCTGCGAACAGATCGTCGCCGAAATCAACGAGATGAATGAAATCCTCGGCATCGCTGAAGGTGAAATGCGAAATGCTCAGGTGATCGGCCTGACACAGGATGTCGCCATCAACGCGGCGCTTTACTCCGGTGCTGCCGGTGCTGCCGGCTCTTCGCTCCCTTATGTTGGCAGTGCGATCAACGTGGCCGGTTCCCTGAACCATATGAACAAGCAAAAAGCCGAAGAGCGCGCTGAAGCCGCCTTCAACCGTCGCTCGGTGCTGACCGGCATGTACGCCGCCAAAGGTTGCGGCCAGTAAGGCAAGCTGCTTTCTTTATCCAAAGGGCGACTCAATCCGGGTCGCCCTTTTTTTAATCCTTCGGGCCGGATGTTTGAACCGCAGTCAACTTGCCCTCTTTCTCCAGCCAGGCTTCAAAACAGCGCAAGGCATAGATGAGCACGAAGCTGAGCTGCATGAGCAAAAACCATGCGGTCCATTTTTCGACTCCGATCCACTGCCAACCATTCGCTTGATGCGGATAGATCCAGGCTTTCGCGTATGTCCCCAGATTTTCCGCAATCCAGATAAAAAGCGAAACCAGAGCGAAACCAAACAGCAGGGGCATGCGCCGGTGCATCTTATCCGGCCGGAAAAGCACCTGCGTCCGTGCGAAAGCCAAAAGAATCCCCGCAATCAGGAACCAGCGGATATCGGGGACAAAGTGGTGGGTAAAGAAATTAATATAAGAAAGACCGGCCAGCAGGCCGGCCACCCACAAGGACGGGAAATTCTCAAATTTGAACTCGAAACCCCGCCAAACCCGCGCCAGATAGCTGCCCACTGCCGAATACATAAACCCGGCAAAAAGGGGTACATTGCCGATTCGGACAAAAGCTTCGCCGGGGTAGGACCAACTGCCGATGGCATCGTGCGTTTTAAAAAGCTCCATGGCCGTAGCCATGAGATGAAATAAAAAGATCACGCCGACCTCTCTCAAACTCTCCAAACGAAAGATGAGCAGCAGCAGCTGAATCGATACCGCATAACAAAAGAGAAAATCATAGCGGTGTAGGCCGATGTCCGGGTACCAAAACTTTGTGCCGATGATACCGACCAGAAGTGCCGCACCGAAGACACAGGCCCAAGCCTGCTTCAACCCGAAGAGCAGCAGCTCTTCAGCCCAGGGGATTCCCAATCGATGGACGACCCTTCGGAAAAAGATCCTTAGCTGGTCGACCGGGCTCACGAGATATTAACCTAGGTGACGGATTTACCCAGGTAAGCGAGCAGCCACATTTCCTTCCAGAGGCGGTAGCGCCCGTCCGAAGTGATCTTTCCTTCTTCTTCCTGCTGCGGCCGCGGCACAAGAAAACCGATCTCCGTATTCAAGCGTTCGAGAATACGCTGTTGTTCATTGATATCTTCCAGAGCGCTGCTGTCGATGGGAACCGGCTGGATCTTACTCTTGGTCACACGCTTTTTGTGCAGCATGAGCAAGCGCTTGAGCGAGCCGATGAGCGGCTTGCGCGCAAGCTGCCAGTCATCCGGATAGTAACCTCCGTAAGGCAGAAACTGATTATCCGTGATCAGACGCTCCCCTTCGCTACCGCGAGTTTGAATTGTGTAGCAGGCATTGGAACCACCCTGACGCTTCGGTAAAAACAGAATCTGGATACGGGTGAGCTCGTCGGTACTCTCGTAAATGGAAGCCCGCAGATAGGTGCCTTCAAAAAGCTCGGCCTTGAGTGCCCCACTGCGCTTGAAACCCTCGGACTTGAGCCAATCCTTGAGATCAATGTACTGCTTATCCGCCGGCCATTCATCCCCGTCGTTGTTTTCACGGAAAGTGGGGAAGAGCGGCAGTTCGCTCCGGCTGAGCGCCTTGATCGCCAGCCAGTTGTAACCGGTCTCCAGAACAAACCACACCGCTAAACCCGTGAGAAAATGAACCCAGGGCGGGCGAAAAGAGAGCTCGAAGACATGCAGGAAAAAAGCGAATAAGGCCGCAAATAAAAACCAGCGGAGCCAGCGGCTGAAAACATGCAGAATGGGTAGATCCATACGTCCCGCCAGCAGCGGTAGTAGGACGGAAACCACGGCCAGACTGAAAAGAATATATTCGGCTGAAAACTCAGATAACATAAATACTTAAAGAAAAGGGTGACCCTGCGGCCACCCTGTTTGGTAAGATGATATGGATGGAATGTTCCAAAGGCGAGTGGAGCGTGCCATCAGTCTTTTAAACAAATTTATTCCACCTGCTTTTAAAGACCGTAGCGATGTCAGGCGAGTGCCGTCGATTCGGAAAGTCCTTGGCCAGTCCAAAGACCTTGCTCGCGCAAGTTCTCTACAAAGATTAAAACTTACGGGATCAAACACTAGTTCAGCCGCAACGGCATGATCACACAGATGAAGTTATCCAGCGTCTTGAATAGACCCGGGCTGAGCTCGTCCTTGAACTCAAAGAAGACTTCGTCCTTGGTTAGCGCCTTAAGCGGCTCCATCAGAAACTGCGGATTGAAGGCAACCTGTACTTCCGGGCCGTCGTAAGCGATCGCCATCGACTCGTGGGATTCACCGTATTCGCTGGAGGAACCGGAGATTTCCAAAAGGTTTTTGCTGACCTTGAGCTTGACCGAATTGTTCTTTTCCGAAGTCACCAACGCAGCACGGTGCACGCACTCGAGCATGAGCTCACGCTCGATTTTCACGCGGTGCTCGGTCTCCTTGGGAATCACCTGACGGTAGTTCGGGTAATTGCCCTCCACGACCTTGGAGACGAGGTAGAGATGATCGGTGAGCCCGGAATCGCCCGTGTCATCGATGGCAATTTCAAATGCGGCCTGACGGTCGTTAAAGGCCACCTTCACCTTCTCACCCTTCCCGAGCAGGCGCTCGAGCTCGGCGACGGTTTTGGCCGGAAGGATGAGGCTGCCCGCGTTGTCCTCGCTGATTTCGGTTTCCAGGGCGGTCAGACCAAGACGACGGCCGTCGGTGGCCACCAGTGTCAGCTTTTCGTCCGCAAAATTGAAATAAACCCCGTTCAGGATGTAGCGGTTCTCATCCGTGGACTGGGCGTAGGAAACACTCTTCAGCATGCTGACGATTTCCTCCTGGGAGAGCTCAAAGACCTTGCGGTTCTCGAAGCTCGGCAGCGGAGGAAACTCCTCGGCGCTGATGCCCATGATTTTGAAGTGCGAACCGCCGGAAGTGATCTTGGTCTGGTTGTTGTCGCCGGATTCGACGAAGACGTCGGATTGGGGCAACTCCCGAACGATGGTGGCGAGCTTGCGGACGGGTAGGGTGATGCTGCCCGCATCGCTGACTTCGGCCTTGATGCGGCAGCGGATGCCCAGATCGAGGTTGGTGGTGGTCAGCGAAATGTGCCCTTCGGATGCCTCGATCAGCACGTTGCTGAGGATCGGCATGGTGGAGCGGGTGGCGACGACGTTGAGAACCTGTTGGAGGCCGTTACTAAAGTGATCCTGGTTGATCTGAAATTTCATGGTGAATTTGTCAGGTTTTTCAGACTTACTGGCAATGCTTATGTAAGAGTTCTTTTTATATATATAAATCTCTTCATAACAGTAAGTAGTGTGTGCAGTGAGAAAAACTCATCAACTTACTGCGGGCAAGCAATTTACGTTCAATTTTATCGGTGAAGAATGATGCGGGTAAATTTTCAATAGAGTGAACAAAGTGAAAAAGTTTTTTCGACTTCACAAGGCGTCCACAGTTATTCGCAGTTTATTCACCGGAACTTTCCGAGCTGCGTGACAGCCGTTTTCGGGCACGATAGATCCGGAAAAGATGCCGTGCCGGACCGTAAACAATGTAAGCGAAAAAGATGATGGCGAAAAAGAACTCTTTAAAGAAGAAGGCGGTGCCGACACCCAGGACCAAACAGATGAAGCTGCGAAACTTCGTTTGTGTCTGCCAGTCGATGTCTTTGAAACTCGGGTAAGGGATGTTGCTGACCATGAGGTAGGCGATGGCCAGCATGAAGGGGGGAATGACCAGAGCCAGACTACGCGAATCGAAGGTGGGTGTTTCCAAACTGGTGATGACGAGCACCAATGAGGCAATCATCCCGGCAGCCGCGGGCACGGGTAGCCCGAGAAAATCCTTGGTCCCCTTGAGTTGTTCCGCCGGGGGGAGCATCGGGTGGGTGAGCACATTGAATCGTGCCAGCCGGACGCCGGCGCAAAGCAGATAAACAAAACCGATCAACCAGCTGATCTGTAGAAAGACCGGATAAGTTTCCACCGTCGGCGTCAGTACGAGGAAAATCATCATCAGGGCCGGTGCCAGGCCGAAGGAAATCACATCCGCGATGGAGTCGAACTCCTTACCAAACAGGGACTCCCTTCCCCCCAGCCGGGCCACACGTCCGTCCAGCGCGTCACAAATCACACCGAAAAGAATAAACCAGACGGCGTGGGTGTAATATTCCGAAACGACGGTCTGGTCGGTCTCATAATTCGCCTGAATGCACTTCAGAATCGCCAGAAAACCAAAAAACAGATTACCGGCAGTCAGACTGTTCGGTAGAAGATAGATGTGGCTGGCCTCGCCCGAATCGGCGTATTGATGCGGGTTGTGCTCTTTATCGGTCGGTTCTGTCATATAATGACGTTCGCCTAAGCGAACCTAGTCTTCCGTGGTATCTTTTTCGCGGAGCGATTCGAGATACTTCCAAAAGGAGTCGTGCTGCTCGGCGAGAAATTCTTCGGAAACCGGAAGCCGCGACCGGAAGATGAAGTCGCTCAGCGTATTTTTATGCAGGATGTAGTGGGCATAAAGTGCATCGCCATCCTGTTCGAAATAAATCCGAAACTCTCCCGCCCGGACCCGGTAGAGGGTTTTCCCCCCGCGGTGGAACCGGCCGAGCTCCTCGCTCGGATGGTCCAACTGATGCTGCGTCAAGGTGCTCACCACCTCGACCAGCATCATTTGTGATCGGGTGTCGAGCTGGTTGAGCTCATGCATGCTTTGCTCGCTGAAATTGACTTGGAACATGTATCTATGCTTTGAAGTATGTTTAACCTAAGTTGCCTTGTTGGTTGTGCAACTTAAGAATGTCCCCCGATGAGTCAGCTTAGAACAGACCTAATTTTCGATCACCAGCACCGTTTGCTGGTGGATTCTCCCGACGGCGAAGCCACCCGGCTTATGGGGGTGGATCTACCCGAGGAGGCTTTCACGGAATGGTTGTCCGATGGAGATCACCTGATCCGTGTCGCTGAGATGGATGGCCCCGTCGACGGGAAGGGGGAATTTAAGGCTCTGGAAGATCTCTTATCCGCAAACTGTGAGGCGGAACTTTCCTCCCTGCTTGAGCGGATCGAACCGCATGTGCACGAGTTACCTTATCTCGGGCAGGGTGAGAACGAATACATTTACCGCTTCCGGACCGCCAGGGAGCGCAACCAGTCGGTCTACATCGATGATCAGTCGGAGGCGCTCTACCAGAGTAAGCTTTGTGCCGCAATCAAAGCGGCGCGGCGGACCAAAGAGAAAAAATCCGGCGAGCCCGCCGAACTGGACTTTGGTGCGGTGCGCTACGTTATTCCCAGTCATTTCGGGTTTTGCCTCGGTGTGCAGAATGCGATTGAGCGCGCTTACGAAACGGTGGCGGCAAACCCCGGAAAGCGGGTTTTCATGCTCAGCGAGCTGATCCACAATCCCTATGTGAACGAGGATCTGCTGGCCCGCGGTCTTCGTTACCTGCAGACGGATAAAGGGCTTCCGCTGCGGGCAGACGGTAGTCCGGCCAACGGTGCCGACGATCCCGATGCGCTGTGGAACAAGGTTTCGGGTGACGATTTAGTCATCATACCCGCTTTTGGGGCGACGAATGAGGACAAGGCCAGGCTGGTGAAACGCGGCGTATCGATCCGTGAAAATGACGCGACCTGCATGCTGGTGGAGAAAGTCTGGAAGGCAGCCCGTCGGTATGCCGAAGAAGGCTTTACCGTCTTGATTCACGGCAAGTCCGAACATGAGGAGACCAAGGCGACTTTTTCCAATGCCTCCAGCTACGGTCCTGCCCTGATGTTGCGAAATCTGGCCCATGCGGAAAAATTGGCAGCGGTTTTGAGAACCAGCGGGGCGGAACGGCGTGAATTATTCGAAAATGCTTTTGCCGGTCTCTACTCCCGTGGATTCGATCCGGAGGTCGATCTCGACCGTATTGCAGTGGTCAACCAGACCACCTTGTTGCGCAATGAAACCCTGCGCATTATCGATTATCTACGCGGCGTTATCGTCGAGCAATACGGCGAGGATCATGCCAGCGAGCATATCTGGTCGAAAGGTAAGGGCGATACACTCTGCTACGCCACACAAGTGAACCAGGATGCGCTGCAAAAAGCGGTCGAAATGCCTGTGGATATCGCGCTGGTCGTCGGCGGAAAAAACAGCTCCAACACTTTCCAACTCTACCGCGTCTGCGAAGAACGCTTCGGTAAACGGGCGCATTACATCCAGTCGGAAAAAAACATCCTCTCGCACGACCGGATCCGGCATTATGTCTTTCCCTACAACCTCGATAAATTGCCGGAAAAATCGGAAGAGGAACGCCCGTTCTTGAGTCAGGCCGGAGCGCCGCCCCGTATTTTACTGACTGGAGGCGCGTCCTGCCCGGACGGGATCATCCAGCAGGTGATCCACAGGATCAACAGCTTCTACCCAAGTGATGCCTTGAGGCCTGTTGAGGAAATTTTGGAGGCTTTTCCTCCGGAGAGTTGAGGAATGCTTATTTGCTGCTAATGTTGGTATCGTGCTCATCGCTTTTACAGATTTGGAAGGCAACGCGCGTGTGACGCTTCGTTTTGAACCGGGTGACCTTGTGCATCATCGACTCTATGGTTACCGCGGTGTTGTGGTGTCGCACGACCCTTACTGCATGGCAGGAGAGACCTGGTACCAGTCGAACAAAACCCAGCCTGTCAAAGAACAGCCCTGGTATCACGTTTTGGTCCATGACAGCGGCGGTTTGAGCACCTACGTCGCACAGTCCAATCTCGAACCCGATGAAAGCGGCGTGCCCATAAATCACCCGCGCATAGGGTGCTATTTTGCCGCTTTCAAGGATGGTCGTTACATTTTAAACGATCATCACTCCGGCAGTTGTTCCATTTAACCGGCAGAGCCGTTCGACATAGCCGAAGGCCTTAGCCTTTGGCCGCAACGTCTCGGCGTAGTTTTGCGAAGTCGGGTCCTTTGCGATCCACATTCCTAGCCAGGAATGAGAGCCAGAGGACTGGCTCTGCGACATGAATCCGAGTAAGCTATATTTAAATCGAATTAGCGTAAGCGGTCGGGGCAGGTTCGACACCTTCCAGCATGAGCTCACCCATCAGCGTACTGGCGGTGGCACTATTGATCCGGACCGGAACAAGTTCACCCACCAGGCGTTCACTCGCCGGCACGATCACTTTTCGGTGGCCGCGTGTGCGGCCCATGAACATTCCTTCACCGCGTTTGGCCGGACCTTCCAGCAGGACCTCTTCAATGTGACCGACCAGCGATTCGTTTCGGGTCAGTGAGCGCTTGCCCAGAATATCGAGTAATTTTTGATTTCTTTCCTCTTTCACTTCAGTGGCCACGGGGTCGCCCAGCGGCTCGGCCGTGGTGCCCGGTCGCACGCTATATTTGAAGAGATAGGCCATATCAAAGCCGATTTCTTCGAAATGCTTTCGGGTGAGTTCAAAATCCTCTTCCGTTTCGCCGGGGAAACCGACGATGATATCGGTGGAAATATAGATATCAGGCCGTACTTCGCGCAGCTGTTCGATAATGCTGCGGAACTTCTCGATCGTGTAGGGGCGGCGCATGGCCTTCAGAATGCGGTTACTCCCGCTTTGCATGGGGAAGTGGATGTACTCGCAAAGCTTGGGGAGACGGGCGTAACAATCGATCAGGTCCTTCCGGAAGCCGACAGGATGGGGGCTGGTAAAGCGGATACGCTCGATCCCGTCGATTTCGTTGACCTGCTCCAGCAACTGCACGAAGGGGCTTTTCTTTTCGACAAAAGGAAACTCGCGCACGCCGTATTGGTTGACGATTTGCCCGAGCAGGGTGACTTCACGCGTGCCTTTCGCGGCCAACTCGCGCACTTCTTCGAGAATCGATTCCATGGGACGTCCGCGTTCTTCGCCGCGGGTCTTCGGCACGATACAATAGGAACACTTCATGTTACAGCCCTGCATGATGCTGACAAAGGCCGAAACCTGCCGCTTATCTTCCACGTGCGAGCGAATGGTATTTTGCGAGCCCGCCTCTTCCTCCAGGTCGACAATGCTTTCAGGGCGTGGCCCTTGCCCCTGCATGGTGGCGATCATGGCATCGAGGTGCTCCGGAACACGGTGAAATTTCTGCGTGCCCACCACCAGATCGAGGTCCGGTAGTCGGTCGATCAACTCGTCGCCCCGGTTCTGGGCCATACAGCCCATAATCCCCACGATCAGGTTCGGGTTCTTTCTCTTCCGTGCGGTGACGTGTCCGGCTTTACCGATCGCTTTTTGTTCGGCCTGGTCGCGCACACTGCAGGTATTGAGCAGGATGACATCGGCCTCGCTCTCGTTTTCGACCATAGAGTAGCCCTTGCCGCGCAGCATTGCCGCGACGGCTTCGGAGTCCCGTTCGTTCATCTGGCACCCGTAAGTCTTTATGTAAACCCGGTTCATGAGGTTCGCGGAGGATGCGATTTCATACGTTCATGTAAATGTTGAAAATCGTGCGAACCTCGATCGGCGCTGTAATAAAAATCTAAAAAAGCCCGCTGGCGGGCGCGGTGCTTGCCTCTCCGCACGGGATGGTATGTTATCATCGATAAAATGGCTGAGCGTACGAAAAACGAACGCATTCTTGCTGCCGCAGGTGAGTTGTTCCACAAGCGTGGCTATGCTGCGGTGTCACTGGACGAAGTCATCACGGCCAGCGGCCTGTCGCGTGCGGAGTTTTATCGACACTTTTCCAATAAGTCCGCACTGGGCTGCGCCTGGCTGCAACGCCTCGCTAAGGGCATGTCGGTGATGCATGACAATTTCATGGAGCGCCTCCCGGACAAAGACCGTCGCCTGCGGAAGTATTTTTATGCCATGCGCAATTGGGTGGAGAGCAACGGCTATCGCTCCTGCCAATTTGCCAACACGGCCGCGGGAATTGATGTGGAGGAAGAACCGGATCTGGCCGAACTGATCGACCAGTATAAACGACAGCAGAGAGCGTTCTTCATCAAGCTCGTTGGAACTCTGGTTGACGAGGATCAAGCCAAACGCCTGGGGACGGCCGTCTTTCTCCTTTTCTCCGGAGCAATGACGGAAGCCCAGAATCTGAAGGCGACCTGGCCGCTGGATGACGCACTGGCCGCAGCAGAGCGGCTCTGTGCACTCAGTTCCCAGGCCTAATCCCCTGTTCTACGGATTGACTGGCTGCGGTTAATAGGTTGTGGATGCCAGTCATGGAAAAAACCTCAGCACTACTTGAGCGCCTTCCCGAGGAGGCGATTGACCTGAATGTCAACGCCCAGCGGGTGCTTGGCGGCGAATCGCTCAACACGATTCAAACCTGGGGCAGTGCTCTGGCTTCAGCCTATTTTATCCGTTACCCGGAACTGACCGCTGCGATCCTGGCCGACGCCAAGGCCGCGGGCCTCAGTGCGGCGCACCTCTCCGATGCGAAAGGGGCGGCCGCCGTCATGGGGATGAATACGGTTTATTTCCGTTTTCGCCACATTATGCACACGGATGCCTATACCCAGAAAGCTTTCAACCTGCGAATGACACGCATGAAACAGGTGGCGACCGACCAGACGCATTTCGAGCTCTACTCCATCGGGCCGGCGGCACTGGCCGGTTGCGAGCTCTGCCTGAAGGCGCATGAAGCAGCGGTGAAAAAGGGCGGGCTCAACGAGGATAACGTGCACGATGCCGTGCGTATTGCCTCGGTCCTCAACGGGGTCGCGGTAGCCCTGGAGATGGTTTAAACGACATTTATATGAAAAAAGTATTCATATCCGGCTGCTACGATATCCTTCATGGCGGGCATATCCAGTTCTTCAAAGAGGCTCGCGCTCTGGGGGACCATTTAACCGTCTGTTTTGCTTCGGACAAAGTCCTCTGGGAGCACAAAAAGCGCCGAACCTCGATCCCGCAGGATCACAAGCTGGCGCTGATCACCGCTCTCGATATCGTGGATCAGGTCGTGATTGGCGACTGCGATGAACTGGGTCTGGACTTCAAAGAGCACTTTTTGACTATTAAGCCGGACATTTTAGCAGTTACCGAAGACGACCAGTATGAAGCGCAAAAGCGCGAGCTTTGCGCCCATGTCGGTGCGGAATACGTCAAGCTGCCGAAGACTCCGCCGCAGTTCACTCCGGTCTCCACCAGTTCGATCGTGCGCAACATCCGTACGCCGGCTTATGCGCCTCTGCGCGTCGATTTCGGCGGTGGCTGGCTCGATGTGCCCCGTTACGCCCGCGAGGGTGCCTTCATCGTCAATTGTGCAATTTCACCGATGGTCTCATTGACGAACTGGGACTACGAAAAGAAATCAGGCCTCGGCGGGAGTGGTGCCTACGCTCTCCTCAACGGGAATGACGGCATCGAAAGCGAGCTCGCGCTCGGGGTTGGCTGGCAGGATCCGGCAATCATACGCGAAACCGGGCTCTGCGTCTGGCGCAGTGGGGATAAACCGGTGCTGCATTTCAAGCGAAACGGGGACTTTCTTCGCGGGCACATGGCCCTGCACTACACGGATATCCCGCACGATACACCGGCCAATGCGGATAACCAGCGCGATTACAATCTTGTCGAGAAGGCCGGGCAACTGGCCAAAGAAGCGGTTTTTGAGGCATCACTGGTCAAGCTCGGCGAAGCCGTACGAACCAGCTATGAAGCCCAGATCAAAGAAGGTATGCAGGAACTCCCGGAGGCGGAGGGCTGCATCGGCCGGAAATACGCCGGCGGCGGATGGGGCGGCTATGCGCTTTATCTTTTCGAAAACACCGAGGACCGCGACGCCTTTGTCTGCTCGGCCAACAACAACCGGCCGATCGAACCCTACATTACGATTCGTTAAACCGGACGATCTCATCGCCGACCAATCCTGTCTTGCGCTCTCCGCATTCTGACTTCTGTCTTCTGGCTACTGAACTCTGAAAATATGAGCTTGATCGAAACCATCCGCACGAACACTGACACCATCATCGGCGATGCCGAGCTGGAAGACCGCATGCACGGGAACCGCCCCCTGCGCGTCAAACTCGGCGTCGATCCCACGCGGCCCGACCTGACTTTCGGCCACCTCGTGGTTTTCAACAAGCTGCGCCAGTTTCAGGACCTCGGTCACGAGGCCATTCTCATCATCGGTGACTTCACCACGCTCATCGGCGACCCTTCCGGCCGGTCCAGCACACGTCCCGCATTGACGAAGGAAGAGATCGTCGAGAACGCCCAGACCTATCTCGAGCAGGCCTTCATGGTGCTCGACGAGAACAAGACTACGGTGGTTTACAACAGTGAGTGGTTTAACGACATGGGCTTCGAAGACTGCCTCAAGCTCGCCCGCAAGATGACCGTCGCCCGCATGCTCGAGCGCGATGATTTTGCCAAGCGTTACGCCAGCAACGCCCCCATTTCCATTATCGAGTTTCTGTATCCCCTCATCCAGGGCTATGACTCCCTCGTCCTGAACGCCGACGTCGAAATCGGTGGCACCGACCAGCTTTTCAACATGCTCGTCGGCCGTGCCCTGCAGAAAGATGCCGGCAAGCAGGAGCAAGCCGTCATTACCATGCCACTGCTCATCGGCCTGGACGGTGTGAAAAAGATGTCGAAAAGTCAGGACAACTACATCGCCTTCACTGACAGCGCGAAGGATATGTTCGGCAAAATCATGTCGATCAGCGATGATACCATGTGGGATTACTACCGCCTCTTGCTTGAAGCCGACGACGAACGCATCGAAAAGCTCAAGGCCGGCCACCCGATGGAAGCCAAGAAGCACCTCGCTTCCTCCCTTGTCGGCCAGTTCCACTCCATGAAGGCGGCCAAGCACGAACTGGAGCAATTTGAGCAGGTCTTTTCCCGGAATAAACTCCCCGATGATATGCCGACCTTTACCTGGAATGATTTGGTCGGCGATGCCGCTACGGCCCCGCTTTTCGAAGTAATGGCGCAGTCGGACCTTTTCGAAAGCAAGGGGGCGATTCGCCGCCTCGTGAAACAGGGGGGCGTAAAAGTCGACGGCGAAAAACAAAGCGATCCCAACCTCGAAATGACGCCGCCGAACGGGGAACAGATCTTCCAGGCCGGAAAACGTATCTTCTTCAAGATCACCGGATAGGCTTCAGCGCATGCTTAGCCGATGCTAATTAATTGACATTCAAAACCTTTGACTAAAAAAACTCTCTGTGCTCGGACTTCTTTCTAACGACATCGGTATCGACCTAGGGACCGCAAACACGCTCGTGTTCGCGAAAGAAAAAGGTATTGTTCTTCGTGAGCCCAGTGTGGTGGCGATTTATACCTCGACCAAGAAAGTCTGCGCGGTGGGTTCTGAAGCCAAGAAGATGTTGGGCCGCACGCCCGGTAACATCACCGCGATCCGTCCAATGAAGGACGGCGTGATCGCCGACTTTGAAATTACCGAGGCGATGCTTCGCTATTTCATCAACAAGGTGAACCGCAAGAAGACTTTTGTGGCCCCGCGCATCGTGGTCGCTGTACCTTCCGGCATTACCGAAGTGGAACGCCGGGCCGTGAAAGACTCCGCCATCCGTGCGGGTGCCCGCGATGTGGTGCTGCTTGAGGAGCCCATGGCGGCGGCAATCGGCGTCGGCCTACCGATCGATGAGCCTGCGGCCAACATGATTGTCGATATCGGCGGCGGTACCACCGAGGTGGCCATCATCTCGCTGGCCGGTGTGGTTTACACCAAGAGCATTCGTGTGGGCGGCGACGAAATCGATACTGCGATCGTGAACTACATGAAGCGCGCCTACAATTTAATGATCGGGGAACGCACGGCTGAAGAAATCAAGATTCGCGTCGGCTCCGCTTTTCCCATGGAGGAAGAAATTTCCATGGAAGTACGCGGCCGCGACTCGGTTGCCGGCTTGCCCAAGACGATTACCATCACCTCCCAGGAAATTCGCGAAGCGCTTTCCGATACGATTCAGGCGATTGGCGATCTGGTGCGTAATGCTCTGGAGCGCTGCCCGCCGGAACTTTCGGCCGATTTGGTGGACCGAGGCTTTTTCCTCGCCGGAGGTGGTGCGATGATCAAAGGCCTTGACCAGATGCTCAGTGATGCGACCGGTCTGCCTGTTATTATTGCGGACGACCCGCTCAGTGCGGTGGCAAATGGAACTGGTATGGTGCTGCATGAGTTGGCCTTCCTTCTGAAGGACCTGACCGGGGCTCCTAAAAACTAAGCTCAGGACGTGGCGAACAGACGCCTCGATAAGTTTAAACCTTTAGTCGCCCTCGGCGTCTTTCTTGTGGCGTGGTGGGTCGTGCCGATCGGGGTGAAGGCTTTTCTCAAAGCGAGCTTCAGCGAGTTTCAAGCACCGGCCTGGGTCGCGAGTTCCTATCTGGAAGACCTGGAAGGCTTTTGGGCCCGACGCATGCACTCGAAACGAGAGCTCGAGCTGGCCGGACAGGAGATCGCCCGTGCGAAATCCTACTATCAGTTCAACGCTCAACGGGCAGAGACGCTGCAGGCGGAAATCCGACGACTCGAGGCAATCCTCGACCTGCCCAGTCGCCGGGAATACCGCTACGAAGTCGCCCGTGTGATCCGTCGTGATTTGAGCGCCTGGTGGCAGCATCTCATCCTTCGCAAGGGGCGGGATTATGATATACCGAACGGGGCCGCAGTGGTTTTTTCCGGCGGGGTGGTCGGTCGTGTGGTCGAAGTGAATGCCTTCACCAGCCGGGTCGAACTGATTTCGAGTCCGAATTTCAGAATGGCGGCCCAATTCGAGGGTGACCCGCGCCCCGTCGTCTACGAAGGAGTGCCCCAGTCCGGTTTCGGTGATCCTGTTGGACGAGTGAGTGACGCCCCGCAGGACTTGATGGCCAATTCCAACGATCCGCTCCAACTGGTATCCACCCATCTGGGGGGCACCTTTCCCCCCGGTCTATCGATCGGGGAAGTGGTCTGGCTCGAACCCGGCAGCACGGGTATTTTTCAGGCGGGCGAAGTTGCCCTTGATCCGGATCTGCTCAGTTTGCATGAGGTGGCCGTCCTAATACCGCTCAACCCCATTGAGATCGAAAGTGATGCTCCTTGATCCCCGTGCCTTGATCATGTTCGGCGCGAACGCGCTGCTGCTCTACCTGACCCAACTGGTGAATTCGGGTATGGCCGGGTGGCCGGTCTACCTCTTCCTGCTTGGTCCGATGATTGTGTTGCCCGCACTCTATTTACGGCACCAGTCCTATTTTATTTGCACCCTGCTTACGGGCCTTTGGGTGGATGCCTCGTTGAGTGTGCCCTTCGGATTTTTCACGATTCTTTTCCTGATCGCCGGAGCGATGATTTTCTCGGTCCGGATACGCTTTCGCGCGGAGCACAACTACCATCCCATCCTTTTGGCGCACGGCATTAACTTCTTCCTCCTCGTTGCGCTTACTGTTGCGACGGGGCGTGAATATTTTGGTGTCGCAAGTTTTTGGATACAAGTGGTGACAACTTCATTGTCGTCGCATCTGGC
Organism: Coraliomargarita sinensis; assembly: GCF_003185655.1. Lineage (NCBI taxonomy): Bacteria > Pseudomonadati > Verrucomicrobiota > Opitutia > Puniceicoccales > Coraliomargaritaceae > Coraliomargarita > Coraliomargarita sinensis. The sequence goes on along the minus strand of NZ_QHJQ01000001.1, from coordinate 182,025 downwards.
ACTGCTCATTATCGCGCCGTGGTTTTATAATTTGGAGCGGCAGTTGTTTGAAATTTGCCATCTGGAAACCGAGCCGGAGGACTTGCCCTTGTTATGAGTCAGGTTGATGTGCATCGGGGGGAAAACCCGCGCATCCTTTTTTTCTTTTGGATCATCATCGCAGCGACGCTGGTGCTTCTTGTCGGGCTTGGCTGGCGTCAACTTGTCGCGAGCAGGAAATATGAAGAGATCGAGAAGCGGCAAACAGAACGCCGTATTCTCAATCCCGGGCCGCGCGGCGATATCTATGACCGGAAAGGAAATCTCCTTGTGGGCAACCGCGCGCACTATTCCGCGGTGGTTTATCTGGACGACCTTCGGCCCGAGTTCCGGCGTGAGTATGCCAACATTATCCGGGCGGAGCGAACACGCCTGCAGGAAGAATACCAAAGCACGCCTCAGGCGGACCAGCCGCAGGAACCGCCGATCCCGGATTATTACCAGTTACAGTGGACGGCCCGGGAAAATGTAATTCAACGTTACATTGACGAGATCAACCGTATCACCGGACGGGATGATTCGTTGTCGATGAATAAAATCATCCGGCACTTCAACGAGCAGCTGCTTTTGCCCCTGCCTCTGGTGGAAGATTTGAATCCCGATCAGTATGCGCGCCTGGTGGAACAAGTGCCTGTCGATTCACCGATCAAAGTGCATACCGGCACGGCCCGTTACTATCCTTACGGAACAGCGGCGGCACATACCCTGGGCTATGTGCAAAACGTCACGCCCGATCCCAGTGAGTTCCCCGATGATGGGATTAAGACTTTCACCTTTAAGAAAAAAGTGGGCAAGACCGGGCTGGAGCGCTCCTTTAACGAGCTGCTTTCCGGGATTGCGGGAACGGAATTGTGGCGGGTCGATCCGCTCGGGTTTCAGGATACCCGCCTCGAGATGGTGGCCCCGCAACAAGGCGGTGATCTGATCACCAGTATTGATATCGACCTGCAACTTGCCGCGGAGACCGCTCTCGGGGAACGCAAAGGGGCCGCCGTGGCCATCGACATTAAGACCGGGGAGGTGCTGACGATGGCGAGTCATCCCAGTTTCGACCTCAATGACCTCAGCCCCTATATCCCGCGAGCGACCTTCGACGATATCAACGAACGTGGCGCCTGGTTGAACCGCGCGGTGCAACTTTCCTACCCGCCCGGTTCGACGTTCAAGCTGCTAACGACGATTGCCGGCATGCGGGCCAATACGATCGGGCCCGAAACACAGCACGATTGCCAGGGGGTCTATCGCGTGGGCAACCGGATCTTTCGCTGCCATGCGCGCTATGGACACGGGGTGGTTGATACGGCCGCAGCCATCGAGGGGAGTTGTAATGTTTACTATTATGCGGAAGGGCTTCGGATGGGAATCGACGTGCTCAGTGCGGAGGCCATGCGTTTCGGCCTGGACCAAAAGACAGGCATCGAGTTGCCCTATGAAACCAGCCGGATCGTGGTACCGACAAAATCATGGAAACGCGAGCAAGTCGGCGCGGGCTGGGTCCCGGGCGATACGGCCAATACCGCGATCGGTCAGGGCTTTCTTCTGGTGACCCCGTTGCAAATGGCATCATTTATGGCCTCTCTGGCACGAGGAGAAACACGCACCCAGCCGACCCTGCTTGCACTTTCCCCGGAAGAAGCGGGCAAGGTTGCTCATGGCGGCGAACCGATTGGGTTGAGCCGTGAGAACTGGCTGGCGATTTGGGAGGGCATGCAGCGGGTCGTCGGAACCGACGGAACCGGGCGCCTGGTGCAAATCGACGGCTTGCGAATTGCCGGGAAAACCGGCACGGCGGATTTTCGGGCACATGGTGAAGAAGTGAATCTGGCATGGTTCATCGGTTGCGCCCCGGTCGAGGATCCGCAGATTGCGGTGGCTGTGATGGTCGAGGGATCCAGCGCAGCGGATAGCTACCACGGCGGTTCCACCGCCGGGCCGGTGGCAAAGGATATTTTCCTCCAGTTTATCGAAGAATACCCCGAGCGGGCCGGATTCCCCAGTGCGGAATGACGCAGGCCGGGCACAACAGTTCACCTTGGTGGGGCTTGCTGGCGGGTGTCACCACCGCGCTGCTTTGGGTGCTTTCCATTCCGCCCTTCGACTTTGCCGAGGCCGCTTACATCGCCTTCGTGCCGCTTTTGCTCTGGCTTTATACCGTGCCGAGGGGGAAAGTCTTTTGGTTCCTGGCTTTCGCCACTGGATGGGCGAGTTGGTTTTCGATCCTGATTTGGCTCCGCCACGTGACATGGGTTGGCACTATATTGCTCAGTGCCATCCTGGCTTTGCTTTTTGTGCTATGGGTCGGGTTGGCCCGGTTTTTGATCCCAAGGCTCGCGGAGCGCAGTTTTGGGGCTCGGGTGCTGGGCTTCGCCGGGCTGGCGGGGTTTTGGGTCTTCATTGAATGGATGCGCACCTGGCTCTTCTGGGGCTTCCCCTGGGCGCCTCTGGCGCTCAGTCAGTGGGAGCGGCCCGTCGTCCTGCAAATCTCCGCCTGGAGTGGGGCTTATGGCGTCTCCTTTCTTTTGATTTTTTTCAACTGCTGCGTGGCCCAGACCTTGCGGCACCGCTTCGTTCGCCGCGAGCGCAAGATGTGGACAGGGTGGTTCAGCCCCGACCTCTACATGGGCATGGCTTGCCTGGGTCTGTGCCTCTATGTTTTCTTTTATTCTCTGCCAAAGCCGGATTCGTCGCAGGAATGGTTCACCGCCGGGGTGGTTCAACCTTACATCGCCCCGGAATTGAAATGGGACAGTGATCGTGAAAAAGAGAATCTCCAGGTCCTCGAGAAGCAGACCCGATTTGTCGCCAGCCTGAACAACGACGTCCTCTTATGGCCTGAAGCCGCGGCTCCCTGGCCGGTCATCGGGTATCCGGAAATGAATGCGCGGGTGCTCCGCCTGACAAAGGAAATTGATAAACCAATCCTAATGGGTGGCCTCACTTACGAGAAGGAAGGGGACTTGTGGCATAATGGAGTGACTCTGGCTTATCCTTCGCCCGCGATGTCGGAGGACGTTTACAGGAAACGGGAACTGGTGCCCTTTGGTGAATATGTGCCCAAGCCGTTTCATTTTATCGTCGAGAAATTCGTCCCCCTGGAGGGCAATTTCTCGCCGGGAAGTGGGCCGGCCCTGATTGCACTGGAGCTAAAAGAGCAGACTTTTAAAATCGGCTCACTGGTCTGTTACGAGGATGTCTTTCCTGCTCTGGCTCGCGAGAGTGCCAGGGCCGGGGCGCAGGTCTTTTTTGTGGCGACGAACAATGCCTGGTATGGAGAAGAAGGGGGCGCGGAGCAGCATGCGGCGCATTCTGTCCTCAGGGCGGTGGAAAACCGGCGGCCGGTGATGCGTTGCGGGAATGGTGGTTGGAGTGGCTGGATTGATGCCTACGGCACGATACGTGACGTACTTTATGATGAGAACGGGAGTATCTACTTTCGGGGAGGAGGCAGCTACACGGTCTCTCAGTACTCTGATTGGGCGCGCCAGCAGAGCTTTTACACTCGCCATGGAGATTGGTTTGTCGGTCTGGGTGGCGTTTTCGCCTTCGTGGCCCTGCTGCCCGGATTCCGGCCAAGAAAAAGCCCCCCGGCGTTTCCACCGGAGGGCATATCCTAACAAACAACAGTCTACAAAACACTATGATTCATCTGCCGCGTTTTCGGCGAAGAACTCCTGAAGCACTTCCATCTTCTTTTGTTCGATGTTTTCCTGATGCACTTCTTCTTTCGTTCTTTGACGCTCGTTCTCCGTCATAATGCGGCGCATTTTGTGTAAAGCTATATTCTGAATCTGGCGGACCCGCTCACGCGTGATATCGAAGCGTTCACCCACTTCCTCAAGAGTCAGCGGGTGGTTGCCATCCAGTCCAAAGCGCAAGTGGATGATTTCCGCTTCGCGGTCTTCCAGTTGACTGATGACCGACTTGATATCATTGCTGACCGACTTTTCCTGAAGGTTTTCCAGCGGACTGGCTTCATTTTCGTCGCCGACCAATTCGCCGAAAGTCGTATCTCCATCTTCACCCACAGGCGCGTCCAGAGAGGAGGGGCGAACACTGACAGACTTCAAATGTGCCACCTTGTTGATGGGGAGGTCCATCGCGTAGGCAATTTCCTCGTCGGTCGGTTCACGGTCCAGTTCTTCAGCAAGTTCGCCGGTTATCTTGCGCATCTTGGCAATACGATCAACGAGATGCACCGGCAGGCGGATGGTTTTGCTCTGATTGGCGAGTGCGCGCTTGATGGATTGCTTAATCCACCAGGCTGCGTATGTGCTGAGCTTACCCCCCTTGGAAGGATCAAAACGCTCGACGGCTTTAACCAGTCCAATGTTACCTTCGCTGATTAGGTCGAGTAGAGGGAGCCCGAAATTATTGTAATCATGCGCAATTTTTACAACCAAGCGCAGGTTGGCCGAAATCATGTGATCCCGTGCGGATTTATCCCCTTTCTTTATGCGTGCAGCCAGCTCGATTTCTTCTTCTTTGGATAACAGAGGCGTCTTACCGATTTCCTGCATGTAAGTACGCATAACATTCCGATCAGAAGAAGGGAGCTCACGAACATCAGAAACAACTTCGGCGTTGTCAGTTTGTGAGCGAGGAACGCCGCTCAAGCGGTTTTTGTAACGGGGAGCTGCTTGTGCTTGTGCCATAGTAGAAATAATGTCGATGTTACAACCGTCTGTGATGTGAGAGACGTGGGAACGTAAATTGTTCCCGTGTTGTAAGAAGATATCGACGATTATTCTACAGGCTTACAGTAAAGGGCTAAATTTTGAACATTTCTTCAGCTGTTGCGACGGCCTTCAGCATGGCCTTGGCCTTATTCACCGTTTCCATGTACTCGCTTTCAGGCTCCGAATCGGCCACGACACCTGCTCCGGACTGGATGTAGATCTTTCCGTCCTTGACCACTGCAGTGCGAATCCCGATGGCAGAATCGTGATTTCCTTCGAACCCAAAATAACCGATGGCACCGCCGTAGACGCCGCGCTGGGACTGTTCGAGTTCCGAAATGATCTGTAGCGCCCGGACTTTCGGGGCTCCACTTAGTGTGCCGGCCGGGAAAGTGGCCCGCATCAGGTCATACGCGGTGCAGTCGGGCCGGATCGTCCCCCCGACCTGCGAAACAATGTGCATAACATGTGAATATCTTTCGATTACCATGTAATCGGGCACGTGAATGGAGCCGTATTTGCAGACCCGCCCGATGTCATTACGGGCCAAATCGACGAGCATGAGGTGTTCAGCCCGTTCTTTGGCGTCGCCAAGGAGATCTTTTTCCAGTGCCAGATCCTCGTTTTCGTTCGCCCCACGGTGCCTCGTGCCAGCAATGGGGCGGATTTCCACCTCATCGCCTGTCAGGCGGACGTGCACCTCGGGAGACGCACCCACGACAGAAAAATCCCCGTCTTCCAGCAAAAACATGTAGGGAGAGGGATTAACCATGCGCAGGGCACGGTAGAGATCGACGGCAGTCGGCTCAAAAGGTTTCTCAAATCTTTGGGAAAGAACGGTTTGTATCACATCCCCTGCGCGGACATAATCCTTCACTTTCTCCACGGCAGCCTCAAAATCCGGCTGGGTATAGTTTCCGGGAGGAACGGTGACTTCACCCGGCTCGCAGAGTTCGCGGTGCCCCAGTTTCTGCTGTGTTTCAAGTTGTTCACATATTTTGTGAATTTCTTCACAGGCAAGGTCATATGCCGCGCCCGGATCACCGTCGATCTTGGCGTTGACGCAGATTCGCAGTACCTGATGGGCGTGATCGAAAATCAGCACCGAATCGGTGATCATGTAGTAAAGAATCGGCAGTTCCAGGGGGTTTTTGGCAGGCTTATGAATCGTCGGCTCAACGTAGTGAATGTACTCGTGTCCCACGTAGCCGACCGCGCCGCCGTTGAAGGGGGGCATGCCCGGGGTCTTCACCGGCTGGTATTGCGCCATTTCCGCCTCAATGACCTTCAGGGGATCCTCCGGCGTGGGGCAGCACTCGGTCCGGCCATCCTTGTGCGTGATTTTGACCTCGTCTTCGTAAATCCGGAAAACCTTTCGCGGATTCGCCCCGAGGAATGAGTAGCGGCTGATCCGCTCGCCCCCGACGATGGATTCAAAAAGAAAGGCCGGACCTTCCGAGCGGATCTTCGAATAGGCGCCGAGCGGCGTCTCGCAGTCCGCCGTCATGTCCAGATACACCGGCACCGTGTTGCCCTTGGCGGCAAATGCTTCGAAGTCGGATCTGGATGGCTGGATGTGCATGGGTGCAAAGGTATGAGGTCAGGGATTGTTCCGAGGAGCGCAGTAACGACAAGACCGGATTTCACTGTGTGAAAGTCCGGAACACGCTCAATATCGAATATCCCGAATCAGGCGGGAAACAATTCCGAGAAGTGGCGGTTCGCGCGTTTCAGAGTCTCTTCGATCTCATCGCCCATAACCGTAAAGTGTCCCATCTTCCGGCCGGGCCGCGCTTCACCTTTATCGTAGAGGTGAAGTTTGCAACGCGGGTCATTCAACAGTGCGGACCAATCGGGCTCACCTTTTTCCCATACGTCTCCGAGTAAGTTGATCATGACGGTCGGCCCGTGCAGCTCAGTCGACCCGAAAGGCAAGTCCGTAACGGCGCGGATGTGCTGCTCAAACTGACTGGTGAAGCAGCCCTCAATGGTGTAATGCCCGGAATTATGCGGGCGGGGAGCCATCTCGTTGACGATCAGTTGACCGCTTTCATCGAGAAAGAGCTCGACCGCAATCAGGCCGACGACATCGAGCAAATCAGCAATCTTGCAGGCGAGCGCTTCGCCCGCCCGGCGAGTGGCGCCGGTCACACGTGCGGGCACGATTGAAGCGTGCAGGATGTGGTCGACGTGTACGTTTTCCGCCATCGGCAGGGTGGACTTGCTTCCGTCCGCCTTGCGGGCGCAAACCACGGAGAACTCCCCGATATGGTGTATCCACTTTTCCACGACAACGCGCGGCGGCTTGCCCAGAAAGTCCCAGAGGTAGTCGCAGTCCTCTGACTCGTGTTCGGCGTTCAGCTTGATTTGCCCCTTTCCGTCGTAGCCGAAAGCAGCGGTTTTGATCACACAGGGGAAACCGATGGCGGTAACGGCGGCCTTAAGGCTTTCGGCGGAGTCCGCATATTCAAAAGGCACGCAGGGTAGGCCGCTCGATTTGAGAAAATCCTTCTCCCGCTGGCGGTGCTGGCAGATATGGAGTGCCTGCTTGCCCGGCATGACAGGTTTGATTGCGCTCAGTGTGTCGATAACTTCGGCAGGAATGTTTTCAAATTCGAGGGTAATGATATCGACGGATTCGGCAAAGCGCGTCAGTGCGGCCTCGTCGGAGTATTCCGCATTCACCTCACGGTCGGCGACCATGCCTGCCGCACAGGGCCCTTTGGGTTCAAAGACGACGAAGCGGTAGCCGAGCGCTCTTCCGGCGAGGATGAGCATCCGACCCAGTTGGCCGCCTCCGAGGATACCGATGGTGCTGCCCGGGCCGATCATGCTTCTGTATTCACCGCCTCGACCACATTTTCAGTCTGTGCCTGACGATAGGTTTTGAGGTGAGCACTGACGCTTTCGTCGCTCAGGGCCAGAATGGACGCTGCGGAGAGGGCGGCATTTTTCGCGCCGGCCACACCAATCGCCAAGGTCATGACGGGCACGCCGGCCGGCATCTGTACGATCGAAAGCAGGGAGTCCTGGCCACTGAGGGCTTTGGACTGTACCGGGACTCCAAGCACCGGCAGCTGTGTGATGGCCGCCGTCATTCCAGGAAGGTGGGCGGCACCGCCAGCGCCGGCAATAATCACTTTGATCCCGCGGTCTGCCGCCGTCTCGGCATATTCGTAGAGACGTTTCGGCGTGCGGTGCGCACTGACGATTTTCGTCTCGTAGGGAATCCCGAGCTGCTCAAGCAGCGTGGCTGCTTCCTTCATGGTGCTCCAGTCGGACTGGCTGCCCATGATGATGCCGACAACGGCTTGTTTCTCATTCGCGTCCATGTGAGCAGAGAAGCAGTTTCCCGCCACGAATCAATCTTTGTTCTATGGGTATACGGCAAACTGCAGAACGATTGTATGTGTGCAGATCGGGAGATCTGCGTTCCCGGGTGCGCAAATCTCCGGATTTGCAAGGATTGTGTGCGGCAAAGAGCTCTCGGGACCGCGACTAGTCATCCTTCAAATAAGTTTTTCATTCGAACCTCCCGTAGCGATGGTGCGCGAGTACCGTCTTTCGCAATGAGAAATAGCATGCGCGTTGGACTTGGCTAGCGCCAGTTCGCTACAGTGAATGAAAATACTTACTTATTTGAAGCGTTACTACTTATCCTTGTCGTCTGCTTTTTTGTCCTCTTCTTCGCCTTTTCCGGTCAGTGATTCGCCGACTTTCGGGTGAACTTTATCCATGATGAGCTGCTTGAGCTCTTTGGCAAAATCGTCGTTTTCCGCAATGTACTGCTTCGCGGCTTCGCGGCCCTGGCCGATCATCTCGCCGTTGTAGGAAATCCATGAACCCTTCTTTTCGAGGAGCTTGTGCTCGACACCAAGGTCGACGAGGGAACCGCTTAAGGAGATGCCCTCGTTATACATGATATCGAATTCACAATCGGTAAACGGCGGAGCGACTTTGTTCTTCACGACCTTCAGTCGGGTGCGGTTGCCCACCACTTTGCCGGCGGCTTCTTTGATCTGGCCGATCCGGCGGATGTCCATGCGGACCGAGGAGAAGAACTTGAGGGCACGGCCGCCGGGTTGGGTTTCCGGACTACCGAACATCACCCCGATCTTTTCACGGATCTGATTGGTAAAGAGCACCACGCATTGCGTCTTGCTGATGGCGGCGGTGAGGCGGCGCATGGCCTGACTCATCATGCGGGCCTGAAGACCGACGGTGGTATCGCCCATCTGCCCGTCGAGTTCGTTCTTGGAAACGAGAGCGGCGACGGAGTCGATCACGATGATATCCACCGCGCCCGAACGAATAAGCGTCTCGGTGATGTTGAGGGCGTCTTCACCGCTTTCCGGCTGCGAGACCATGAGGTTGTCCAGGTCGACACCGACCACTTTGGCATAACGGGGATCCAGCGCGTGCTCAACGTCGATAAAGACCGCGTTGCCCCCTTCTTTTTGAGCCTGAGCAATGGCGCTGAGACAGAAAGTCGTCTTACCCGAGCTTTCCGGACCGTAGATCTCGCAGATTCGCCCCCGGGGCAGGCCGCCCGTGCCGAGGGCCAGGTCGATGGCAATCGAACCGGTGGAAATGACATCGACCTCCATCTTGGTGGCCTCGCCGAGCCGCATAAGGGCTCCGGGGCCGAATTGTTTGTTGATCCCGGAAATCGCAAGGTCGAGATTCTTACGATCGCCTTCAGGGGTACGTTCGGATTTTTGGACAGCTGTTTTCGTGGGCATGATTTAATGTTTTTGGTGAAAAATTCTGATTTGCAAATCAGATTGATGCGGGATTACGGCTTAGCAAGGGTAAATGTAAATTTGTTCACTAATAATCCAATTGACCCAATCGAACAATTGGGACAGTTAGGAGAATTGATGGATTCGGTCAAAGCATCTTATTTCAAAAATCATTTCGGTGCCGTTTTGGATCGTGCAGGGCAGCGGGCGATCCGCATTGAGAGGCGGGGACGAGCTCCTGCTATTTTGATATCAGAGGCGGAATACCGGGCCATGCAGCAACGGAGCTTGTCATCGGCTGACCAAAATGCCGCCATGGAGGGTCTTAGGGCACTGGCCAAGCAGGCTGGTGTTGCAGACCTGACCCAGATGAGCGTGGATCCGAGAGCTAAGGCGATTTTGAAGAAGCATGCCAAGCATGAGGCACCGTGATGCGGCTCGTTTTTGATACGAACGTTTTATTGGACATCGCTTTAGGGAGGCAGCCCTTTGCAGCATCGTCATTGGAAGCTTACGAAAAAGTGCGAGCCTCCGGCGATTTGCCACTGGTAGCGCCGCATTCATTGGCCACCTTCTACTATATCGTAGCACAGGCTTACGACAGAGTCCGTGCGAACAAAGCAATTAAGGATTTGTTGACGACTTGCGAGGTGACCGCCTTTAACGACGACAGCGCGCTTCGGAGTTGTGAGTTCGGTCTGGCTGACTTTGAGGATGCCATGGTGGTTTCTGCTGCGGTACTCAGCGAAGCGGATCTGATTTTAACGCGTAACGAAGCGGACTTTGCCAATTCGCCAATTCCGGTTCAGAGTCCGGATGCCTACAATGAATCAATTTAAGCATATCATCTGGGACTGGAACGGAACACTGCTCGACGACACCTGGCTGTGCGTGGAGGTGTTGAACGGTCTTTTGAAGAAGCGCGGCCGTGAGCCGATCAGCGGTGAGGTTTACCGGCAGAATTTCGGCTTTCCGGTCATTCAATTTTACAACTACCTCGGTTTTGATACGGACGTGGACAGTTTTGAGAAAGTCAGCCACGAATTTATCGGTGACTACGAAGCGCGATGGCTGGAGGAGTGCACGCTGCATCCGGAGGCGCATGATGTGCTATCGAGGATGGCTGCTGCGGGGGCGACGCATTCAGTGCTCTCTGCGGCGAAGCAGGAGGCGCTGGAGGCGGGCATCCGGCACTTTGGGATCCGCGAACACTTTACCGGACTCTGCGGGACGGATAATATTTATGCCCACGGTAAAGTCGACCGGGGCCGTGACTGGATCGAGCAGCTGCATTGGGATCCGGCCGAGATTGTGCTGATCGGGGATACCCTGCACGACTTCGAGGTGGCCGAGGCCATGGGCACAGACTGCATCCTGCTCGCTCACGGCCACCATACGCCGGAACGACTTGCGGCCACCGGCAAGCCGGTGGCGCATTCACTACGGGAGTTGGTGGCGATGGTGTAGGGCTGTTGCTTCGTCCAAGGCCATGAGCTGAGTCGAATGGCGGTACCTGCGAGTCTTGCCGGGTGTTTCCGAAAGACGTAGTGCTTGGTCGGAGCGGGCCTGTAGGACGCTCGGGTCCGGGGGTTGAATCACCCGGACAACGAAGGGAGCACTAACGCTAGTAAGGCAGCGGATACTTCCCGGTCAGCGCAGCCACTCGGCCTTTAACTTCTTCAATGGCGTCATCGAGACCGTCGGTATCGATGGCTTTGAGCACGGTATCGATGCAGGCGGCAATCTCTTTCATATCTTCCTCAACAAAACCACGACTGGTCACGGCCGGGGTGCCGAGGCGAATGCCGGAGGCTTTGAAAGGTGACCGCGTCTCGAAAGGAACCGCGTTTTTGTTGCAGGTAATGTGGGCCTTATCGAGCGTCTCCTGGGCCGACTTGGCTGTGAGATCGGGCAGATTTTCACGGAGGTCGACAAGGAAGAGGTGGTTGTCGGATCCGCCGGAGATGAGCTTGTAGCCGAGCGCTATCATGGCGGCGGCCAGCGCTTGTGAATTCTTCACAATTTGTGCGGCGTAATCCTTGAACTCGGGCTGGAGGGCTTCGCCGAAGCAGACGGCCTTGGCTGCGATGACATGCATGAGCGGGCCACCCTGTCCGCCCGGGAACATGGCCGAGTCGATCTTTTTGGCGTGCTCGGCCTTGCAAAGGATAAGCCCCCCGCGTGGGCCGCGCAAAGTCTTGTGGGTGGTGGTGGTCACGAAATCGGCGTGCGGCACCGGGGAAGGGTGCACGCCTGCGGCAACCAGTCCGGCGATGTGAGCGATATCGGCAAACAGGTAGGCCCCCACCGAGCGCGCGATTTCGCCCATGCGCTCGAAGTCGATGATGCGTGAGTAGGCGGATGCGCCCACCGTAATCATCTTGGGCTTTTCCTTTTCCGCAACGGCGGCCAGTTCGTCGTAATCAATGAGTCCGGTGTCTTCGCGAACCCCGTACTGGACAAACTCGTAAAGCTTACCGGAGAAGTTGACCGGATTGCCGTGTGTCAGGTGACCGCCGTGGGCCAGATTCATGCCCAGCACTTTATCGCCCGGTTTCAGGACGGAGGTGTAAACCGCGAAATTCGCCTGCGAACCCGAGTGGGGCTGCACGTTGGCATGATCCGCCCCGAAAAGTTCTTTCGCACGCTCGATGGCGAGGCGCTCGATGACATCCACGTGCTCGCAGCCCCCATACCATCGCTTGCCAGGGTAGCCTTCGGCGTACTTGTTCGTCAGAACGCTACCCTGAGCCTCCATCACGGCGGGGTAGGTGAAGTTTTCCGAAGCGATCAACTCGATATGATCTTCCTGGCGCTTACGCTCGGCGGCGATGGCGGCAGAGACTTCCGGATCGATTTGATCGAGGGGAGTGGCGTTGAGTGCAGTTGGAACGGTTGCAGTGGTCATTTCGTATACTGGTGCAGAAAAATTACTTGGGTCAAATTAGAAGGGCCAGAGCCAGTCTTTTGCGCTGGAGTTTTTTGATTCGGCCGGTGCGTCAGGCGCGTTCGTTTCCTGGTCGGAGTCCACGGATTCCTGAGCGCTTTCCGCTTCTTCAATTTCGACGAGCTCAACCGGAGCCGCAGATGCTTCTGCTTCTTCCGTCTCGGGAGCCTCGGTATGATCAGATGCAGGGGCGTTCTCGGCGGACGTATCGGTCGTCACTTCCGCGGCGTTCGCCTCGCTGCTAACCTCGGATTCGGGCTTCTCGCTCCAGAAGGGCCACCACCATGGGTCGCTGGATGCCTCGGGTTCAAATTCCTCGGCCAGCATTTCTTCGGTCGTCACACCGCCCTCTTCATTGCCAAAAGGCCAGGCCCAGCGTGCGAACGTGCGGCCCCAGCCGGCATCTTCCTGTGTGGTGGGATCGATCCCGGCGGCTTCCGCCATCTGCCGCATTTGTTGGGCGACATCCTTACGCCCCTCCAAGTGCTCGGCCAGCTTGGCCGTATCCTCCGGCGCAGCGGCAAGAATACGTGTCGGCACGCCGTCGAGCGGGCGTCCGGGGCGGTATTCGTAGAGCACGAAGCCGTGCCCCACCGGTGAAAGCACTTTCCGCATACCATCGTCCCAACGCATGAAGACATCCTGCCCCGTCATGGTCCACTGGCCGTCGAGCGAGCGGTCTTTCGAGGTCGTCAGACCTCCGAAACGGGCCAATTCCAGGCGCTCGTATTTTCCGTTTCCGCGGCGGACCAGCCAGTCGCCCCGGTAAAATGCACGGGCAACCTTGCGACTGGAGAAGGCGAGCCCTCCCGAGTCGGCTTCGCGTTCGGTTTTGTAGTCGGCATACCAGGCTGCCGGGACGTTCGACTCAATGGTGCGGGTGGCAGGAATGGTTTCGGTCTCATCGTCTTCGATAACCATGCCTGATTCGACTTGTTTGTAGTTAAAGCCGCGCTCGGTTTCCCGGAGGATGCCGTATTGGCCGCTGTCCCAAATAATATGCAGCTCACTGCCTTGCTTAGCCCACTCCCCCCGCTGGCCGCCGTCTTTACCAATGTTGGTCGCGGCGGATCGGTCGGGTTCGACAAAGAGAAAATCTTCTGTGTCAGCGAGTTTCCAGATCCCGAAATAACCTTTGGCCTGGTCCCGGTCAGAGCGCATGTCGTCTTCGCGGGTAGGCGGCTTGGCCCACTGGCCCAGTATTTCCTGAGGCAATTGAGAGCCGGCGGAACTGTAGATTTCGTTTCCTGTCGCGCCTTGATGGGTGACGGTAAACCCGGAACCGCTTCTCTCAATGACATGAGAGGAGCCGTCCTCCCAGGTCGCCGTTGCCGAGGAATCAGTGTGGCTCCAGTTGCCTTGGTAAACTGTGCGGTCCGTGTTATCGCCCCAAAAATAGGACGCAAGCCCCTGGCTTTTCAGAATGATGACAAGTGCGCCTTTCTCCGGGACCTGGACCTGCCAGGTGCCCCGAAACAAGTCTTCGGAACTCTGGGCAGAAGACGTGGTCGCGGTCAGTGCGAGAGTCAGTGCGAGTAGATACTTGGCCGCACCTACTATAAGGTCTATCGGGCAGGATTTTCCCCCTGTGATGGTGATCATGTGAGGTGCCTATTGTTCGTGGCCTAGGCAGGCAAGTTTTATTCGTGCTCCGAATGACCCCGACCAATTTTTGAAAAATCCAGAATGCTGCGGCTGATGTATCCTGCATCCAAAGCAGCCCGGTCTGTGTCCGACTCCTTTTCAACCGTCAGGCCCTCGTGAAAGTGGAAGCGGAATCGGCCGGGCCGGACTTCTTTAAACATACTGCCCAGCTCCACTTTCGCCGGCCGGGTCTCGAGAATCGAGCTGTCATCCCCGGTTTCGGGGGGGAAATTGATGTTCAGCACGACCCCTGCAGGAGGTGGCGCGTCGAGCACCTCACGGCTCATGAGGGCGGCCCAGCGCGCGGCCGAGTCGAGGGATCGGGAAAAATCACCGGAAGTCCGGCCCTTCGAACGACTCACCTCCGGAAACAAATCCTTCGGCACGCACTGACTGAAGGCGATCGCCGGTAAGCCCCAAAACGCACCTTCCAGGGCCCCTGCGATCGTGCCGGAGCTGAGCATGAGTGCCTCGGTTGTGTTATAGCCTATGTTGATACCGGAGACCACGACATCGGGCTTTTCCGGCAACAAATGTCCGAGCGCGATATTGACGCAATCGGTGGGCGTACCGCTGATGGCCCATGCCTCTTCCGTGCCCTCAAAAGTGGCAGGGCTGTGAACCACCTCGATTTCTTCCCGACGGCTCATCGCCCGACCGATCCAGCTTTGTTCGAATGCCGGTGCGGCGACCGAGATGCGGAATTCAGGCAGAAGCGACGCCACCAACCGGTGTAAAAAAGCCGACTCGATTCCATCGTCGTTGGTGACTAGTGCGTGAGGTTTCATAGTACGTTGCCTGTTGTTCGTTGACGGGTCATTGCTGGCTCCGGCGGGTTCCTCTTTTCGGCAGATTCTTCGGGGAAACGAAAAAGGTATTTAATCAAGACAAGTTGTGCGATTCCCAACAAGCAACATGGGACGAACAACGCTTAAACTCCCTCCGGCTTAGCCAGTACTTCGGCGGGTGCTTCGGTGATGCGCTCGCGAACGTGCGCCGGTAGTTCGACCGAGCGGAGTTCGCCCTCGGGGGTCAGTTCCGTCAGCACTGTCGTCATATGGCCTTTGCCGCATTGGGTCCGGCTGCCGTCCGGGTTGCGGCGCAGGATACGAAATTGGAATTCGATCGAGCGGTCTTTGACCGCTTTCACGGCGAGATGGATGTCGATTGTCTCTCCGAATCGCACCGGTGCCGAGAATTTACACTCGGCCCGGGCACGGGGCCAGCCCACCACCTCGCCCGGTTTTGTTCGGATCAGATCGACACCGGCGGCTTCGAAGAAGTCGCGCTCCGCCGTCTCCATGTATTTAAAGAAGTTGGAGAAATGAACCAGCCCGGCCATATCTGTCTCCGAAAATTCAATACGTCGGGTGGAGGTGTGTTCGTAGGCCATAGTGTAGAGTCATGACCAAGCTGGGAGTCTTGGCAACCACCTGTCTCGGTTTTCTGGAAGATGCAAGATAGATGGTGGGACCTCGCTGCGCGAGTTCGCTACGGTTCCTGCGGGTTGTCGCAATCTGCCGTATTGTAGCGTTGCGACGCCAGTCGCGTCTTTCCTTCAAAGTTTTTCCGCAACGATTTCCCGCACCTTCACCAGGTCCTGACTGAAGACGCGGATCCCCTGAGCCAGCTTTTCCGTGGCCATGGCGTCCTCGTTCATCAACCAGCGGAAAGAAGCCTCAGAGACATCCAGTCGTTGTATATCGGCGGACTTGGCCTCTTCCGGATCGAGCTTTCTTGTTACCTCGACGTCCATTCCCTGAAGCTCTTCCAGGAGTGCTGGGCTGATGGTCAGCAGGTCGCAGCCGGCCAGTTCCAGAATTTCACCCACGTTGCGGAAGCTCGCGCCCATGACCTCGGTGTCGTGGCCGAACTTTTTGAAGTAAGTGTAGATTTCCTTAACACTGGCGACGCCAGGGTCATTCTCGGCGGTGTATTCGGTGTCCGTGTTGGCCTTGAACCAGTCGAGGATACGCCCGACAAAAGGGGAAATCAGCTTAGCGCCGGCTTCCGCGCAGGCCACAGCCTGGGCCAGCGAGAACAGCAGGGTCATGTTACAGTTGATGCCTTCTTTCTGTAGAACCTTCGCGGCCTGGACGCCCTCCCAGGTCGAGGCGATCTTAATCAGAATACGCTCGCGTGGTGTGCCGGCAGCTTCGTAGAGCCCGATTAGTTCGCGTGCCTTGGCAATCGTGGCCTCGGTATCGAAGGAAAGGCGGGCATCCACCTCGGTGGAAACGCGTCCGGGCACGATCTCGAGAATTTTTTGGCCGAAGCCGATCAGCAGGTGATCGATAACTTGGTCGATCCGCTCCTCTCCGCTGGTTCCGGAATCCGCTGCCGCCGCGACGGCTGCATCCAGCACGCTGCTGTATTCCTCCTTCTGGAGCGCTTTTAGAATGAGCGATGGATTCGTCGTGGCATCCTGCGGGGCATAATCCGCCAGTGTTTCAAAGTCGCCGGTGTCAGCAACGACAGTCGTGAGTGATTTGAGGGTATCGAGTGAGTTGGACATGTGGAACATCAGATAAGTGATCCACCTCAAAGACAAACCTGAATCCGGATTCTTTAAGGGGTAGGGCCCTTTACATGCCCGGCGGGCGGAGGAAATATATTAGCAGGAAGGCGCTATGGCTCGGTAGTTGTGGGCTTGACGCGCCATACTGCCACCGCGAGAGCCACCCAGCCGCTCATCAGGGAAAGACCTCCGAGTGGCGTAATCGGCCCCAGCCATTTCGGCCCTTCCAGCGCCAGCCAGTAAAGCGAACCGCTGAAAAGGACGATTCCGATAAAGAAGAGCCATGCTGCAATCGCCTGCGCCTTGCCGGCCCCGGGCACCATCGCGCCAACAATCAGCGCCAGCGCGTGCCAAATGTGGTAGTCGACCGCCGTTTGCCATACCTCAAGCATGCCGGCTTCAACCAAAGTATCTTTGAGGGCATGGGCGCCAAAGGCACCCAGCGCGACTGCGACCAATGCTAGGGAGCATCCAATTGTGCCGTAAGTTCGATTCATCCTCTTTGCGATGTCTCAGTTTCATGCGGTCGGCAAGTTTGTTTCAATTGCTCCGGATAGTGAACGAAAGAGCATCGGTGAAAGTTATTTTATACTTGCGTTAGGGCGCACGAAAGACTTTTAAAAGCACTTAATATGCCGAAATTATCTACTAAAGCTGCGGCGCTTATGGCGTTGTCTGGTCTTTTCGTATGTCTCCCCTCTCCTGCTCTCGCCGATGCGGATGCCGATCGCATTGCGCGCTTGGAAAAGCGCTTGATGGAATTGGAGGCGCGCTTGTCCGAGCAGGAACAGGAAACCAAGGAAGTCAAAACCCTGGCGGCCAGCAGTGCGGCCGGAGCGAACCAATCCGGTGGCAGCTACACGGGTAACCCGCTCGCACTTGATATCATGGCCAACAGTGCCTGGCGTAATCTGCGCTGGACGCAGGAAGAACAGTGGGCCGGCATACGCAAAGGAATTTCGGAAGAGAAAGTGATCGAACTCCTTGGTAACCCGCCCCGCAGTCTCGATTCTTTAAAGCCCCGTGTGGACAAGGTATTCTGGTACGAAACCAGCCTTCGCGACCGCAGCACAGCCCTGCGCGGCAAAATTTCCTTCAAAGATGGCAAGGTAATTGCTGTCAAGAAGCCCAACTTTCAAGCGGTGAAGCAGGCCCTTCAATCACGATAGGCCTCGCTAAAGCGCTCGGAAAAACAAACAAAACAATAAACAAAACTACACTATGAAAAACAAAATTGCACTCGCATCTGCCTTCCTGGCAGCTTCGAGCTTCTCGACTGCGGAGATCGTGATCAACGACTTCCTCAGCTTCGAGGGCTTTGTAGACATGTCCTACTCCCATGTTGACGGGGAATTGGCTGACGCTAACGAGTCGGATAACAGCTTCGCGATCGACCAAGTCGAAATCAGCTGGTTGTTCGACTTCGATCCGGTAACCGCTCAAATCGACCTTCAGTACGAAGATCTGCCCGGTGATGACACTGTGGTTGAGCAAGCTTTCGCCACCTACCATCTCGACAATGGTAGTGCGATCACTGCCGGTCGTTATGCTTCCATGCTTGGTTTCGAAGCTTTCGAGCCGACTGGTTTGTATCAGTACTCCCTCGCCTACGACCTTCAGGTTCCTGGCTTCGACATTATGCTCGGTGGCGCAATGCCTGTTGCCGACGGTGTCGGCACTGTTGAAATCATCCCCGGTTACGCTCAAGGTGTGAAATACACTTACGAAGCGGACAACACCTTCTTCGGACTCTCCCTACAAGATGAAGTGTTCGATTATGACGGTGACCGCCTCGGTGGTGATGACGCTTCATCCTTCGGCATCGAAGCCGCTGGTTCGATCAACTTCGACAATGGTCTGACTTACTTCCTCGGTGGTGCGTATGAAGACTCCGATGAAGCCGAAGGTGACAGCTACATGCTGAACACTTACGTGACCTTCGAAACAGGCGCATGGATCTTTGCTGCTGAGCTCAACTACGGTGAGTCGGAAGCAGATGCATTCGCACTGGGTAGCCTGGTCAGCGGTAATTATCTTGCTGGTGGTAGCACGATGGGTGAAGAAGAAGCCCTTCAAGCACTCCTGATGGCGAACTTCGCCTACAGTGAAAAAGCTTCGATCACAGGTCGTTTCAGCTATGTTGATCACGAACTCGACGGAGACGGCTTCGGTGGCGACGTTGAACTTGAAGCATTCAAGTACACTCTGGCCCACGGTTATGCCTTCACGGACAACCTCTTCCTCGTCAACGAAATCTCCTACGTTGACGGTGATGCAGAATCCAGCACGCTTGCGCTTGACGAAGATTTCGAGTCGATCCAATACGCGGTCGAGCTGATCTTCAGCTTCTAATTTAGCCCAGACTAAATTTTATCTTAAGCCCTCCGGCCGTCAGGCCGGGGGGCTTTTTTTGTGCTTGCTAAACTAACGGTGTAATACCATATTCCTCCGATGAAACCCACTGGTTTCTGCAACAAACAACGCAAACTAACAAACTATGAAAAATTCAATTGCACTTGCTTCTGCCTTTTTGGCAGCTTCAAGCGCCTCGACGGCGGAGATCGTGATCAACGATTGGCTGTCTTTCGAGGGCTTTGTGGATATGTCTTATGTTCATTACGAAGGTGATGTAGATGCGACTTTAGACGGTACCGATGCGGAATTAACCGAATCGGGTAACAGCTATCAAGTCGATCAGGTCGAGATCAGCTGGCTCTTCGATTTCGATCCGGTCACCGCTCAGATTGATCTTCAGTATGAAGATCTTCCGGGTGATTCCACGGCCGTGGAGCAAGCATTCGCCACCTATCACTTCGATAACGGCGGCGCGATCACTGCAGGTCGCTACGCTTCCATGCTCGGCTTTGAGGCTTTCGAGCCGACTGGCCTGTACCAATACTCCACCGCATACGGCCTTCCGGCCACAGCAGGTGAGCTTACCGGCTTGATCCCGGGACCCATCGACACATTCCTCGGCCCGTTAACAGCGACGGCCTTTCCGATCGGTGCCCGTTACAGCCAAGGGGTGAAATACACCTACGACGGTGACGACACCTTCTTCGGCATCTCTATCCAGGACGGGATCAACCTGTATTCCGATCGTCTAGGTGGCGATCCCAATGGCTTCGACAACGGCGGTTATGGCGTGGAAGTGGCCGGGTCCTACTACATGGACAATGGCTTGAGCTTCTTCCTCGGCGGCGCTTACGAAGATGGCGATGGCATCGCTGTGGGCGGGACTCCCGTCACTGGTGATACCGAGTCTATTATTCTGAACTCCTATGTCACCTTCGAGACCGGCGCGTGGCTCTTCGCATTCGAACTCTTCTACGGAGAGAACGAGTTGGAAGACATCGTAATCGCTCCCGGTTCCAGTGCCGAGACAGAGTCATTCGGTGGTCTGCTTATGGCTAACTTCGCTTACAGCGACAAAGCTTCTGTGACCGGTCGTCTCTCCTACACAGATTTCGACATCGAAGGTTCGACCACTGTCCCTACACCGATCAACGGCAGTGCCGACGCAGAAATGCTGAAGCTCACACTCGCGCACAGCTACGCGTTCACCGACAACCTTCTGCTGGTGACCGAAGTTAGCTATTCTGATATCGATGCCGATGGTTCTGCTTCGGATGGGATCGACACGCTGTCGGCCGATGCCGACTTCGACGAACTGCTCGGCGCAGTCGAGTTGATCTTCTCCTTCTAAACGGAGACAACTGCTAAATTTTCAAACCCCCGGGAAACCGGGGGTTTTTTGTGGGTCGGGAGGCAATAGGTGTTGGCCCCATAGTATCCGGGTTAAAAGATTTGATCTGCATCCGATCGACTGGAGCGATGGTACGCTACATGCTACGCCATCTCCGTAAAAATTCCGTCGAGGCCACGTAGCCTCGCTTGTCAAAGCGGGGTGTTCGAGTTGCGAAAAATCTGGTTTTACCGGAAAAAGTAAGAAGCTGGTATAATACCGAATTCAGAAAGGGCTGTCTCGGTAGGCTCGCTTGTAGCGAGGGCACGATGGTGCCGTCGATTATCGCATAGATCTATCGACCTTGCTCTCGCAACGTCGTTACGAGGACAGATCTTCTTTAATTTGTATTTCACCATTACGAAGAAGGGCTGACCGAAATGACACCCAACTCATCATCTTAAGCGGAACTTATTGCGGAGCAGAGGATTACGATTACGAGCATGATTACGATGGTGAAACTTACGAGGGGCGAACCTCTTGTGTAACGGTATTATACCGCTTCGATATAATTATGGTTCAATCGAATTGATGTAGCAGAGCCAGTCTCTGGCTCTATCCCGATATGTATGCATGAGGGCCCGTCTTTGAAAAGCGACGCCGTGGCATACTGACTCGGCTACATTGCTCATTTCGACATACTTCGACCCCAACTTGTGTCGGATCGCTACCGGTATACTTCCAGAATACTGTATTAAAAGAAGAGCTCGATTCCGGCCTGCACCCAATATTCACGGAAGCTGTCGAGTTCTCCACCTCCGCTGCTGTTGATGGTCGCCGACGTAAAAAAGAGAGCGTTATCACAAAGATCCATTTCGATGTGCCCGAGTAAGCTGCGAGACTGATCGTCGAGATTATGAGTGTAGCGCAGAAGTCCGTCGGCGCCGCCGACCAAATCGTTGTGGTAGGCTTGCAGCAGTAGATAATTCTCACGGAAGAAGGACTCACGGTTGCTCTGGCTCAGTGCAAAATCAGCCAATGGTTCCAAATCGGGGAGTGTCTCCGGCAGCGGATCGTCAATCCCGCTGGAATTGTAGAAATATTCGGCGGCGAGCATTAAACCGTTGCCGAATGTATAGCTGGCTCCGGCGAGCATTTCTTCATCCTCAGTGGAAAAACTACCCTCGGAGTAGAGAATCCAAGCATCATCGAGATTGTAGCTCAGGTAGTAACCAAGGCGCTCGTCGATGGCCTCGGCATCCTCCATGGTGGAGGCAACGAGCGCGGCGTGCCCGCGGTCGAAAAGGTAGTCCAGTTTGAGTGCATAGATATCGCGGAAGTCCTGACGCAACTCAGGGCGGATGCGATATTCTTTACGCCCGTCATCAATATTGGCGATCGCGGTGAGGCTCCACTGGTCGTCAATCGTCCATGAGGCCTGAAGGAAATCGGCAGCATCGACTTCGTCTTTCGGCTCACTCCGCCCGTTCTTGCTGTCAAAGGGGTTGGAGGGCGAGAGCAGAAACGCGGGGCCCCATTGCAGGTCCTCGCGGGCATACGAAAGCGAGAGCCAGGGAGTCGGAAAGAACCGCAGGGTCCATTCGTGAAGGTAAGTGTCGTTATCGCTGTCTTCCTCGCCTTCCCGTGTGCCATCCTTGTAGTAATCCCGCCATGCCACGAAGCGCGGCGCGAGGTAAGCATAGAAACGATCCGTCTCGATACGAGCTTCCGGGCGAAACTCGTTTTGCAATCGGTATTCCGGAATGTCGAAAAGATTGTCCTGATTCAGAGGAATTGCCGCGTAATGCTGGGCAAAGGCCGAACTGATGTTGCGTATGCTGTAATCGCCATGGGCTTCCCACCATTCCAGCAGCGACTGGCTCGCATTTAGTGAATACACACAGGCTAAGCTGCAGGCGATGATTCTAAATTTCATGGATTTCAAAACTCAGCGCGCCAGTGATTGTGGCGAAAACAAGCGGTTGGGCACGGGGCCTAGTTCAGGAGGAGAAAATTTCATGATGGTCTTCGTTGTATCGCCGATCGCATCACTGATTGAAATCCGTGAAATGAAGGGGATGTCTTCCCCCTGCTTCAAGATACTGTGGGCGTAAGACATATTGGCGTGTTTGAGCTGCTTGCTCCCGTCGGGATTATAGTATTCAGCACGCAGCCCAACCAGACGTTCCTTCGAGATCCAGTATTTGATGCGTGCGTAGGTAACATTTCGGCTCTCTGCCTGAAGTTCAAAAAGATAACAAGGCTCACTATCAAGCATGCCTTCCTGCATGGAGAGGACTTCATAATCCTCCGCGTAATTGGTTGATGCGATATCGCCGTTTGCGGCTTTGCCGGCCAGCTTTTGCCTTGTGGAGACGGGGACTGCTTTACTCAAGCCGGGTTTATAGAACCACATGTTTCCTTTGGACAAGAGCAATGTGTGGCCCTTCTGGCGCGATGGCGCCAGTGTCTCGGCTCTCATGTCAAAGCCACGTGCCCGGACCTCAATTTTTCGGGTAGCTTCATCGGCATCGGTTATCTCAACTGTCCAGCGGACTCCGTCCAAATTGCCACGGGCGGCATCTGCGCGGGCGAGAATCTCTTTTGGCTCAATTGCATGGATTTGGCAGCAGAAAAACCCGACCAGGATCAAATAAATGTAGTGCTTAAACATGTCCGAGAGCATCGATGATTTTGATGCGGCTTGCTTTACGAGCCGGTAGCATGGTCGCGATCATCGCGACGACAATAATGATTATGCCTGTAGTCAGCATATAATGGGGGGCGATCGTAATTTCCCAAGGCACCTCTTTCGGGATGTTTGGCGGTGTCCACTGAGGCCGGAGTATCTGAATGATTGCACATATAACGAGGTGTAAGGCGCCTCCTACGAAGGCACCTGCGCTTGAGAGAAGCAGGCTTTCAACCATAAACAAGCGGAGGACTCCGCTCCGGCGCAAGCCGAGGGCTCGAAGTGTTCCGATCTCCCGAGTTCGCTCAATGACCGACATACTAATGGTATTAACGACAGCAAGTCCGACTACCAGTGCCATGATGACGAAGATGAAACTAAAAAGAACCAAAAACATGCCCTGAATCCGCCCGTAGGAAGGGCGTAATTCCTGCCAGGTCGCAATCTCTACATTATGGCCGGCATCCTTTAGTGCAGCGAGCATTTGCGCGCGGACGGCCTCCATATCGGCTTCCGGTTTGAGCAGCAATAAGACACGGTCGGCACCTTGCGTGCCGTAGAGCTCACGGGCCAGCCCAAGCGGAAGCGTGACCAGTAGTTGGTCGAGGAGCTCCAGCGGCGCGTCTTGTCGCTGCACGACGGTGGCGTCAAGCGCGTTCATATAACCGTCCTTGGTATTTGCCATTAGCACGACATCGGCATCCATCTCGAGTCCAAGCAACTCGGCCAGCCCATGGGCCGCGCTTATTCCGGTGGCACCTTTAGTTCCGGACAGCAGGGCACCCTCGTGGAAAGTAAGCTTACGGACAAAGCCATCTGCCGCTGATCGTATTTGCCGCACGTCTTCCGGCACAATGCCCTGAGCCAGAATAATGGTATTGCTATTCCCGTAGTTGAGCAGCCCGGTGAGGTGGAGCTGCGGTGTGCTGAGTGCGACTGGTTGCGCCTGTGAGCAGATGGCCAAAATATCTTCAAGCTCTTCATCTTCGATCAGATATTGGCCGGGGTTCAGCGCACCCTCGCGGCGGAAGCCCTCTTGGAAAATAGCGAGGTGCCCGTTGCCGAAAGCATGGACGTAGGAGTCTTCCAGCCCGCGAAAAACATAAAGCATGAAGCCGGCCATCAAATTAATCGCGGCAAAGCCCAGTGCTACCGCGCAGATCGTAAAAAATGACCGGCGCCGGTTTTTCAAAAGGTTACGGAAACCGAGTTGAAGCCAGGTATTCATGACGGGGCAATCCGGCCGTCTGCGAGATGGATCGCCCGGTCGGCCTGTTTAACGAGACCCATATCGTGAGAAGAAAAAACGACGGTAGTGCCGGACTCGCGGTTAAGGGTGCGTAGTGTATCCACGATCAATTGAGCGTTTGTCGAATCAAGGTTTGCGGTTGGCTCATCCGCTATGACGATTGCCGGGTCGGTCACCAGGGCGCGGGCGATAGCGACCCGTTGTTGCTGACCGCCGGAGAGTTTGTCGGGGCGGTGTGAGCTGTGATCCGCTAAGCCCATTGATTCAAGTAGCTTCCAGGCTTTTTGCTGACTGTCACGGCCCACCGTTGCGCCGAATTGAAGCGGGAGGAGGACGTTTTCCAATGCGCTCAAGACGGGAACCAGATTGAACTGTTGAAAAACGAAACCGATAGATTGATTGCGAAAGTCAGCCTTCGCATCGTCATCCAACGCGGCCATGTCGATCCCATTCAGAAGCACCTGTCCCGAATCTGCACGATCAAGTGCGCCTAGAATATGACAGAGAGTCGATTTGCCCGAGCCGGACGGCCCCGACAGTGCAACAAACTCACCTTTTTCGATCTCCAGACCGACATCCTGTAGTGCCTTTACCGTTAAGCGACCAAACTGATAGCGCTTGTTAACACCTTGCAACTCAACCAGTGGCATATTGCTTTCCGTGCTAGGGAGCCGGGGCGTCGAGGTTGACCTCGACCTTGAAGAATTTTGCATCGCTTAGCGAAGGGTCGTATTCGTGAGACATGGTGGCGCCAGTGCCTGCATAAGTGGCCACCGGGCTCCATGTGCCAGTAAGTGAGGTCGTCTCCCATACCGTGTAGTAGCGGATCGGGCTGCCCCCGACACTGGGCCACTCAATTTGCTGGAGTCCCTCGGTCGCTGCATTCTCCGGCACCGCAAAGAAGAAGCTGTTGGTGTCGTTCGGGTCGGTGCCAGCCAGCCACTCTTCG
The DNA here is from genome assembly GCF_003185655.1 of Coraliomargarita sinensis. Classification (NCBI taxonomy): domain Bacteria; kingdom Pseudomonadati; phylum Verrucomicrobiota; class Opitutia; order Puniceicoccales; family Coraliomargaritaceae; genus Coraliomargarita; species Coraliomargarita sinensis. The sequence continues at coordinate 156,884 of NZ_QHJQ01000001.1, read as the reverse complement.
TAGTCGCTCAGTGGATCACCGTCCGTGTTGCCCGTAGGGTTATCGGTCGACCCGATCGAGCCGAAATTGGAAATCTCCCAGCCGTCGTCGAGTTCATCGAGGTCGTCGTCCGTGTAGCGCAGCTTCACCCGCTGAATCTCCCATCCACCGTCTTCAGGGTCACCGACTTTCTTGCTTAGCAAGTTGTTGACGTTGGCCATACCTAGATAGAGCTCGCCCCGTGATTCGTCCGCTTCGATCGTGCGTATCCCGTAGCTGGACCAGTTTTCCATCCCGCGACGAGTGATGGTTACTGCCGGCTCCGTCGACGAGGGAAGGCAATAGAGGTGTGCTCCGTCAGCCTCATCGGGCGAGGGGATGTCATCCCAATCCATGGTGCCGATGTAGAGTTTTCCGTCAAAAACCTGCATAGTCCAAGTGTAATTATTGTAGGGAAAGGTGACCAGACCGCCGAAAAAGGAGTCCGGCTCAATGCCCTCGGGGCCATAGAGTGGCACGTATCCGGAGGTGTTGGGAGTGACTTCCCAGTCGCCGCCGTCTTCCATCTCGACGGTCGTCCAGCCCAATAGCCCTGACGGCACCTCTTGGCCATCCTCGACAAAACGAAGTGCGCCCACATTGTCTTCAAAGAATGCCCCCCAATTGAGGAGTGATAAAGAGCCGCGAGCTGTTCCGGTGAAGGCGGTCCGCTCCATTCGCACTGGCATTTCAGAAGAGCCGTAAAGTAGTTCGATATCTCCCGATGTGTTTGTGAAGTCCTTGCCACGCCAGATGGAAATCGCACGGTAGGAGTTTCTAAAGTCCTCTTCCTGTTCAGCTTCGAAGCGTTCGAGATCGGCCTCATAGGCAACTCTCGCGGGATCTTCAGGATCTTCGGGATAGGGGTCTGGTCTGGGGATGACTGGCGTGGGAGTTCCGTAGCCAATGCTGTGAGCGACATAGGCAGTCAAAGGCACATGCATGGTGCCCCAGTGAAGATAGCCGTCGTAAGAGGCCATGGCACCGCCACCGTAGTGCAGGGCCACCACCAGGTCAGGTTCGTATTCCGTTACGCTCCAGACTTTATTCCAGTTCCCGGAATGCGAACCGGTGAGGCCGCCAGCTGGTATGAGCGGACTCCGCCAGAGCCCGGCCGGGGCATTGATCAAATCGAGGATGGCATCGATATCACCGCCGAGATCCAGGTTTCCTTCAACCCCGGGCCAAGTGTTGACAAAGAGACGGGGGCCGTCGCCGTCGTCGTGAATTTCGAGCTCGGCACCGCCTGCATCCAGGTTACCGACCTTGACAAAGGCAAAGGGATAATCCGAATGACCGGGGTTGTTGATCCAACGAAGGACTTCGCCGGTGCCGGTCTGCGTAGCTACCGCGGTATAGACCTGACCATCGAAGAACTTCCATTTACGGATGTTGGAGTAGGCAGGGAAGCTTTGGGCTCCCACGCAGTCCCCGGTTGCGGCATCGAATGCGAACATGATGATACCGTCGCCACCTTGCGTCGTTGCAGTCGTGCTGGGCCCGGCGAGAAAGACGAGGCCACTGGTATGGGTCGCATTCGATGCGGTGTAGCCAGCCGAGCGCAGTCCCAGCGTGCGCCAGATCAAGTCCTGTTCTGCCGGATCCATGAGTGCGTAGAGATTCTCCAGCGCATCAGTATCGAGGTTGTAACGATAAGCATCCGGTGGTCGCCAGTCGCCGATCGAACCGTCAACAGGTGGTCCCTTGTAGGTTGCGCCATCATAGAGCCCGTCGCGGGCAAACTTACTGTCTGCGTATTCGACCACGCTAAAATCGATGCCCCGGTCGATACTGCTTGAGATACTGGCAATACTGGCACCTAAATAGACGCTGCTGACGAGACGGTTGACGTTCGGGCCCGTGCCGAACCAGAGATAGTTGTCCTTTCGCGTCATGCCCCAAACGTAGCTCTGATTAATCTTGGGCACCCCGCCAGCGGTTATACAAGCCTGACAGTCGATTCCGCCTTTCTCATAAACATTTTCACCGCTTCCGGGGACCTCCGGATCGTATAAATTGTAGAAGCATTCGTCAGGTTGCGCTTTGGCGATGACTTCTGATTGAAAGCTGGCGTGAGGGTCGGCTGCTTGCACGACCAGCGCCGTGAAAAACGCAGCTACGGATACTTTAAAAAAGGTGGTCGCATTCATGGTAGTAGGAGTATTTTACCCAATAGATTTTTTGTCTTTGGTCGAGCCTGTTATCGTTACCCTAAGTTTTCGAGCGCCCGATCAGCCAACCCGCAACATACGTGGCCAATGCTTTCGAGCCCAATGTGGCCGCACAGGCGAGCATTCGATTCACCCCACCCGGCACAATGAGGGGCCGGTCCCGCTCCATGCCTCTGAAGAGGGCATCAACCACATCTTCCGTTGTGGAGATGGCCCAAAACGAACGTACGGGCCGGGTGAATCCCGCCTTGGGAATAAATTCGGTATCGGTCGCACCGGGGCATAGGGCGAGCGTTCGCACGGAGGTACCGCGTAGTTCCTCGTTCAGGGCGAGCGTCCAGTTGAGCAGGAAGGACTTCGTCGCGCCGTAGGTGGCCATCCAGGGGGTGGGTTGAAACGCGCTCGTCGAGGCGACGTTGACAATGCAGCCGCCGTGTTCGAGGAGGCTAGGCAGTAATCGCCCGGTCAGGTGCAGGCTGGCCCGAACATTCAGATCGATTGTGTCCAGAACAGACTTGTGGTCGCACTCCTGGAAGCGGCAATGTTTCCCGACGCCACTGTTGTTCACCAACAGGACATGTCCCGGACGCTTGTGGAGGGAGTCGATGACATTACCAGCTGCTTCTTCCAGCGCTGCCGCATCTGTTAAATCAACCGGGATATGCTGCAAGCGCCCGGCACCGCCCTGAATCGATGGCTCGGATCGCGAGAGATTGATGGCCTGCGCGTTCGGAAACGCCTGCAAAAAATATTCAAGTATAGCCTGCCCGATGCCGGAGGAACCACCCGTGATGACGAGCGTCGAAAAATCCTGACGATTGACATCCGTGGGCATGGCTTAATCCGGGCGGTAGCTGTAGCGCAGCATCTTTTCACGGCAGATCTCGGTAATGGTACCGAAATCCTGATAGCGGTTTTTGTGGTGAACGACACCGATACCTTGAAGTTTCTCCTGATAGGCCAGGTTGTCCTTCGCGGGTGCTTCCAATTCGCAGAATGCGAAGAGCTCGGCCATCTTACCGGCGGGATTCTCCAGAATATCTTCGTAGCGGACCTCCAGCAAGTGCCTGACATCGGGGCGGTAGCGGTCGACGACATCGATGGCCTCGTTCCATAGTGAAGCCGTGGTCCGTATGTCGTCAGCACCGTAGCGTTCAAGATACTCCTTTATTCTCGGCAGCCGCGGGTAGGGGATAAAAGGCTCTTCTGGAAGCGGGCGACCCTGGCGGGAGCGGATTTCCTTGAGCCTCTCGTTACTGATGCGGTAAACCTTCCGCATCGAGTTGGCCCCCTGTCTGGGATCCCGGATCAGATGGATGAATTTGGCATCCGGAAAGAGTGCATTGAGGACTCCGAGGTAGGGCAGGAGCATCGGTGTCTTACAAAAGAAGCGTCTCCCTGCGCTACCGTGGCACCAGATCGCCTGGCGTATGGTAGTTTTGATCGCTTCCCTCCGTTCCGTATTGAGGTGGTCGATATCAGGTTGGCGGTCGCTTATTTCAAAATAGTCTTCCCCGAATAAATCGGCCCAGGTCGCCACCGGGTCGGCGGGTGTGCCGCCGTCAACGATAACACTATCTTTAAGAAAGCGCTCGCCGCTAATGTTCAGCCCGAATTTTCGCCTTAAATGATCGGCAGCGCACGGAGCCGACCGGCAAATATCCATTATATTCGTCGTGTAGGCCAGCTTGGGATGTGTGCACAAAATATCCTGCAGCATGGAAGAACCGCAGCGGGGTAAAGATATGATGAAGATCGGCTTATCAATGGGAATGTCCGTAAGGTCGATTCGCATGCACCGCTTTTCGTACCAGCGAAGAAAAGACGCCACGGCCCTGGGCAGCGGTTCCGGGATGACCCACTGGTTTTCGAAAGTGGAGCGCAGGAAGTGTTTCGCAAACCAGTTGGAATAACTGACGTTCAATCCTTCAACGCCTACTTGCTTTTTCCGGTGCTCCATCGTCATCCAGAATGTTGTCCCAACGGGTATTGCGAGAAAAATCTCTTTCCATCTGCGCCCGGACCCCTTAGGTAATAACTACATTGAATACAGCAAAAGAGCTTAAAGAGTACTATCACTTCCAAAGGATGCAGCAGTTTGAGCAGCCGCGTTCCCGGGTGGGTGAGATCGGGGTGCACATTCCGGAACGAGTGGTGGATAACGCTGAAATGGCGAATCTGGTCAAGGGCCCGGATCGTTTAAAGCGCAGCCTGCCCGATATTATAGCCCGGACAACCGGAAATCACAATCGGGTTTATGCGGCGGAAGGCACCGTTCCTTCGGACCTGGCAGTCGCAGCAATCTTCGACCTGGTGAAGCGTGCGAGTCTGGATATTAACACCGTGGACACCCTGATTTTCGCGAGTACGGATATGGACATGATGGAGCCGGCCACTGCGAACATCGTTCAGGAGCGGCTCGGCTTGAAGTGCGTCAACTCCTTTGATGTCTCCAATGCCTGTAATTCCTTTTTGCAGGCCATGAATATCGGCAACAGCCTTATTGCCACCGGAGCCGCCCGGCGTGTTCTGATTTGCAGCGGAGAGCTGGGCAGTGTGGTTTGCAACCGGGAGGTCGCGGACGTCAAAGAATTACGCACCAAAATGGGAGGGCTGACTTTGGGCGACGCCGGGGCGGCGCTTTTGCTTGAGCCTGCAGATAACGGGATCGGCCTGACGGAAATTAATTTGATGACATACGGGGAGCACTGGCGGCTGTGCCACGTTCCGGAAAAGGAAGAGTGGCGCCAGAACGGCGGGGCGATCAATCCGTGGTTTTACCTCGATATGCCAGCCCTGGCCAAGATCGCCCGACGTTACAGCCTGAGGTATTTTCAGGATTATGAGCGCATCCGGCGCGACCATTTTGGGGAGAAGGACTTTGCGGCATCGTTGGACTTTTTTGTGCCCCACCAAATCTCGCGAAAGTTAATCGAAGAGGTCTGCCTTCAGGACATGAAGATGCCGACGGATAAAGTTGTCATCACCGCGGATATTTACGGCAATACGGCCAGCACTGCGATCCCACTGGCCATGCGCCGAATTATGGATAAGGGTGAGCTCCTGCTGGGGTCCGGGGCGGAATGCTTCCTCTACGGCGCAGCCAGTGGATTCGGAATGGGGCATATCCGGCTGCGTTTCTAGTGAAGCCCGGGACCGCGTGAGGCGAAGCCTTTTACGCGGTTTCCTGCTTGCCACAAGCCCGCCGCGTAAAAGGCTTGGCCTCACGCGGTTTCATCCCGTAACTATCTCATATCTCGTATCACCAACTATGAAAATTGTTCTCGCATATTCAGGGGGGCTCGACACCTCCGTTCTCGTAAGCTGGCTCAAAGAGCACTATTCCGCCGAAATTATAACCTTCGCCGCCGACGTCGGACAAGAGGAAGAGCTGGATGGTCTGCCGGAAAAAGCGAAAGCGACCGGTGCCAGTGCCCACTACACGGTCGATTTGGTCGAGGAATTTGCCCGCGATTTCATTTACCCCATGATGCGTGCCAACGCGATTTATGAGGGGCAATATTTCCTCGGCACATCGATTGCCCGCCCTTTGATTGGTAAAGCGCATGTCGAGATTGCGGAGAAAGAGGGTGCCGATGCCGTCGCTCATGGCGCTACGGGCAAAGGCAACGACCAGGTCCGCTTCGAGCTGGCCTATGCTGCGCTGGCTCCGAAATTAGAGATCATTTCCCCCTGGCGTATGCAGGTGTTCCGGGACGCCTTTCCGGGGCGTACGGAAATGATCAACTATTGTCGCGAGCACGGTATCGATGTGGAGGCCAGCGCTTCCAAGCCCTACTCGATGGACCGCAATCTTCTGCATATTTCCTATGAGGCCGGAATCCTGGAAGACCCCTGGTTCGATCCGACCACGGATGACAACAAGGCGATGTACAAGCTGACCGCGGCGCCGGAAGATGCGCCCGACGAGGCGGAATATGTGGAGCTCGATTTCGAGCAGGGCGATTGTGTCGCCGTCAACGGCACGGCGATGAATCCGGCCCAGGTGATGAAGCACCTCAACAAACTGGCCGGAAAGCATGGCGTGGGCCGTGTCGATATCATCGAAAACCGTTTTGTTGGTATGAAAAGCCGCGGTGTCTACGAGACCCCGGGCGGGACCATTCTCATGCATGCGCATCGCAATATGGAAACACTTACCATGGACCGGGAGCTCATGCATTTGCGTGACGGGCTCATCCCGCGCTATGCCCAGTTGGTCTATAACGGCTTCTGGTACGCACCGGAGCGGGAAGCTCTGCAGGCCCTGATCGACGATTCACAAAAGACGGTGACCGGCACAGTTCGCCTGAAACTATACAAGGGCAATATCACCACAGTCGGGCGCAAGTCGCCGCTCTCCCTTTACGATGAAAATATCGCTTCCATGGAAGGGGTTGCCAGCGACTACAACCCCGATGATGCCAGCGGCTTCATTCGCCTGAACGCCCTTCGTCTCCGCCGCCGCGCCCTGGCACAGGGCGGCCCGGAGATCGCCTCCGAAAGTCAGCTTAAGAAAAGCTGACTTTCGGGATGGGAGGGCCCGGCTCTGTCCGGGCCGCGACAGTGCAATCGGTTCCGCATTCGGCCTGCGCGGTCCAGACGGCTTGCGCCGCCGTAGCTTTGCGTAGGCCTGAGCTGGACCCTCCCGTTTGATTTCCCTGAGGGGGCACCTACAAAGTCTGGCTGACCTGAAACACGCTGGTGACGATTCCCAGCGCGATCAGGGCAACCAGGATAAAGGCGAAAGCGAGTGCCCCGGTGGAAACAATATTGGTCAGTGCCCCGAGGCGCTTGGTCAGTTCGTCCCGGAATCCACGGGTGACTTCGTTCATGCTTTGGCCGAGATTCCCCGTGTCTTCACCGACGGTCAGGATATCCACCGCGATATCGGGCATGAAATGGTTTCGGCGGAAGGCCTGTGCAATGGAAAGCCCCTCGTTGACTTCCCCGCGTGCGGTCCGGAAGCGCTCACGCAACTCAAGGTTGGCGATCGTTCGCTCCGTCAGTTGGAGAGTTTCGGTCGTATTGATCCCGCTTTCCAAAAGCGTGCTGACCAAACTGCCCGATTGGAAAAGGTCGGAATAATAAAAGATCTTTCCCAACAGAGGCGTACGCAGGAGCCACCTGTCGGTTTGCTTGCGGCCGGCATCGCTCCGCCGCCACTGCTGCAAAGCAACCCCGGCGAGCACAAGTGCGATGACGATCACCGGGCCGCCCTTTGTCAGTAAGGCGGAGCCGTCGATGAGCAGACGTGCGCTCCAGGTCATTTCTCCGCCCAGGCGGTCGAGCATCCCTTGAATTTGCGGTAGCAGAACAGTGATAAAAAGGATCACCACCGCAATCGCGACCGTGCAGATAAAGGCGGGGTAGGCCATACTGGCCAGCATCCTCTTACGGATGGCTTGTTTCTCTTCCAGGTGCTCGACGATTTTTCGGAGAATCGGGGCAAGGTTCCCCGTCGCTTCGCCTGCTTCGACCACATAACTCACCGAGCCGGAAAAATATTTCGGTTGGCGGGCCATGGCTCCGGCGAGGGTGGCACCTTCGCTCAAATCCCGCCAGAGTGAGGTGGCCAGCGCTTTCTGCTCCTTTTCACTCAGGCGCTGGCTGAGAATACGAATGGAATCACCAGCCGGCAGTCCGGAGCCATGCAGCTCAAGGAGCCGCTTCATGACTGCCAGCCCAATATGTTCGCGTTTAGCACCTCCGGATCTGGAGGGGTCGGCAGTTTCCTTTTTCGGATTCCCGTTCAGGGTTTTTAACTTCTCACTCAATTTGGAGAGGGGAGAGGGGGATTTGCCGCTGACTTCCTTCAAGGTCACCGGGCTGAGTCCATCCGCCTGTAGCCGACGCATCGCCGTCCTGCGCTCGGGGCCTTCAATTTGACCACTGACAACGACGCCGTCCCGGTTCCGCGCTTTGTAGTCAAATAATGCCATTGTTTTAAATCCACAGGCTTCGCGCCCGTACCAAGTCGATATTTTTCGCAAGCGGCCAATGAATCAATCTTCTAATTCCGCCCTAAGGAACAAATCTTGCCTACGTACGACTTAAGCAGTTTAACGCTGATAATGTTTCGCATTCACCATCTACTGGTATTTTCGGTTGCTCCGCTGCTGCTTGCTGCGGCTGACGACAATACACTCTCCTTGCCGCCGGAGGAGATGAATGTCGTCGTGCGGAATACGGCCATGCCGGAGATGGGAGATAGCCGGATCGGAAAAATTTTAGGACGCTATTACCGTGATGGGCTGGGCGGCCCGGAAGTCTGGGAGAAAATAGTCAGCCTAAAGGTCAGTGGAGAGCTTAAAACCAAAGACGGGGAGTTACAGCTTAATGCTTACCAAAAGAAGCCGGACCTGATTAAGATGAACCTCTACAAAGAGACGGTCCAAACGGGCCTGACGCTCGCCTATGACGGGGAAGTTGCATGGAAGCAAAAAGGCAAGCGATCCAAGCCCGAGTCCATGACCGATGTGGAGGCGAGGCGTTTTATCCACAGCGCGCGTTTTGGCAACTACCTGCTCTACCCTTTTGCTGAGGGCAAGCGCATACGTTTTGTCGACACCGTGCCGGTTGAGGGGGCCATCTGCCACCAAATCCGGGTCGAACTCGATACCGGATACCAGGTCGACTACTTTATCGATATCCGTAGCTATCTCGAAGTTAAGGTGGTCAATAAAGACCTTCTCACTGATGCTCAGAATAGTGTCATCTACAAAGACTACATTCGCGAGTTTGGCATGCCGATCGCGAAGCGTGTGGAGAGCCTTGAAGAGGGGAAGTGGGTCAGTTCGCTTACCTTGAACGATGTCAAAGTGAACTCCGGAGTCATGCCATGGATGTTCCATAAGCCGGACTAGGCCTTCAAGGCTGGGAACCCACTTTTATTTTATTATGATACTGAGTTCTGATGTGCTGAATCGCTGGTGTGCTTTCATCGGGACCTGGTGCCGGGGGGTGTTGCTCGCCGCGGCACTGTCCGCAGGTGTTCACGCACAACAGCTTGCGGAGAAACAGTCTTACCGGGAGTCGATTCAAAAGTTGGCTCCGATGAATACCGAGGGGCTCGATTCCAATCTGGTGCACATTCTAAATCGATACTACAAGGCGACCTTTGGCGGGATCGATAACTGGCAGACACTTGAAAGCGTCCGGTTTGACGGACGACTGCACCTGGAGAATGGAGTCGCTCGGTTCGTCGCATTTAAGAAAAAGCCGGATTACTGTAAAATGGATGTTTTTGCGGGTGGTAGCGCACAACTCGTCATGGGGTACGATGGAGAGGATGCCTGGAAAATAAATACATCAAGTTCGGGCGCAAAGCCGAGGGGAATGTCTGAGAAGGAAGCGCGCAATTTTATCCGTGATGCCAGTATTGGCGGTCCCCTCTTGTACCCCCTGATTAAGGGCAAAACCATCGAGTTGTCGGGGGTTGAAAAGGTCGCTGATTATTCCTGCTACAAACTGGTAACCACTCTGCCGGATGGAGAGCGCATTATTTCTTACCTGGATACTTCAAATTATGCGGAACGGCGGCAAATGACGACAAATGCGCTCACCGGGCTCCAGGAACAAACGACATACAGTGACTTTCGCCGAGTCGGCGGTGTGCGTTTTCCATTTGCAGCCAGAATGGAGTCGGGTGGCAAAGAGGTACATCGAGTCGAAATGCAGAAGATCCAGCTAAATATCGGGATGACGCCATGGATGTTTCAACGTCCGGCAGAAGGCTATAGCCCGGTCGAGGAATCGAACCCCGATGATGTTGCCCTAATTGATGAACCGGAAGGCACCATTCCTCTTGGCGAAGGTGGTTTTGGTTCGGAGGGGTTCGGCAACACTGCATTCCCTGATCCGGAATCAACCGAGGTGGATTCCATTTTAGACAAAATTGGTAAACCACAGCGCTGATTCTTTGGTTGGATGAAGTGGGCGATTCCGGATCATTTAAATACAGATGCTTCAGCTCCATGGGACTTGACGCCAAATTACCTCATGGATCATAAACCGCAGGATGGAAATTTCTGAAAGTCATGCCCGTGAGCTTGCCAGACAAGCCGAGCGTAAGGCCGAGCTGCGTGAAGCTTTGGAGCGAGAGCTCGCCGGGGTGGAGGAGATCCTCTTTGAGGCAGGTTGCGGGCATGGCCATTGGCTGACCAGTTATGCAGAGGAGCATCCGCACTTACAGTGCGTCGGAATTGACCTGATCTCCTGGCGCATCCGCAAATGTTTAAACAAGCGCGACAAGCGCGAGCTGCAGAACCTGCACTTTTACAAAGCCGAGCTGAACGAGTTTCTGGAAGTCTTGCCGGATGCCATTCGTTTCCAGTGTACCGTCCTGCTCTTTCCGGATCCCTGGCCCAAGGCCCGGCATCACCGCCGCCGCATGGTGCAGCCTGCATTTCTCGATGAAGTGGCCAAGCGGACGGACAGGGGAGGGCAGTTCTGTTTCCGCTCTGACGACCGGCCCTACTACGACTGGACCATCGAACATCTGGAAGCACATCCGGACTGGCAGATCGATGCTGAGGCCCAATGGCCCCACGAAAATGATACTTATTTTCAGGACATGATGGACGAATACCACTCCGTGATCGCGCGTCGGGTCTGAACCGGAAGGGGGCGGATCGTGCGGAAGCCCATCGCCTGCGTGGAAACCGGGCCTTCTAAATCACGTCCAGCCAGACGATTAAAGCCAGCTGTGCCACCAATGCGAAGGCGAGGAGGGCATAGACAAAGAGCATGAAGTAGTCGGTGGCGAATTTGCGTTCGGGGCGTCTCTTCTTCGGAGCCGACGGCTTCGGTTCTTCCGGAACGCCACCCCCCTGCACAACGGGGGAACTGCCCTTGCGGTCACGCAAATGGGAGATCCGGTCGGTTAAGTTGGTCAGCTCAGGCATGGGGTAATAAGATTTGAGCCTCCTATCCCGCTGGCAAGTTCAGAACTGCTTGATTTGATGATAAGCCACATTAGTAGAACTAATCCTGCGCGATGGCCTGCAAATCAGGTGTTGACGAGATTGAGACCCGACGTCATCACCTTCGGCTTTTCGCTAAATTTCTGCGCCTGAATCACCCTCAAGTTCCTCGTGAACAAGCTTCTACCAACAGTTTTTGTCCTTCTCGCAAGCGCCACGGCACTCAATGCCGCAGGGGGCGAGGTCAGTTCGCATGCGTACCAGTTGCATGAGATCATGGGTATGCCGATCACGAACTCCATGCTGACGACTTGGGTGATCGCGCTCGCACTTATTTTAGCAGTCCGTCTGGCTGTGGGTACGCCGCAGTTGATCCCAACGAAGGGACAAGCAGTATTTGAGAGCGTCTATTCGGGTCTGGAGTCGGTCATGGAGCCGATTGTGGGCAGTAAGCTGATCAACAAAGTGCTGCCGTTGTTAATTTGTCTGTTTCTCTTCATCCTGATCAACAACTGGTCTGGCTTGCTTCCGGGCGTTGGAGCTTTCGGCTTCAAAGATGCTGAAGGTAATCTGAATTACTTTTTCCGCCCGGCCAATTCCGACCTGAATACGACAATTGCATTGGCGGCGATAGCGATGCTCGGCTGGCTTTATTTCGTGCTGCGGTATGCCGGCATCAAGCTTCTCGCGCACGATCTCTTCGGGAATAAGGCGGAGAAGGATTCTACGCCACTGCCACTGTATTTTTTCCTTAGCCTTGTGTTCCTCCTGGTCGGTTTGATTGAGGTGGTTTCAATCGGCATTCGGCCGCTGACGCTGTCGATGCGACTGTTCGGTAACATTCTCGGTGGCGAAACCCTACTGGCTAAAATCATCGATATGCTTCCCTGGTATGTTCCGGGAGCGCTTCCTTTTTATCTGTTGGAGACTTTGGTCGGCTTGATCCAAGCCCTGGTCTTCACTCTCCTGACTGCTGTTTACATCGGATTAATCTGTAACCACGAAGAAGAACACTAGCACACTTTTGAGGTAGCATCGGGCCAGAGTTAACTCACAGATGCCTGAATACTTCAAAAACGAACTACATAAATAACAATAACACTAAATACTATGTTTGAAATACTTGCAGCAACAGACGCTACCGCAGTAGCAGAGGCGACAGAAGCAGTAACAGAGGCAGTTAAGGCTACTGGCGTGACCGGTAGCATTACATCCGCTTTGGGCGCACTTGGTGGTGCTCTGGGTGTTGGCCTGATTGGCTACAAGGCTTGTGAATCTGTTGGCCGTAACCCGGAAGCATCCGGTAAGGTCCTGATTCAATCCATTCTTGCAATGGCGCTTGCCGAGGGTGTGGCGATTCTTTGCTTGATCCTGGGCTAACCTTTCTTTCCGGGCCTGTACATGCAGGCCCGGAAATTTTCTCTTACTAAACTAACCTCGGTAATACGATGGACTTCATATTTTTAGCAGCCACCAATCCCGCCAGTGGTGAGTTTGCGCGGGAGTTCGGTTTCAATCCGTCTCTGATCATCGCGCAAGCGATCAACTTTACCATAATCGCATTCCTGCTCTATCGTTTTGCGATTAAGCCCATTGCCAAGACCCTGGACGAGCGTCAGCAAAAGATTGCGGACGGTCTTCAGTATGCCGAGGAGATGAAGACTCAACTGGCTGAGGCCGAGCGCGAGCGCTCGGAGAAGGTCAAGGAAGCCGCTCAGGAAGCCCAGCGCATTCTCTCAGAGGCCCGCGAGCAATCGAAGGAAATGATCGAGAAAAAGACTCAGGAAGCCGCGAACCAAGCGGAATCGATCATCCGCAAGGCCAGTGAAGCAACGGAGCTCGAGCGCCAGAAGATGTTGTCCGATGTACGCCAGGAGGTCGCGCGTCTCGTTGTTACCACAACTTCCACGGTGCTTTCCAAAGAGCTCTCCGAGGAAGACAGAAAAACATTCTCCGACGCTGCCGCCAAGGAATTGGCTGGGTCTTCTAACTAATCTGCTCCGTTTTTATCATCCATGACCAGAGATAAAAAGATTCTTCAGTTTGCCCGTAATCTGGTCGAATTGTCCCTCGACAACGGAGTGGTGACGGAGTCCCGTGTGACGGATGTCCTGAACGCACTGAAGAAGGCTGAGCTCCGCAACAAGCTGGCCCTTCTCAAAACCTACCTTTACTATATCCGCAAGGCTGTTGCAGAACAAACTGCGGTGGTTTCGACTCCCGGCGCACTCAGTGCGGATACGCTTTCCGCCATCGAATCAAATTTCACACAAGTCTATGGCCGCCCCATTTCGGCGGTCACTCAGGACGACCCTTCGCTCATCGCCGGTGTACGCATCCGGATTGGCGATGATGTTTACGATGCCTCAGTGTCCGGCCGCCTCAAGCGACTGGCAGACAACGTTCACTAAATTTCAGACTCCTAACTTCTAATTTCTACCTTCTCTTACAATGAGCACTATAGTCGAACAGATCGAAAAGGAAATCGCCTCTTTTGAAGCGGGCGCCGTCAAGTCCAACACCGGCAAAATTGTCACTATCGCGGACGGTGTGGCCAAACTGGAAGGCCTCTCCGGCGTCATGTACAACGAAATGATCGATTTCGGTGACGGCGTTTTCGGCCTCGCCCTCAACCTTGAAGAAGACGAGGTCGGTTGCGTTATCCTGGGTGACTACTCCAAGCTGAAGGAAGGCGACGAAGCCAGCACTACCGGCAAGCTGCTTTCCGTTCCGGTTGGCATGGGCCTCCTCGGCCGTGTGGTCGATGCCATCGGCCAACCCGTAGACGGCAAGGGCCCGATCGAGTCCAGCGAGACGTACCCGGTCGACCAAATCGCTCCCGGGATCATCCCGCGTAAGTCAGTCGACCAGCCCTTGCAGACCGGTATCATGGCGATCGACTCGATGATCCCGATCGGCCGTGGCCAGCGTGAGCTCATTATTGGTGACCGTGCGACCGGTAAGACCACCATCGCGATCGACACCATCATCAATCAGGCCAACATCAATAACCAGCACCGTAAGGAAGACGGTACCTTTGAAGAGGGTTTCCGTCCGGTATATTCCATTTACGTCGCGGTGGGCCAAAAGAATTCCAACATCGCCCGAACGATCAACGTGCTGGAGAAAGCCGGCGCGATGGATTATACCATCATCGTCAGTGCACCTGCCGCCGATAACCCGGCCAACCAATACATCGCTCCCTTCGCCGGTGCTTCCATGGGTGAATTCTTCATGCGTAACGGCATGGATGCGCTCATCGTTTACGATGACCTTTCCAAGCAGGCGGTGGCCTATCGTCAAATTTCACTCATCCTCAAGCGCCCCTCCGGCCGTGAGGCATATCCGGGTGACGTGTTCTATCTCCACTCCCGCCTTCTCGAACGTTCCGCTCGTGTGAACGAGGATAACGGGAACGGCTCACTGACAGCGCTGCCCATTATTGAGACACAGGCGGGCGACGTGTCCGCTTATATCCCGACCAACGTGATCTCCATTACCGATGGTCAGGTGTTCCTCGAAACCGATCTTTTCAATCAGGGCATCCGCCCGGCGGTTTCTGTGGGTCTTTCCGTGTCCCGTGTCGGCTCGGCCGCCCAGATCAAGGCGATCAAGAAGGTGGCCGGTAAGGTGAAGCTGCAACTTGCCCAGTATCGTGAGCTTGCTGCCTTCGCCCAGTTCGGTTCCGACCTCGATGCCAAGACCAAGTCGCAACTCGACCGCGGTGCTCGCGTCGTCGAACTCTTCAAGCAAACCGCCTTCAATCCGATTCCGGTGGAAGTGCAGTCGTCCCTCATCTGGGCGGTGCAAAACGGTTACTTCGACGACGTCGAGGTCAAGCAGATCGTTACAGCCACCATTAGCCTCCGTGAATTCTTTGAGACCCGTGGTGCCAAACTCATGGACAAGATTCGCGCCGAAAAGGCTCTCAGCGAAGAGATCGAGGGTCAGCTCAAGACTTCCATCGAAGAGTGGAAAGCCGGCTATTCCGCTTAATATTTTCTGTCCTCTGACTTCTGAACTCTGTCCTCTGATATAAATGGCCAACCTCCGCGACATCCGCCGCCGCATCAAGTCGGTTAAGAACACCCGGCAGATCACGCGTGCGATGCAGCTCGTTTCTTCCTCCAAGATGAAGCGTGCGCAGGACGCAGCTGTTGCCGGCCGTCCCTACGCCTTGTTACTTGCGGATCTCCTTGACACGGTGGGCGAGAAGCTCGAGCTCAGCGGTGCGACCATCGCGCATCCTTATTTCGAAAAGCGCGAGGTCAACACCCGCGGGATTCTGGTGGTCTCGACCGACAAGGGTCTCTGTGGTCCGCTCAACACCAACCTCTTCCGCAAGATTGCCGACGAAGTGAAGGGTGATGCCAAGTTTGTCACCATCGGGCGAAAGGCCACTCAGTTTGTTTCCCGTAGCAAGCGGGACTTGATTGCCGATTTCACTATTTCGGATAAAGCGGGCTTCTCCGAACTGCGTCCGATGTTGAAGCTCCTTATCGATGCTTACATCAATGGTGAGATCGATACGATCGAAGTCGCCTATCCCAGTTTCGTGAACGTGCTCATCCAGGAGCCGGTCATCCAGCCGCTTCTGCCGATCGTGGATCTGCGTGAGGTGCTCGACCAACTCAAGAAACGCGTGGCCGGTGCCGACGAAATTCTCGATGCGCGCAAAGATGCCCGCGAGATGACCTTTGAGCCCTCGGCAGAGGATGTGCTCACCGAGCTTCCCGGTCTTTACGTCAACGTCATTATTCACCAACTCGTTCTCGAGAGCCGCGCCGCCGAGTACAGCGCACGGATGGTCGCGATGAAGGCCGCCACCGATAACGCCTCCAACCTCGTGGACGATCTTACTCTCGACTACAACAAGGCCCGTCAGGCTGCGATTACCCAGGAGATCCTCGAAATCGCCGCTGCCTCCGCCGCCAACTAATTACTTTCCCACCTTTTACCTTTATACTTTCAAACCTTTATAATCATGAGCACCTCAACCGGTAAAATCGTTCAAGTCATCGGCGCAGTCATCGACGCCAAGTTCCCAGGGGACGGCGTGCCTGACATTCTCGACGCGCTGACCGTCGACTACACTGTTAACGGCGAAGCCAAGAAGCTGACACTCGAAGTGCAGCAGCACCTTGGCGAGGGCGTTGTCCGCGCCGTGGCCATGTCTTCCACCGACGGGCTGACCCGTGGTATGGAGATTACCGGCACCGGTAATGCTATTTCCGTTCCGGTGGGCGAAGCCGTACTCGGCCGCATCTTCAACGTCACCGGCGACACCGTCGACGAAAAGGGCCCGGTCGCGACCGAGGAGCGCCGCGGGATCCACCGCATGCCCCCCGAACTGATTGACCAGGCTACCGAGGCGGAAATCCTTGAGACCGGGATCAAGGTCATCGACCTCATTTGCCCCTTCACCAAGGGTGGTAAAGTCGGCGCCTTTGGTGGTGCCGGTGTGGGTAAGACGGTTGTGATTATGGAGCTCATCAACAACATCGCCAAGGCACACGGGGGTTACTCCGTTTTCGCCGGGGTGGGTGAGCGCTCCCGTGAGGGCAATGACCTTTACCACGAAATGTCCGACGCGGGCGTGATCGACCAGGAAAACATCGCGAACTCCAAGGTGGCACTGGTCTACGGTCAAATGAACGAGCCCCCCGGTGCCCGTATGCGTGTCGCGCTTTCCGGTCTGACCATGGCCGAATACTTCCGTGACGAGAAGAACCAGGACGTTCTCCTCTTCGTCGATAACATTTTCCGTTTCTCCCAAGCCGGTTCCGAGGTCTCCGCGCTGCTCGGTCGCTCGCCCTCCGCCGTGGGTTATCAGCCGACCCTGGCCGCGGAGATGGGTAACCTTCAGGAGCGTATTACCTCCACCAAGAAGGGCTCGATTACCTCCTTCCAGGCGGTCTACGTGCCGGCCGACGACTTGACCGACCCTGCGCCGGCCAACACCTTCGCCCACCTCGACTCGACGATCGTTCTCGAACGTTCTATCGCCGAGCTGGGGATCTACCCGGCGGTGGACCCACTTTCCTCCATCTCCAATGCGCTCGACCCGGCCATCGTCGGTGAGGAGCACTACAAGGTGGCCCGCGGCGTCCAAAACGTGCTTCAGCGCTACAAGGACCTTCAGGACATCATCGCAATTCTCGGCCTCGACGAGCTTTCCCCCGAGGACAAGCAAGCCGTTTACCGGGCCCGTAAGGTGCAAAAATTCCTTTCCCAGCCCTTCTTCGTGGCGGAAGTCTTCACTGGCACTCCGGGTCAATACGTTTCCATCCAGGATACGATCAAGGGCTTCAAGATGATCCTCGACGGCGAATGCGACGAGCTGGCCGAAAATGATCTCTACATGAAGGGCTCGATCGACCAGGCACTCGAAGCCAGCGACAAGTAGCCTACCTGCCACTTTCGCACCTTTCACCTTCGCACCTAAAATGTCGCTCACACTCGAAATCATCACCCCCGACGACAAGGTCCTCTCCACCGAGGCCGATCAGGTCGTATTGCCCACTGAGTCCGGCGAAACCGGTATTCTCACGGGCCACGTCCCTCTGGTGACCAAGATCAAGGCCGGTGAGCTCAAGGTGATCAAAGGGGCCGATACCGAATTCATTGCGGTCGACTTCGGTTTTGCCAAGGTTCTTGGCAACACCGTTTCCGTGCTCACCGAAGCCGCGATCGACGTCAAGGATATCGACCTCTCCGAACTCGAATCCGCCCAGTCGCGTGCCGAGCAAGCCCTCGAAGAGGCCGAAGCGGAAGGAATCGATCCCTTCGAACTCGAGCGGCTTGAGAAGAACGTCCAGTTCCTCATCGCGCAGAAGCTGACCAAGGGGCGACATCGCTAAGCTTGGCCAAAAACAGTTTTAACCAACGCGGTTTCGAAAGGAACCGCGTTTTTTTATTGCATGCCCATAAATGGCGGTATGACTAGCAGAAATGGCTAGAGGGAACTTTAATGACCTGACACTTGTTGTCGTTTCCCTCGTGGGGTTGGGCCTCACCCACTTTGCCTCAGCTGCCTGGCAGAAAACGCCGATTGCGACTACGGGCTATCAACTCAGTGAAGACGGCTTTCCCATACTTGACGATTTCGGGGACCCTTTGCCGGCGCTTCCCTCCGGTTACGAGCCCACTTTTGTCTGGAATTCAAATGGGCTCGAAATTTTGAAGGTGGACTATTCGGATCAGCCTGATCCACCGGAATACAATGACATCGGCTTTCCGGTACTAGGCGAGTATTATCAGCTAAGCCTTGTGTCACTCGATACGGGGATTTGGTCAAACACTGCGCCCGTGACGGATCTTTCAGAGGGAATTGAGGCACCCAGTTTGGTAAGTCGTCACGATACTGCTGTTACGGTTGCGCATTGGACCGGTGACCTGCTCCACATTGATACACTTGTCAGTCCGGCCAACACGAGAACTACCCTGCCGATCCCGAAGCGAGTTGGGTCCGTGGCAGTTGACGCAAATGAGGGGTTACACGTGCTTGCCGTCAATCCGGACTACGAGCTTTGGCATTACTATTATGCAGATGAAAATCTGACACTAACGAAGCTTTCCGACGGCCCGGTTTGTCACGTTGTGGCGGTTGCTGGAGAAGGGGACGATTGCCATGTCGCCTATTCCACTTTTTCAGAGGATGTGAATCTGAATGGGGAAATCGACACAGGAGAAGATCTGAATGCAAACGGCGTTTTAGATGAAACTCCAATGCAGCTCATTTACCAATCGGTCGATACCACGACTCCATCTTCAATCGAATTGGTCGATGATGATACTTTACTCAAACTCTGCGCTTTCGATATCTATTTTTCCTCTGCACACGGGGTGAAGCTCGCCTATTCCGATCCGGTGGGAAACGCCGTTCGATTTTCCGAACGTGGTGTGTCGGCTTGGTCGACGGTCAAAGTGTCGACGATTGCAGGTATGTTTGAATCGGTTGCCCTCGACTTCGATCCCGCTGCCGGGGTTGCCATCACTTATATCAATGCCGCACAAAATAGGCTTTATGTCGCTGAAGAATCGGGCGGGATTTGGTCGGAGACGTTGATCGCTCAAGTAACGACAGGAGATTACTTTGCGGGGGCGGATGTAGCTTTCGATAGCGATGGGCAAGTGGCCGTCCTCACCGCTGAAAAGGATCGCTTTTATTTGAACGTTTATACGCGTTCAGCGTTACCGGATTTTTTGAGCACTTTGGCCAGACCTATTGAAATCCGTAGTGCCTTTATCATCACTTGGCCGACGCCTTCCGAGGGTGCGACCAAACAAATACTTCAGAGCAGCATGAATTTGTCGGACTCGGATAGCTGGGAATTTGTTGCGCAGCGGAGTGTTTTCGGCAGTTCCAATGAGACAATGGAAACGACAGTCGAAATGGAGGGCCCCAGTAAATTTTATCGGGTGGTTGAACAGAGCGATTGATGGGACTCATAGCCCTAGGGACTTTTCTGTGGAGCTTTTGGACGATGGTATTCGGTTTGGCGGGTTTCCAGGACGAGTCAAAAGAATCACACTTTTTGTGACCTTGTCTTTCGCCGGAATCAGGCTACAGTATGTTTGCTATGATAGATCTCGTTAAAAAAAGTATGTTGGCCGGCGTAGGCCTGGCTGTCGTGACGAAAGACAAAGTTCTGGAGTCGCTCGATGAATTGGTTGAAAAAGGCAAGCTGACTCGCGAGGAAGCGGCCGAGATGTCCGACAAAATTGTTGAAGAGGGTAAAGTGGAAACCGAAAAGGCCAGAGTCGAGGCAAGCAAACTCTTCAACGAGATGCTGCATCGCGCCAACGTGGTGACCAAAGACCAATACGACGCCCTTGCGGCCCGCGTAACCGAACTGGAGGGCAGGTTGCACAAGGAATTCCCGAATGGAGAGTGATTTCTAAAAAGGTGCGAATGTTGGAAGGTGGAAAAGTACCAAGGTAAGTATGTCCGAATTTGCTGAACGATTCGAAGACCTTCGCATTTGGCAGCAATCTCGTGTCCTCGCAAATGGCATTTACGATGTCATGGTCGGCTGTAGTGATTATTCCTTTCGAAATCAGATTGAAAGAGCAGCCACTTCCTCAATGAATAACATTGCTGAAGGTTTTGAGCGGCGAACTTCAAGAGACTTCGGGCACTATTTAGATATAGCTAAAGGCTCATCGGGTGAGGTTCGTAGTATGCTTTACTTAGCTGAAGATCGAAAATTTATCGAAAAACATTTGGCCGAACAGCTTCGTGGTAAGGCAGAAATTCTGTCATCAGGTATCGCAGCGTTTAGAAGAAAGCTTTAATTCCGTGAATACCTTTCACCTTTCACATTCACACCTTACTACATAGGGGATGAAACCATTTAACTATTTAGCCAATGCGGTGCGGGCGCCTGAGATCGTTGCGATTCTGGTGCGCTGGGGATTCGAGGATTTGTTGCTGCAATTGGATACGCCGCAGTTCCTTCTTAAGAATCTGGTCCGTAAAAAGGTCTCCGGGCTGACGCCTTATGAGCGGGTGCGCAATGCCTGCGAGGAACTCGGCCCGATTTTTGTAAAATTCGGTCAGATCCTGAGCACCCGGCCCGATAAGCTGCCGGAGCCATTGGTCATGGAGCTGAAGAAGCTGCGCAGCCACGTGGAACCGCAGTCGTTTGAGAGAATTAAGCCCGTCTTACTCAAGGAGCTGGATGGCGAGATTGACGATTACTTCATTGAGTTCGACCCCGAACCTCTGGCTGCAGGTTCGTTGGGGCAGGTTTACAAGGCCCGGCTACTGGCCACCGGCGAATCGGTTTGCGTCAAGGTTCAGCGGGAGGATATCCGAAAGACCATTTCCTCAGATCTGGAGATCATTGGCTGGTTTGCCCGCCAGCTGCACGCTCACATCGATTACCTTCAGCCTTACAATCTACCTCTGCTCGTTCGGGAAGCGGAAGAACGTCTGGAGGAGGAGCTGAACTATCTGAATGAGGCGGATAATGCCGAAATTTTCCGCTCATTGAATCCGGACCAGTCCCGGGTTTTTGCACCCAAGGTGTATCGGTCTTTTACCACGCGCCGTTTGCTCGTGACGGAGTGGGTCGAGGGTGAGCCGCCGGATGAGGTTCAACTGACGCCGGAGGATGCCGCTGAGTTGGCTGTGCTTGGTGGCGAATCAGTATTTCATCAGATTGTCGGAACCGGGTTCTTCCATGCCGATCCGCATTCCGGCAACATGCTTGTTACGGCGGATAAACGCATTTGCTTTCTCGACTGGGGGCAGGCCGGGCAAATTACTGTCGAAATGCGTTACGAACTGGCGGACTTATTTGCCGCCATCACCTCCCGCGATGCGGACAAGGTCATCCGGGTGGCCGAGCGAATGTCAGTGAACAACCGGCGGATTGATCGTCGGCCCTTGGAAAAAGAGGTGACGTACCTGCTGAACAAGCATCGTAAGTTTGGACCGGCCGGCACCGAGATCGGACGCGTCGGTCTGGAAATGCTCTACATTTTCGGGACGAACGGGATTCAGGTGTCGTCGGATTATGCCTTACTCTCGAAGGCGATCCTCTGTGTGGAGGAAAGCGCCCGCGCGCTCGATCCAAAATTCGATATTCAGAAAGTCGCTGAACCCTTCCTGAAAAAACTCAACAAAGAGCGCTGGAGTATGAACGGGATGACGCGCCAAAGCCTCTGGCCGATGCTGGCGATGCTGCGGCGGCTGCAGCAGATTCCGGAAAATGTGCAGCGTATTCTGCAGCGCGTCGAGGAGGAGGACATACAGATCAACTTTCACCACACCGGCACGGAAAACCTGGAAGACACCTTCAACTCCTCCATGAACCGGCTGACGGTGGGGATTATTGTGGGCTCGCTGATTATCGGGTCCTCGCTCGTCATCACCACCGGTGTCAAGCCGCTGCTCTTCGGTTATCCGGCCATCGGGATCCTCGGCTTTCTGGTTTCGGGCTTACTAGGGTTTTATATCGTTATTTCTACCCTTCGAAAGCATCATTGATTTACAATATCTTGATCTTGATATTCAGAGATTTACGCGTTTAAATCGAATAACAATCTAGCCTGAAAACCCCGCAGGCAGGGCTGGCAGGCCCGGGCTTTGTCGATTACCCCGTCGAAAGAGTGACTGCCAACATCAACGATGAGTTTTGAGCAGACTTTGGGGATCGCAATGGGCGCCGTTATCGGGGCCTGTCTCGCCGTGCTCATCTACCGGCGTCGGGTAATCCGCCTCCAGGAGTCCGAGCGCTTGAAATGCGACGTCGAGCTGCGCGAAGCCAAGCTCAAGCTGCGCGAGGAGCACAACGAGATGGAACTCGAACTGCAAAGGAAGCAGACCGAAAACGAGAGGATGCTCGCGAGCCGGGAGAATGAGCTCACGGTCCGCGCCCGCGATTTGGACCGAAAAGCCGAGCATTTGAAAGAGGCGGAAAACCTCATCGAGCAGAAAAACAAAGAGGTCAGTCGCGAGCAGCGCTTACTTGATGATGCGGAGCACGAGGCCGAGAAAGTGCGCCGCTTGTACCGGCTCAAACTCCATCAGATCACTCACATGGATGAGAACGATGCGCGCCAACTCCTGCTGCGTTCGACCGAAAAGGAGTGTGCCCAGGAAATTGCTGATTTGCGGCGCTCGAAGCTTGGCCGCTCTGAAGCGGAAGTGAACGGTGAGGCCACGCGGATTTTGCTGGCAGCCATGCAGCGGATCACCAGTCAGCCGATGAACGATGCTACTGCGACTGTTGTCAGTTTGCCCAGTGACGAGATGAAAGGACGCATCATCGGCCGGGAAGGGCGCAACATCCGTACTTTTGAGCATGCGACCGGCACCACCTTGATGATCGATGAGACGCCGGACTCGGTTATGATCTCCTGTTTTGATCCGGTCCGGCGCGAAATTGCACGCATTTCCCTGGAGGCCCTGTTGAAGGACGGCCGGATTCACCCCGCCAGTATCGAAGAGCAGGTGGCCAAGGCAGAAGAGGAAATGCGGGCGAATGTCATCCATCTGGGTGAGAGCGCGCTTCGGAAACTGCGACTGCACGATGTGCATCCCGAGATCGTGGTGCTGCTCGGCAAGCTGCATTACCGCCTTTCCAACAACCAGAATACATTGGCCCACTCCGTCGAGGTGGCCAACCTCTGCGCGTTGATTGCCTCGGAAATCGGACTCGACCCGGCCATTGCGAAGCGGGCCGGCCTTTTCCACGACATCGGCAAGGCGGTCGATGAAGACTACGAAGGCAGTCACGCCATCGTGGGTGCGGATATCATTAAGCAGCACGGCGAGGACTCGCGCGTGGTTAATGCCGCAGCCGCCCACCATAATGAGGTCCCTGCCGAAAGCCCCTACGCCGGACTGGTTATGGTGGCTGATTCCCTCTCTGCTGTGCGTCCCGGGGCGCGCGCTTCGTCCATCGACGGCTTTATCCAGCGCGTCCGCAGTATCGAGGAGATCGCGGCGGCGGAGCATGGGGTCAGCGAAGCTTACGCTATTCAAGCGGGCCGCGAGGTCCGCGTCATTGTCGAGCCGGATGTGATAGGTGATGAGGAAGCACGACAACTGGCCAGAACGATCAGCCGCCGGATCGAAAACGAGTTGAACTACCCCGGATCGATTGAGATAACCGTGATCCGCGAGCAGCGCTATAAAGAGATGGCAGTATGAGTTTCCTGAAAAGCAGTCACCTCCTCCTGGCCTTATGTGTGGGTGTGACCGTGTGTTCTGGAAGTCAGACCATAGTCACAATGAAGTCCGGTGAGTGCCTGATTGGAGAAGTCATGGCGAAATCGAACGAAACGACCCTCGTTCTTGATTCCGCGTTGTTGGGTGAGATCCGCCTCCCGAAGGCAGGTATCCTCAAGCAGGAGAGCTATGTGACGGATGAAGCTGTCCAAGCGGAAAAATCTGACAGCCAGACCGGACAGGTGGTGAAAAAGGCCGGCACGGATCGTGAGCTACCGCTTTCTGAAGAGGAGGACGCTCATTTGCAGGAAGAAAGTCTCGTTGATAAGATGCTCAACCTGCAAACCCCGGACAGCTGGAACGGAAACCTGCGTTTCGGACTGGATTTCAGCAGCGGAGATTCGAAATGGAAGCAACTTTACACCAGAGGCAGTCTGGTTGTCGATCCGAAGGCCAGCCGCAACTATTACCGTTACACCGGATCCTACACCTACCGGACTACCGAGCGTAATGGGGAGACCGTGAAATCCACTGATCGCTACGATGCGAATTTTACCTATCGACGGGATGTTGCCGACTCCATCTTTCTGCAGAACTCCGTCGGCGGACGTGTGGATGAGATTAAAGGCATCAATCACGAAGTCCAGGAACTGGTCGGCGTTGGCTTGCGCGTGAAGCCTGTCGAGAAAATGGAATTTATTATCGGAGGCGGTGGAGGCGTGGAAGACTACGACCCGGACTTCGAGGATACCAGGTCCGGGGTGAATCCGGTGGCGAACGTTTTCCAGGAACTGACCTGGCGGCCATTTGAAAAGGCGACCCTTGCCCAGGAGTTTAACTACTTCATTAATCCGGACGATGACGCGCAATATAACTACGTCTTTTCCGCTTCCTTCCGCTATCGCTTAACGGATCTGCTAGGATTTGAAATCTCCTACGACCAGAATTTCGACAACGATGTCGGTAACGGTAATGTGAGAGACGATTCCCGATGGAGGAATGCGATTATAGTCTACTTTTAGCGTATTCGGTTTATGGATACGTAGTTTTCGGGAAAGAAAGCAGGGTTTGTCCGATTGGCGTTCTGCGAAAAAACGGTGGGTTCTCCGTGCGGGCTGAAAATAGGCGTGGGGAGCGCCCGGTCGCTAATATATGCCGTAAACCAATAGAGATTAATGGTTTATGATTCATCTACGTAATTTTACGTAGATGAAATACGTTGTTGAAGCTCATCCGATTCAGCAAACAAAGGGAAGTAATTGCCCGGTTCACCCGATACCCTAAAAGACGCCCAGAGGTTATTCTTTGGGCATGAAAACAACAGCCCTCCTCGCCATCCTCCTCACCAGCATTGTCGCGGCTCTTACCGCAAATGCTGCGCCCAAGTCTTCCGCTCCCTTTGAAAAAGCGCTTAAGGATGCTGAAATGGTCGCATCGCTCAACCCGGCATGGAGCGTGCACCGCACTTCCGGCAGATCCATGGGCGAGTTCTTCGGCGACAATTCTTTAATCCTCGTGCAAGAGGCCGCCAGCCTCGCTGATATTCGTGTTGGCATGATGATCGTTTACCGCTCCGCCTCCGGTGAGTTGATCTCCCACAAGGTGGTCTCTCATAACGGCACATCCGTAGAAACAATGGGTGTCGCCAACTGGAAGGCGGACCCCGAGCCTGTTACCGCCGACATGGTTGTGGGCACAGTCTTCGGTGTCTTCCACTCTGCCGGGGCGCCTGCCGGCCCGGTCTATGCTTCGAATGGCAGCGTTCTTCCTACCACGCTTTGCAAAACCTATTAGGCTTACTTTTCGGATAGAGTTATTGTTGTTTTCTTCTGTCCGGGATACGCCCCTTCCGCAAACAACGGGAGGGGCTTTTTTGTAAGGCTGAAGCTGTGTGCTTTAAAATAAAGCTGATGATCGGCTCTGGGTCGTCGAGACCGTGTCTGTGGCCTACGCCTGGTTTGTGAATCACGGTGATATTTCCGCCCAGTGCTTTGTAGCGAGCTTCCAAGAGCGCGGTATTTTCCGCGACCGGAACCACCTGATCGGCATCGCCCACCACGTGCAGGAGCGGAATGCCCGCGTCAGCAAGGGGCTTCAGCTTGTCGATCGGATTGTCCGTAAAGGGCTTCGCCTCATGATCGGTCAGCCCGTAAACTTTCTTGCATTTTGCCCAGTCTCCGGGCGAGCCACGCCCCTGCCCGAAGCCGCCCGGCCAGCTCGTTATATCGCAGACCGGTGCGTCCGCATAGATGCAGCTGAGTTTGCCGGGATTTTCCGAGGCCCAGTTGTAGACGATCAGTCCGCCCCGCGACATTCCTTCCAGCGCTGGTTTAGGATGAAAGCCATGCGTCTTTGTCAGATAGCTGTAGAAGCGATTCCAGCGGTCGACCGCCGCCGGGGATCCAAATAGGTTGGAGGCATCCACGTAAGCGACGTGGAAACCCTTTTTCAAGAGTGCCACATCCACCTCCGGGCGATGCCCGAAGAAACGGGCCCGCCAAACCCACGGCCGGTCGCGCGCTTCGTTCTTTGGGACAACCACCCGGCCTTTAAGCCCATCGTATTCGAAGTCATACTGAGCGTAGCCGTGAAAGTCGGAGCCCCTGCCCGGCCATGGCTTGCCATCTACCGGCGACAGGCCGGTCAGGAATATGACCAGGCACGGGAAGAAATATAAAATCGACCTCATGCAAACATAGGGGCGCAATTAGAAATAACAGAGCTCAACCCGCATCTTGGGAGAAAAGCTAATTTTGATAATGGCCTGAAACTTCAAGTATAAAGAGTGCATGAAGGCTGAAGGTCAGGGCTCGACCACCAACCTGAAGAAGGATGTGCCTGGCTGTAGTTCTTTCTCGATGACAAAATTTTCGGTCGTCTCCCAGTTCTTGAGGTCGTCGCTCTCCTTCAATGACCATTCCATATAAATAGTGGAGTCTGACAGGGTAATGTCCGGCTGCACGATCTGGCTGTTCATCACGTCCGATTCGTTAACAAAGCCAGAGGTGCTGGCCAACTCAGTTGTTAAAAAGGTGCTCTCGGTAAGCGAATACTGTAGAAACGGGTTCAGCTTTCCGGACGAGCCCAGTGTGGCGGGATAGCTTCTGAAGAATTCTGTTTTATCCAATGCACCGTCCTCGTCGGAGTCCGGATTGTAGACGTCGAGTCCAAAAAGGCTCTCAACCGCGTCTTCTATTCCGTCACCATCTGAATCCAAATCGATTTGTCGGATAAATCCTTCGGTCGTCTCGTTGTAAACGCTTTCCCATGCGTCAGCGATCCCGCTTTCATCATTGTCTTCACCGATGGCAATCCCCCAACCGGACGGATTGTAGAAAAGAAAGCCATCGCTGGGAAGATCGACAAAAGCTTGTCCTCCAAGTGCACTTTCGAATCTGGGGGTATTCTGCCACTGAAATTCTTCATAAACGATCTCATCGTGGTTGCCCGTGATGCGACTCGCGCCGGAAATCTGGTTGATCAGCTGAAAAATGGTTGGGATGGGCGATACCGCTCTTGTCTGGCTGCTTGTGACAAAGGCGAAATGCAAATCCAGGTTTTGGCTGAGATAGCTCTCCCAGTTGGGCAGTCGAAACACTCGTCCCGATCTTGAGATCGCGATGAACTCATTTTGGCTGATGAAGACATGGGTTGCCCATGCGACATAGGTATCCACCCGCGAAATTTCCTCCGCTGGCCCCATCACAAACACGTTCCCGTCTTTGGACCTGGCAACCATCCATTCTTCATCGGCCTGGTGGATGGTCGTCCCCGGCGCGGTAAGGACGTGTATGTTCTCAGTGCTTGGATAAAAGCTTTCGAAAGAAAACAACTGTATCTGGTTGGTGACGCGGTTTTTCAATGCGATCCCGTTGATGTAGTCCAGACAAGTGACTTGGTGCTCCGCTCGGATCGGGAGTTTGTATGGCAGTTTTTCAACCGGATCACTTTGGGACTGACGGTATTCGCCCAGGGGGACGATATTCCCGTCGGACTGAATTCCGAGGTATTGAGATTGAAAGGGAGAATGATTGCCGACAGCGACCTTCACAATAGGCCGGATCGGTGTGTAATGGCTCTGAGGTGTCGCCACGCTGCCATCTCCCAGGAGAATGATCCAATGGCCGTACTGGTCCAGCGCAGCATCTACAGTGTCCCAATATCCGGAGGCTTCGTCCAATTCCATCCCGAAAGGAATACCGAAGGGCGGGTGGGAAATTTTGTTTTTCGGGCCACTCTTGTAAAAGACCTCAATGTGATCCGCAAAGCCGTCACCGTCACTGTCGGGAAAGTAACTGCTCTTTTGCGGGTCCAAGCCCATTTCGGCTTCCAGTTCATCGGAGAATCCGTCCCGGTCCTGATCGTTGAAAGCAAAGCTGTGTGCAGCTAATACGGACACACTAAGTGCGGCAAAAATACAGGAGCGCATCGTTCAGTTTCTAAAACAGGGCGAATTCGTGACAAGCTCAGAATAACGGCTCAGAGCACTTCGCTATGTGCGGGGAATTATGAACCAAGAAAATAGAAAGGAAACGCTCCGGTCCCCAAACCTTGGTGTAGACCCCTTTCAAATGATGGGCCCGTGCGTCGCCTTCCAGGCTATGCAGGGCATTGCTTCGCTCAGCGCGATCTACTTTATGGCTCCGCCATGCGTAGCTCTCGGAGCGAAGCATGGTGCCAAGGGGGAGATTTGAACTCCCGACCAAAGGCTTATGAGTCCTCTGCTCTACCACTGAGCTACCCTGGCGTCCAAATGAAGAGTGTGCAGGAAAAAGGTAAGTTTCTTTAAGTCAAGCCTTGGACGCGGGGAATTTACCAACCTTTGCGGTGCTGCTTGCCCTGTGGCAGTTCCTCCTGGTGGGCCTCGGAGGAGCCATTGCCTGAGTGTTGAAGGGGTAATGCGTAAATTCCGAAGATAATAAGGGCGCCGGTTGCCAGCCCGGCCACGAGCCGCCAGGCCTTGCCGGAACTGGCGATCTTTTTGAGCCAGGGCCAGTTCAGCACGAGATGGAAGAGGGTGGTGCCGACGCAAACTACGCCGAGCCAGAAGTGAATGTCTCCCCACTCGTGGCGGGTCATGTCGAGAACGGTCAGGCCGTGCCCGCCCTGCGAACCGGGGATTAATTTCCAGTTGAGGAGGGCGCCGGTGCCAATCAGCCCGCAGAAGGATAAATAAAGCAGGAGGTTCGTTACCCGCATAAGCGGATTTTTCAGCCCGGGTTTCATGATGATTTAGTTTATCTTGGAATCGCGAGGCCGAAATCTTTTGTTGCACCGGCTGGAGGGTATAAGAGGTCTTTATCGGTTGGGTAAGCTGCGGTTTGTCGTGTCTCCTTTTTTCGCGACAATCCGGCTTCATCGACTAAGGTACTCCTTATGTTTACAGGAATCGTTGAAGAAACAGGTTCGGTCATCTCCTTCGAGGCGGGTGAGAAGGCATGGCGTCTGGTGGTTGAGGCGGACGAGGTGGCCAAGGATGTGAAGCTGGGTGACAGCGTTGCCGTCAATGGCTGCTGCCTGACCGTGGTTTCCATCGAGGGCCGGCAAATCGCCTTCGATCTTCTGGAGGAGAGCGTGCGCCTGACTTCGATTCAGGAGGTCGGTCCGGGAGGGAAGGTCAATCTCGAGCGCGCGCTTCTACCCACGACGCGGATGGGCGGACATTTCGTCTCCGGCCATGTGGATGGCATGGGCCGGATCGAAGCGATCGAACCCAGGGGGCAGGACCGCTTTTTCCGAATCAAGCCCGACAAGGAAAATTTAAAATACATCGTGCACAAGGGCAGCATCACCGTGGACGGGATCTCGCTGACGGTCGCCGAGGTGGATGAGGAGGGCTTTGCCATCTGGTTGATTCCGCACACCATGGAGGTGACAAACCTGCACACGAAAAAGCCGGGCGATCACGTGAACCTCGAGTACGATCTGATCGCGAAGTACGTGGAGAAGCTATTCGCGCGCTAGTTATTTGAACCGTTAATTAACGCCGATTTGGTGTCGCGGTTCGGCAGGATGTCTTCTGTTGCGCAGAGCAGGGAGAGCTGGGCTTCCTCGATTCAGGCCTTCAGCTTTTTTCCGTAAGCGGCACCGGTGGCGGCGGCGAGCATGAAGAGGGCGAGGGTCCACTGGATGGAGAGCAACGCGATCAGGCCGGTGAGCAAGCCGGCGACGATCAGCAGCACCCCGATAAGCGTGTTACCGACCGCAACGTAGTCGGTCCGTTTATTGCCTCCGGAAAGATTGACGAGGTGAGTCTTGCGACCGACGCGGACGCCGGCATGAGCCAGTCCGTTGAGGAAGAGAGCAAGGGGGAAGCAGAGTGAATCCATGCTGCCCGCCTCCAGGACTGTTACGTATGCGATAACGGCGCCCAGAAGCAGCGCGACGAGGAGCATGGCGATCCGGAGGGTAAAGCGGCTGGAGCGGTCGGCCATGCGGCCCCAAATCGGGCCACTCAGCATCGCGGCAAGTCCTTCCGCAATGATGAAGGCGCCGAGCCAGTAGGCGGCCCCGCCCAGTCGTTCGTGGGCCAGAGAAATGAGGTAAGGTGTCGACAGGCCCGAGCCGATTGCCAGCCCGCGCACGATCAAAAAGTCGCGAAAGGCCCGATCCTCTCGAAGTAAACTTAATTGCCCGTGGAGGCCTTTGGTCAGTGGCAGCTTTTCGCTTTCGCCCTCCGGCTCGATGACGCGCAGGTTCAGGCTGCCCGCCCACCACCAAATAAGGGCGGCGGCGGTCAGGAAGCCGGCGTAGGCAAGGGTGGAATCCGAGTTGCCGCGATCGAGAAAGAGCAGCGCCGCCGCCGCGATCGCAATCAGGCCACTGGCCGAGCCGGCGTAGCCGGTCAATTGACCGCGTTTGTCTTTGGGGAGCGACTTGCCCAGCACGTCTTTGGCGGAGAGTGAGCTGATGCCGCGGGCCAGACTGAAAAGGATGACCAGCCCGAGAATCGAGAGCCCGGCTGCCGTCCCTTCCAGGGAGAGGCCGACCAGGGCGCAGCCCAACATGGCGAGGCCTTGAAGGCCCGCACCGAGTGTCCAGGCGAACTTCCGTCTCTTGAAACGCTTTAAGTAATTGCTCAGCAGGATCTGGGGCAGGAGCGAGCCCGACTCGCGGATCGGCACAATCAGGCCGACGAACACCGCCGGAGCCCCGACGGTTTGGAGCAGCCATGCCAGGGTAGTCTTCGGGTTGGCCAGCCGGTCGCTGATCTTGCTGCCGGTTCGGGCGATCAGCAGGCGGACGAAATTGGCGGAGGCGTTGGCCGCCTGTTCGTCCTTTGGAGACTGTAGCTCCTCAGCCGTGGCGTCGGTCGCCTTCAGATAAATCCATTTCTCGAGTTTTCCCATGCGGATAAATTCCTGATTAATCAGGAATGAAGCAAGCCGTTGTGAAACCGCTTGTTTCCGTGTTTCATTCAGGCGCTCGTTTCGGGCTTATCTTGGGCGAAGTTATGTTTCGGCGGCGTCGGCTTGATGGGAGATGAAGAGCTTCCGCCGGAACCAGAAGGCGACATTGACCAAGGCGATCATGACGGGCACTTCAACCAGGGGTCCGATGACCGCGGCAAAAGCCACCCCGCTGCCGATCCCGAAGACGGCAACGGCCACGGCAATCGCCAGTTCAAAATTGTTGCTGGCGGCAGTGAAGCTCAGCGTGACGCTCTGTTTGTAATCCGCTCCCACTGCTTTGCCCATGAGGAAACTAACGAAGAACATGATGACGAAGTAGATGGTGAGTGGCACGGCGATGCGCAGCACATCAAAGGGGAGCTCGACGATCTTTTCACCCTTGAAGCTGAACATCAGGACGATGGTAAAGAGCAGTGCGATGAGCGTAAGAGGGCTGATTTTCGGGATGAATTTGTTCTCGTACCATTCTCGGCCTCTTAGTTTTACCCCGACAAAGCGCGTCAACATCCCGGCGATGAAGGGGACGCCCAGATAAATGAAAACACTCTTGGCAACCTCGCCCATGGTGATGGCGACCACGCTGCCTTCGAACCCAAAGACCTCGGGCAAAAATGTGATGAAAACCCAGGCGTAGAGGCTAAAAAAAAGAATTTGAAAGAGGCTGTTAAAGGCCACCAGTCCGGCCGCGTATTCGTTATCACCTTCCGCGAGTTCATTCCAAACGATGACCATGGCAATACAGCGGGCCAGACCGATCAGGATGACGCCGGTCATGTATTCCGGATAGTCCTGGAGAAAGAGAATCGCCAGTAGGAACATGAGCGCCGGGCCGATGATCCAGTTTTGCGCGAGTGAAAGTCCCAGCACCTTGAGATTTCGAAAGACACGCGGCATTTCCTCGTAGCGCACTTTCGCCAGCGGCGGATACATCATCACGATCAGGCCAATGGCGATGGGAATGTTGGTCGTGCCGACTTTGAACCTGTCCAGGAAGTCTTCCGCGCCTTCGAAAAGTACGCCGATGGTGACCCCGGCAGCCATCGCCAGAAAAATCCACAAAGTGAGAAAACGGTCGAGAAACCCAAGTTTCTTGGCGCAAGGGGTGCAGGCGCTGTTGGTATTCGAGGCTGTTGTTTTCATCGTCTTAAGCGGTCATTCCTTCACGGTAACCGGCGGCGTAGGCCTCGAAGACAAGTTTGATCTCGTCGCGAATACGCCGGAAGGCGTCGAGTTCGCTCTCGCCCTCACGCTGAGCGTGAGGCGGGTCTTCAAAGCCCCAGTGGTAACGCGTGATCTTTCCGGGAAAGGCCGGGCAGGCCTGGTCAGCGTTGCCGCAGACGGTGATGACGGTGTCGATCCCCGCGTTGAGATAGAGGTCAAGGTGCTCGGACTTATGGCCGGAAGCATCGATGCTGATTTCCTTGAGCGCTTCAATCGCCAGTGGATGGACTTCGCCCTTAGGCTTGGAGCCGGCACTGAAGACCTCGAAGAGGTCGCCGGCGGCGGCGCGTAGAATACCTTCAGCCATGTGGCTGCGGCAGGAGTTTCCGGTGCAGAGGATGAGGACTTTTTTCATGGGTTTGTGGGATGCGAGATACGAGATACGAGATACGGGATGCGGGATACGGGATGCGTTGTGAGATATGGGGTGGGAGGGGAACCGCGTGAAGCGTAGCTTTTTTACGCGGCGGGATGTTATTCGTTGTAGATAGCTGGGTCTTCGTTGATTTGGTCGTTGTGTTGTGCTTCGACTGACGTGATGAAGCGATTGAGTTTGCCACCTAGTTGGTTGAGTCGGAGGTGTAGCTTTTCATAAAGAGCTTCATTTTTAAGAGAACTTGTTTCCCATAGGATTTCCAAATGGTCGATGGTTTCGTCGCAGGAAGCGTGTGCGTAGGTGAGGAATCGAATGAAGTCCTGCTTGTAGCGCCGCCGTCCGTAGCCCTCGACGATATTTGAGCGAACCGATTTCATGGATCGTCGTATTTGCGAGGCCTCTTCATAGGCTTCACGCTTAGGAAGTTCGCGAAAACTCATCTGGTGAATCTCGATGACCAACTCGCGCGCTATCTGCCAAATCTGTAAATCCTTATAACTCATCGTATGTTTTAACCCGTATCCCGTATCCCGTATCCCGTATCCCGTATCCCGCATCTCGTATCAAAGGAACTGCGCCAAGAGATTCAGGAGATATCCGGTAAAGATGATCGCGACGGTGGTGATGCCGAAGTAGATCGCGATCAGTTGCAGGCGCATGGTGCGTCGCAGCATGATGGCTTCGGGGAGGCTGAGTGCCGCCATGGCCATCATGAAGGCGAGGGCGGTGCCGAGTGGGATACCTTTCTGGAAGAGGACGACGGCAATCGGCACAATGGCGGCGCAGCTGCCGTACATGGGCACGCCTAGAACGGTGGCGATGGGCACGGAGAAGATGCCGGTGGCCTCCATCAAGCCGTGAATGGTTTCCTGCGGGATGTAGTTGTGGATAAAAGCACCGATGCCGACGCCGACTATCACCCAGAGCCAGATCTGCCGGATGACACTGACCGCCTCGTCCCAACCGTAGCGCAAACGGCTGGCGAAGGTGTGCTCAATGATCTCCGAGTCGCTGTGGGCCGCGGCGATGATGTCACGCTCCAGATGCTTCTCCAATTTGAGCTTACCAAGTACGGCTCCTGCGAGGGTGCCGATGAGCAACCCGCTTCCCACGTAGGCAACGGTCACCGGCAGGCCGAACTCACCGACCATGAGGATGACGAGATATTCGTTGATGATCGGGGAGGTAATGAGGAAGGAGAAGGTCACTCCCAGGGGGACACCGGCTTTGAGCAGGCTGATGAAAATCGGGATCGACGAGCAGGAGCAAAAGGGCGTAATTGCACCAAAGAGGGCGGCGACGAAATTTCCCCAGAGGCCACCCCGGCCCATCCAATTTTTCAGACGGTCTTCGGGCAGCCAGGTGCGAACCACGCCGATGGCAAAAATCATCACCGCCAGCAGCAGGAAGATTTTTACCGTATCGTAGATGAAAAAATGCAGCGCCCCCCCGATCCGGGTCTCCGGGTCGAGTCCCAGCAGTTGATAGGTGAGCAGGTCGGCGAGTGCTTCAAGCATGGTCATTTATCGTGATGCAAGATCCGGGATGCGGGTGGCGGGATACGCGATACGGGACGCGGGATAAATTTAAAATAATGGATCGAATTGCTAGACCGGGCGTAGGTGGATTCACGCTCCATCACGGATCACGGATCACGGATCACGGATCACGACTAGCAGCACTTGCCGCCCTTGCCGTCGTTATCGCCACAGCAGCTGCTTTTGGCTTTTTCGTCGGCTTGCGCTTTCATGGATTGGTCCAGCTTTGTGAAGATACGCTTGAAGAAGCCGGACTTTTCCTGGCTGTTATCGTGTGACTTTTTATCGGTTTGTTCTTTTTCGCTCATGGTTTTGAAGTGTTTTTGAGATGCGAGATACGGGATAGGGTTTGATTGTTGTAGGCAGCGACTTATCGGATCATACGACTCGGCTCTCGCATCCCGGATTAACAGCAGCCGATGGTTTCGCAGACTGGGGAGGGGCAATCAGACGGCTGCTTCGTCAATTGCTTGACCAGTTTTTCGCGGGCTTTGAGGTCGGTCTTAAGTTCGTGGCATTCCTCACATTCTGCTTCACGCAGATAAGTTAGGTTGGCATGGAGCAATCCGTCGACGGGTTCGCGGAGGCGGTAAATCATCCAGGTGCCCTCACGTTCGGCCGCGATAAGTCCCGCCTGTTTCAGGATGGCGAGCTGCTTGGATATCTTCACCTGCGGCGCGTCCAGAATCTCCTGCAGGTGACAGACGCAAAGCGGGCCGGCATCCAGAAGATTGAGGATGCGTAGGCGCTGTGGGTCGGCCATACATTTGAGAAGATGTGATGCGGGCATGGTTTTATATTCTTAAATTAGTATATACTGTCAATAGTATATAAGAGACTTCTTTATTTTTATTCTGGCGGGATATTGAACGGCTGTGCTTATCTCCTGTCTGTTCCATTAACGTGACGATACTCCAGCCGATGAGCCTTACCTTTTTCTTAGATTCTTTTCTGATCCAAGCCGCTTCCGGGCCGAATGTGTTTACCTATTTCGCCCAGTCCAATTTTGCCGGGAAGGTCGTCATCTTTATTCTGGGCATCTGCAGTATTATTGCCTGGACCGTGATGCTGGGAAAATATCTGGATCTCTCGAAACTCCGTTCGCAGAACCGCCGCTACGAGCGTGTCCTGAGTAAGGAATCGCAATTGCTTGCGCTCGACCCCGAACGTCCGGGGCGTGGTAGTGGCCCGTATTACAACATCGTACGCGAAGCGATCGAGGCGTTTTACCGTTATGGTGACGATGTCGGTTCGGCCGACACGCATCGGGCGACGCTCCGGATGGGGCACGTGGAAAACGCGCTGCAGCGTGGCGTGGCCGACCAGATTATCCGCTATGAGGCAAAGATGGTCGTACTTGGCTCGATTGTGACCGGGGCGCCTTTCCTCGGCCTGCTCGGTACGGTTTGGGGTGTGATGGATGCCTTTGGCGGTATGGCCGGTGCGGGCTCGGCCAGCTTGCAAAGCCTGGCACCGGGAGTCTCGGGTGCTTTGCTCACGACCGTGGCCGGTCTGGTGGTGGCGATTCCTTCCGTCTTTGGTTACAACTACCTCCTGCAGCAGACCAAGATCTCGGTGGTCGAACTGGAGAACTTTGCCAGTACCGTGGCTGACCGCATCGAGCTCGAATCACAAGCCGCTTCGAATTAGAAACCACTCTCACCTTAACGTTCACTCTCACTCCTAAGCGTGGCCCGAAAATTTCATCGCAGAGACCGGCTTTCCGCCCTGACTGAGATCAACGTGACCCCGTTGATCGACCTGGCCTTTGCCTTGCTGATCATCTTCATGATCACCACGCCTCTCTTGGAGCAGACCATCGAAGTCAACCTGCCGGTAGAGGCGGCCAAGAGTCAGCCCGACGACCGCGAGGACTTTCAGAGCATTTCCATCAATCAAGCCGGTCTTTACTACTGGGGCGAGGATCAGGTTAGTCAACAGCAGCTGGGTGATCTACTCGATACCATGGCCATGGATCCGGCACCGCCCGTGCTCAGTATTCGTGCGGACTCCACCTTGCCCTACCAGAAAGTGATTACGGTCATCGATATGATCAAGCAGCGGAAGCTCTCCAAGATCAGTTTGGATACCAAGGTTGAATAATGAAGTTGCCCAAAGACCAGCCTTTTTGGACCTCGGTGATTCTGCATCTCGTCGTGCTGGTCGCACTTTTTCTCGCCACGATTATTGAGACGTTGAAGCCCAAGGAGAAGCCGCACGTTTTCGAAATGGTCACTCCGGCGGCCCAGCAGCAAGCCGTTGAAACACCGGTTGAAACACCGCCTGCGCCGGAGATTCCCATGCCGGACTTGCCGTCGGTTCCCGAGGTCGCGGAAGTGCCCAAGCCCGTGGATACACCGCCGGAACCGGCACCGCGGACACCGTCCCCACCCAAGCCCAAGGTCCTTTCCTATGAAGAGTTCTTGAAAAAGAATCCGATTCGCGAACCCAAGCCCCGCCAAGTCCAGCAGAGAAAACCGGTTGAAGCGCCCCGGATCGAAGTGCCCAAACTGGTGGTGCCATCAAATCCGCCGACGTCTGCTTCCCGCCCACAACCACTCACGCAACAACAGATGTCCGCACTGGGGACCTACAGCGCCAAGTTGCGCACCCGCATCGATGCGGCCTGGGCCAAGCCCGCCAGCCTCGCCGGAGTGCGGGTCGCGGCCACAGTGGTCTTTGATGTCTCGGCCACGGGGCGGGTGACCAATGCCCGCCTGCAGCCGGGCTCCGGTAACAGCGCCTTCGACCAGTCTGTCTTGGCGGCCTTCCGCAAAGTCGTGTCCGCCGGCCCCACACCGACCGGGCAAGGGCACAGTTTCACCATGACCTTCCGGATGACGGATTAGGGTTTGTCCGTAGCACAGGCGTCTCGCCTGTGTTAATTCGGAGGGCTCAGTATGCTTCGAAACAGCCGAGACGGCTGTTCTACGGGTCAAGGATTAATCCAGAGATCGCACCATCGCCTCAAAGGCCTTGCCGTAGGCGATAAAGCTGTCGTAGCACTGCTGCCAGTCGGGCTCCTGGCCGTCCTGAACGTGGAAGACCGTGGCGACGTGCGGCTCGATGGCGAAGCCGCCGTTATAGCCGTCCGCCTTCATTTCTTTGAGCGTTTCCAAAAGCCGGGCCTGACCTTCGCCCGGCATGGTGTATTTTTCCGGTTCCGTACTGCCTTCCGGCGGATTCAGGCAGTCCTTCACGTGGACATGCGCGACATGCGCTTTGACCGCTCGGTAAAATTCCAGCGCATCCTGCCAGGGGTGGGGCTCCGGCTTGGAGCGGTCCCGGGTAAAGACCGGGTTTCCGGTATCAAAGACCAGTTTAAGGCCCGGAACCTCCTCAACCAGACGTAAGGTGTGCTCGGCGGAAAAGCCGCCGTAGTTTTGACAGTTCTCGTGAACCGCCTGAAGCCCGGCACCCTCAAATCGTTTTACAATTTCACGCAGTCGGCGAAAGCGTTCCGTGTCCTGCTGGTTCTCGCCCCAGGGCTCCATGGCATAGGACATGATGCGGACGCAATTGGTATTCAGCCGCTTCATGCGGGGAATGGCGCGATCGATCTCGGCCAGCGTGATGTCGAAATCCGAGGAAATCGGCTTGGCCCAATTGCCAATCAGCGATCCGAACTCGACCACTTGAATGCCGGCCTCGTCCAGTTGGTCGGCCGCCTGCCTAAAATCATCCTCCGAGAGCTCGTGAATGTTGGTCCCGCCGATGGATCGGGCGGAGAGATGGGTCCAGCCCAGTTCCTTACATGCTTTTATCTGGGTCGCCAGGTCCTTGCCGGCTTCGTCGGTAAATCCACTTAGTTGCATCTTACGGAGATAACGGACCTGATTCCTGTGTCGCAAGGTCAAA
Source organism: Coraliomargarita sinensis (assembly GCF_003185655.1). Classification (NCBI taxonomy): domain Bacteria; kingdom Pseudomonadati; phylum Verrucomicrobiota; class Opitutia; order Puniceicoccales; family Coraliomargaritaceae; genus Coraliomargarita; species Coraliomargarita sinensis. The sequence goes on along the minus strand of NZ_QHJQ01000001.1, from coordinate 118,684 downwards.
TTATAGGTCCTCGCAGCGCAGAATGCTTGACATCAAGACAAAAGTGCTTTTCTACATATTTCATGACTAAGATTTACCAGCATTCGGGCACGCACCTGTTCCTTCTTTTCTGGAAAGCTTCCCATGCGGTCATGCGCTATGACCAGGCTGGTATCAACAATGCGGGCTTCAGCTCCCTGACGGATTTTGCGGTGCTGGAAGTCCTGCTCCACAAGGGCTCACTCCCGGTGAACACTATCGGTGAAAAGGTCCTTTTGACCAGTGGTTCCATCACCACGGCGGTGGATCGGCTGGAGCGGAAGGGCTTGGTCAAGCGGGAGAAAAGTGAACTCGATCGGCGTGTGGTTTTGGTTCACTTAAGCGAGTCAGGGCGTGAGCTCATTACGAAGGCTTTTGCCGAACACGCAGCTAATCTGGATCAACTTTTCGAGGTCTTTAACGATGAAGAACGGGCCCAGTTTGCCAAGCTGTGCCGTAAGCTTGGCGGCTACGCGGAGAAAATGACCCAGTAGTGCAAGAATTTAAGCTAATACCTCTACATCAAGATGAATAACCCAATTAAGCAACTGACCCGCTCGGCAGAGCGGATGCACACGAGAATCGACTGGCTCGATAGTCGGCACAGTTTTTCCTTTGGCAGCCATTATGATCCGGAACGCATGGGCTTCGGTCCCCTACGGGTGGTCAACGACGACCGGGTGGCACCCGGTGGCGGGTTTCCGCCCCATCCTCACCGAGATATGGAGATAGTGAGTATCGTGCTCGAGGGCGAGTTGGAGCATAGGGACAGTTTGGGCAACGGAGGCATCATCCAGGCCGGAGAACTCCAATACATGAGTGCAGGCAGTGGGGTGCGGCACAGTGAATTCAACCCGTCAAAGGACAAACCGGTCCATTTTCTTCAAATATGGATCGAGCCTAGTGCAAAGGGATTGGAACCGCGTTATGCCGACCAGCCGATCATTGGCGAGCAGGTAAACCAGTGGCGCCTCATCCTCTCGTCCGATGGACGCGACGGTGCCATGGCGATACGCCAGGATCTGGAACTGCGGACCGTGCAGCTCACGGCGGGGGCTTCGATCAAGTATCGTCCCGCGTCTGTCGACCGCGGCCTCTGGCTTTTCGTATTGGCGGGGAAGATTACTGTGGCAGCGGAAGCTTTATCGGAAGGCGACTCCCTGGCCTTGACGGGCCTCGACAAACTTGAACTTCGGCAGAGCGGGCAAGACGTTTCCAAAATATTGCTCTTCGATTTGCCGATCACCTCAGGCTAAGGGAATCACTCATAATTGTCGTTTCATCGTTGGCTCACATTAAAAATAACTCGAAAAACCTAGGTAGCCTGCTCGAGTCGCCTGCCCTCAGTATAAACGATACCGCTTGCCCGATGCGGGTCGCACAGCTAAAGCGGTGCGACTACGTTGAAAAAAACGGACCTTCCCCATTCAAAGCAAACCAATCATCAACACGACTACACCATGGCACAATTTCCCAACGAAGAAGGCGCTGACGGCTCTTTCGAACGTCAACCGGACGAATTCCGCGATTGGGTGGAAACCCCCGAAGCCGGACGCTACCACCTCTATGTCTGCAAGGCCTGCCCCTGGGCGCACCGGGCTTGGCTGACACGCAATCTGATGGGGCTGGCGGAGGTGGTCAGCGTGAACTTCGTGGATCCCATTCGCGACGAAAAGGGCTGGGCCTTTCGGGAGGGGGAGGGACATGGCCTGGACGATGTCGAGGGCTTCGATTATCTTTCTGAAGCCTATGAGAAGACCGATCCCGATTTTGACGAGCGTGTCACTGTCCCGGTGCTTTGGGATAAGCAGGCCAAGCGTATCGTCAATAATTCGGAGGACGACATCTGTGAGATGTGGGCCGGGGTCTTCAAGCCCTTGGCCCAGCGTCCGGTGGACCTTTTCCCCGAGGACCTGAAGTCAGAACAGGCCGCTCTCAGTCAGGAAATTTACGAAAACGTGAACAACGGGGTATACGAAGCCGGCTTCGCTTCGAGCCAGAGCGCTTATGAAGATGCCTTCCGAAAACTCTTCGACACGCTGGAGAAACTTGAAGGGCGACTCGCTGGCGGTGGCCCCTATCTCTTCGGCGACCGCATCGTTGAGACCGACTACCGCCTCTTCTGTACTCTGGTGCGTTTCGATGCGGTTTATTTCGGTCATTTCAAATGCAACCTGAAGCGCATTACGGATTATCCCGCCCTGCAGACTTATCTGGAAAAGATTTATCATTCCCCGGGCATAGCGGAGACGGTAAACTTCAATCAAATCAAGCGACATTACTATTACACGCACGACGATTTGAACCCGTCCCGTATTGTGCCTGCCGGTCCTGAACTCGGCTGGGTGTAATCAGTTGGGCGCGAATCGGCTCTCGGCCTGTTCCCGGTAAGAGGGTTCCGCGGTCGCCGAAGGATTCAGGAACTCGCTTGCATTGATCCGAATAAGAGCGCATGCTTATAGCAAGTATAAGCGCGGTTCATCCGCGTAACATCATCACACTCACCCATCGCAACGAGCCCCATCGCAAACCAATGAAAGATAATAAACCATCACCCCACCGCATCATTCTTATCGCTCTCCTCGGATTCAGTCTACTCGGCACGAGCGGCTGCATGTTTTTAGCCGGCGCGGCTGCTGGCGCTGGTGCCGCAACCGCGATTGATCACGAAGATGATGATCTCGATTAATTGAAAAAGAAACGATCCACACATCCTAAAAAGTAAGAAAAATAGATGAAAAAATATCTGACACTACTCGCTGCACTGACTGCGGTTCTGGCACTCATGGGTTGTAACACGCTCGACGGCGTGGGCGAAGATCTGGAAGACGCCGGCGAAAGCATGCAAGAGGCGGCCGATTAATCCGCTGGGCATCAATTTTAATTTGAGGCGGAGCGAGAGCTCCGCCTTTTTTATGCCGCGGTAGGATCGCCCGTGGTTAATAATAGACAGCCGGGGCGATCTGGATTTTTTTTGAGCTATGCGGATTTCCGAACAGGACTTGCAACTCATCGAAAAGTACAACCGGCCGGGGCCGCGCTATACCAGTTACCCGCCGGCCAATCATTTCCGTGAGTACCAGGACCCGGCACCGCTGCTGACTTCCGTGGAATCCGGCGAGGCGCCGCTATCGCTCTATTTCCATCTGCCCTTTTGTGAAACGCTCTGCTGGTTCTGCGGCTGTCACATGATCCCCACGCTCGATCGCAATCGGGCGACCGACTATCTGGACTTGTTGGAGAAAGAGCTCGAACTTTTCGCGCGGCATCACCGCGCGGACCGCGAAGCGGTTCAACTACACTTCGGCGGGGGCACGCCCAACTTTTTCGGGCCCGAGCAAATCGACCGCCTGGCGGCGATGATTGACCAGCATTTCAAATTTACGCCCGACGCGGAAAAATCGGTGGAGCTGGATCCCCGTCGTTTGAGCCCCGAGCATGTCGAGGCCTTTGCCCGGATGGGCCTGACCCGTGCATCGTTTGGTGTGCAGGACAGTAACCCCGAAGTGCAAAAGGTTATCCATCGGGAGCAGCCGCAGGCAATGAACGTGGCGGCGATGGAAACATTACGGGCCAACGGGTTTGACTCCGTCAACATCGACCTGATTTACGGGCTGCCGCTGCAGACCCCGGAGAGTTTCGATCAGACGCTGGATCAGGTTCTGGAGCTGAAGCCGGATCGTTTTGCCATCTTTAACTACGCGCATGTGCCCTGGATGCGGCCGGCGCAGAAAATTCTGGAAAAAGCGGGCCTGCCCGATGCGCGCACAAAGCTCGAACTGCTTAAGCTCTGTATCGAACGGCTGACCCGCGAGGGCTATGTCTATATCGGAATGGACCACTTTGCCTTGCCGGATGACGAGTTGGTCGTCGCACAGCGTGAGTGCTCACTGCAGCGGAACTTCCAAGGCTACAGCACGCGTGCCGGCGTCGAGATCTGCGGTTTCGGGATCTCCAGCATCTCGCAAGGCGCGGACAGCTACCGCCAGAACGTAAAGGACATCGAGAGTTACCGCGCGATGGTCGAGTCCGGGCGTCTGCCGGTGGCTAAGGGCTACGAGCTGACCGACGAAGATAAATTGCGGGCCGATGTCATCATGCGCCTGATGTGTGATCTTTCCCTGAACTACGCACAAATGTCGGCGAAGTGGGACATTGATTTCCAGGAGCACTTTGCCGGTGCTCTGGACCAGCTCAAGGAGCCCGCCAGCGACGGCTTGCTCGATTTCACGGCTGAGGGACTGGACGTGACCGAGCGGGGCCGCCTTTTCATCCGGAATCTCGCGATGTGCTTCGACGCCTATCTCGAGCCGGCAACCGAAGGACGGTACTCGCGGACGGTGTAGGCCGAAACAACCTAGAGGTTGCGCTTGCGCATGCCACTGCGGCGCATGAACCATGCAACTCTCAGGATTTAAGAGCACCTTTTAAGCTGTGCTCCCGCCGGGGCTTATTCATTTGTCTTCAGGGGGTATATTGACCCCGTTGGAGTACCGCCTTTAGGCGGTTTTTGAGCCGAGGTGGGGCCGCATGAATGCGGAACGCTAACAAAACCCGCTTAATGAATAACCCCTGGTCCTCCCGTGCTTTTCGGGGCATCGCCTGAACGGCGATCCGGGCATGCGCAAGCACAGCCCCTACGGACATAGGCGCAACAAAGCGTATGTTCTATACCGAAAACCCCAGCGCTTCCTCGTCAAAGTCCATCTTGGCGACGCGGGTCGCCGGTCCGGTCATGCGGACGGCGAAGTCGTCGCCGATGGTGATGCCGATCTTGCCGCCCGGCATGTGCACGGTGATTTCCTTGTCGCAGAGACCGATGCGATGGGCGACGGCGGCCGAGGCGCTGCTGCTGGAGCCGGAGGCAAGTGTGTAGCCGGCACCACGTTCCCATATCTCGATCTCGATATTGTTGCGGTCAATTACCTTGAGGAATTGCACGTTGGTGCGGTTCGGGAAAAGGGAATGTTTTTCAATGACGGCACCGTCTTTACAGGCGAGTTCTTTGCTGATTTCCGGCTGCGGGATGACGCAGTGCGGGTTGCCGATATCGGCAATGTAAGCGGTGTATTCGGTGCCGTTGATGTCGAGCTTCTGCCCAATGTTGTGATCGGCCTGTTCGGGGCCGTCGACCGGGATGTGGTCCATGCCGAAGTTGACCTTACCCATGTCGACCGTGATGGACTCCGCATTGTCCGCGATCTTGCAGGTAACAACGCCGCCCGGGGTGTCCACCGTAAAGGCTTCGTTTTTAACCAGGCCCGCATCAAAGAGATAACGCGCGAAGATGCGCAGACCGTTGCCGCTCTTTTCCGCCTCAGAGCCATCCGGATTGAGAATGCGCAGGCCGAAGTCGGCCTTATCCGTGTCGAGCGGACCGTAAAGGATGCCGTCCGAGCCCAGCCCGAAGTTGCGGTGGCAAATCCGGACGATGCCGGCTTCGTCCGGCAGGTCGCCGTCCTTGGGATTGAGAACAAGGTAATCGTTACCGAGAGCGTGATATTTGCTGAATTGCATGTTCGTATGTAGTTAAGTGGTTAAGTGGTCCGTGGCGAGTTTTGCTTCCGATAGGACAGGTACAACCAACAACTCAACGACGCAACAACCCACCACTCAACCACTAACTTCCCTTCACCCCCACTTCCAGGGGCCGCGAGGGATCACCGGCTAGATGGACGGTTTGTGTGGGGAAGGCAAAGTCGATTCCGGCCTCGTTGAAGCGCTCGAGGATCTGCATGTTGATGCGCTCCGTCAGGGCGAGATAGTCCCACCACAGCGCCGGGTGATACCAGTAAATGCAGAAGAGATTCAGCGCGGAGTTTTGAAACTCGTTAAAGAAGACCCGGGGTGGAAATTCGGGGTCCATGCCTTCGTGGTCTTTCATGATCTCCTCGAGAATAGCTTTGGCTTCGGCTACCTTGGCGGGAGGGGTGTCGTAGGTGATGGTGATGTTAAAGATCCGCCGGATATGCGGCCGCTTGGTGACATTCTCGATCGACTTATTGGCCAGTTCTCCGTTGGGGATCGTAACCAGGTGACCGGTCAGCGTTCGAACCCGGGTCGAGCGCATGCCGACGGTCTCGACTGTACCGTCGGTGCTGTCGACGACGATACGGTCACCGACTTCAAAGGGCCGGTCGGCCAGAAGCACCATGGAGCCGAAAAGATTTTTAATCGTATCCTGCGCTGCGAGAGCGAAGGCCAGGCCGCCGATGCCGAGACCGGCCAGAATCGAGGTGATCTCCTTACCGCTGAGAATCTGGGCAATTTGCACCACCGTCAGAACAACAATAGTCGCGATCAGGCTCTTCGAAACGATGGGGGCGAGCATATCATCCAGCTTGCTCTCCGTTTGCCCGGCCCGCTGGGTCATCCAGGCTTTGGGGGCATCGACCAGACAGATCGCGGTCCAGGAAATCGCCAGGGTCACGACGATCGCGACACAGGTGCCGACCAGCTCACTCGCACCATTGAGAACGAGCAAGCTGGTGCCGGCGGCGAGGCCCAGGGCAAAAGCGAGAAAGGGAGCGGCCCGTCCAATCGCCCCGAGGGTCGCTGCGATGATCGGGCGCGGCTCGCGCAACTGTTCTGCCCGGCGGGAGAGTATAAACTTCAGCAGCTTACCGGCGGTAAAGCCGACGAGCAGGAGGCCAAACAGTCCGGTGATGCGCCAAAGGGTATTCCCCGCCACAATCTCCGTATTCATAAACTCGCTCAGATTCATATGACCCTATATGCAGCAAATAAGGGACCAAATGGTCAAATTTCATTTTTGCGGTTTTTTATGGCCTGAAAGGGGCAGAGGTGTATTTTCCCACCTTTTCTCAATTTCAAACACCATGGAAAGCACGCCAAATATATTAGCCACACGTTATGCCTCCGGCGCAATGCGGGGAGTCTGGAGCGCCGAAGGTCGGGTCGCTCTTGAACGCGATTACTGGATTGCCGTGTTGCGTGCCCAGAAGGATCTCGGGCTGAACATCCCCGCTGAGGCGGTCGAGGCCTACGAGCGTGTCAAAGGGCAGATCAACCTTGAGTCGATCAACAAACGCGAGGCCGTCACCCGGCATGATGTGAAGGCCCGGATCGAAGAATTTTGTGATCTTGCCGGCTACGAGCACATTCACAAGGGCCTGACCAGCCGCGACCTCACCGAAAACGTCGAGCAGCTGCAGATTCTGCGCGGTCTGGAAATTCTCCGCACGAAAACCCTGGCGGCGCTGGTCAAACTGGCGGACCGGGCCGAGCAATGGAAGGACTTGGTCATCACCGCCCGCACACACAACGTGCCGGCCCAACCGACCACCTTCGGCAAGCGGCTGGCTATGTTCGGGGAGGACTTGCTCTGCGCCGCCCGCGAGTTGGACCGTATCGTCAATAACTACCCGGTGCGCGGCCTGAAGGGTCCGGTTGGGACTCAAATGGACCTGCTCACCCTGTTTGATGGCGATCTGGAAAAGGTCGACCAACTCGAAAGCCGCATTCTCGATCACCTCGGAGTGGGGGCATCCCTTGAGAATGTCGGGCAGGTCTATCCCCGCGGCTTGGATTTCGAAGTGGTTTCCGTCTTTGTCCGTCTCGCCTCCGGTCCGTCCAGCTTTGCCAAGACATTGCGCATTATGGCCGGTCACGAATTGGCCAGCGAAGGTTTTGCGAAGGGGCAGGTCGGCTCCTCCGCGATGCCGCACAAGATGAACAGCCGTAGCTGTGAGCGCCTCAACGGGTTTGCCGCGATTCTCAAGGGCTACCTCACCATGGCCAGCGAACTTTCCGGCGACCAGTGGAACGAGGGCGATGTCTCCTGCTCCGTCGTGCGTCGCGTCTTTTTGCCCGACAGCTTTTATGCGATCGATGGTCTGCTGGATACGTTTATCACCATCCTGAACCAGATGGAGGTCTATCCGGCGGTGATCGATCAGGAAAACCAGCGCTACGGCCCGTTCCTCAGTACCACCACGGTGCTGATGGAGGCCGTCAAAGCCGGTGCCGGCCGTGAAGAAGCCCACGAGGCGATCAAGGAGCACGCCGTGGCCACTGTCCGCGACCTTCGCTCCGGTGTGATTATGCACAACGACCTGGTGGACCGCCTGGCCGCTGACCAGCGCCTGGGCTTAACCGCAGAGAAACTGGCCGCCGTCGTGGCCGATGCCCAGGCCAAGACCGGAATGGCGGCAACACAGGTTGCACAATTTTGCGAAGCGGTCCGTGAGGAAGTGCAAAGCTTCCCCGCTGCCAGCAGCTACGAGCCCGGGGCAATTCTTTAAGTATTGCGTTCGGAAAGAGCAAACGACACACAAACACCACCATCTTTTTAACACCAATAGATTATGTCAGAACAACTTGAAGGAAACTGTCTCGTCGCTCAGTCCGGCGGCCCTACATCAGTCATCAATGCCAGCCTCGCCGGTGTCGTGACCGAAGCGCTCAACCACGAGTGCATCGAAGAAATCTATGGAGGCCTCAACGGTGTGCTCGGTATCCTCAACGAGCAAATCATCGATCTCGCCGCTGAGTCCCAGCAAAATATCCGCGGCCTGCGCTACACGCCCGGCGCCGCACTCGGCACCTGCCGCTACAAGCTTAAGAAGCAGTCGGATTTCGACCGCGTGCTTCAGGTCTTTGAGGCCCACAACATCCGTTATTTCTTCTATGCTGGCGGGAACGACTCCCAGGATACCGCGGATAAAATTGCCAAGCTCGCTCAGGAGCGCGGCTACGATCTCCGCGTCATCGGTATTCCCAAGACGATCGACAACGACCTCGTCACGACAGACCACACGCCCGGCTACGGCAGCGTGATCAAATACATTGCCACCACGGTCAAGGAAATCGCCGCGGATAACGCCGCCATGGGGCAGCACGACCTCGTTCAAATCATCGAAGTGATGGGCCGAAGCGCCGGCTGGATCGCTGCCGGGGCCGCACTGGCCAAGCGCCGTGATGAGCCCAATGCCGCCCCGCACCTCATCTATCTGCCCGAAGTGGCCTTCTCGCAGGAGAAGTTTATTTCCGATGTGCAGCACGTTCTTCAGAAGGAGAAATACTGCGTCGTCGTGGTCGGCGAGGGTCTTGTCGATGCCGACGGAAACTACGTTTCCACCGACAGCGCCGGTGCGGATGCCTTCGGCCACTCCCAACTGGGCGGCGCAGGTGAATATCTCCGCGGACTCGTGGAAGAGGGGCTTCAGGTGAAAGCTCGCTCCGTGAAGCTCGGTATGGCCCAACGCGCCGCCGTGCACTGCTCCTCGCAGGCCGACAACGACGAGGCCTTCATGGCCGGCCAAGCCGCAGTCAAAGCCGCGATCGACGGTGAGTCCGACAAGATGGTCACGCTGCTCCGCGGTGAAAGCGACGGTTACACTTGCGAAACCGGACTCGCTCCGCTTTCCGAGATCGCCAACGGCGTGAAGAAACTGCCCGAGAGCTGGATCAACGAAGACGGCGTCAGCATGAACTACAACTTCTACAAGTATGCGCTGCCACTCATCGAGGGTGAGGTGCAGGTGCCTTACGAAAACGGCGTGCCGAATCTCGTCTCGCTTCGCGCGGAAAAGATCGAGCGTAAACTCGGCGCGCACAGCTTCGAGTAAGTTCAGAGGCCGGAAGACAGAGGCCGAAAATCAGCCCTGTTCAACAGATTTCAAAGTCCCGTCGGTTCGTCCGGCGGGGCTTTTTTTGTAGGGGGCAGCTGTGCGGCACCCGTGAGGCTGGCGGGCTGTGCCGGAACTTGCGCGGTGTTTGCCGAGCGTTCGCGGGCTTCCACGAGGGAAGCCCCTACGTGGCGTCGTTCTCGCTCGCCGGTTCGCTCTCTCCGGCTCTTGCCTTGATCCGGCGTTCGGCTTCAAGAAGGATCTCTTCTGCACCGGCAAACTTGTGGTCGTCCAGGCAGAGCCGCTTCTGCTTGCCCCCTTCTTCGTAGATAGCGTAGGCGATTCCCTTGTTCTTCCACTTTTTTCGGTCGGTCGCGATGATCGAGTCGAGGTCAACTTCCTGGCCGGACGCTCCGATCACGGTGTTGCCCTCGGCTCGAATGCTGAGACGGTGGTTCCACACCACCCAGCCCCCAAAGGTAAGCGAAACGGCGATCAAAAACCAGCCGATCACAAGCTGCTCCTGAATGGCTTCGGGTGTCCGCTCTTTCGGGATTTTTTCACTCACATCGGCCTCGCGGGCATAGCGCTTCCAGGCGATGCGCAATTCCTCGCTCTCTTCGTTCTCCGCTTTCCCGGAATCGAGCATCTCGTCCCGAATCTCGGCGTAGGCTTCGTAGCGTTCCGCTTCCTTCGGCCAGATAATGTAGCCGTCAGTGAGGAACCAGAGAGCGCAACCGAACAGCATAGCGAACATGAACAACATGCGGCGGCGCCATTCTTTGGAGATACGGGCGTGGACTTGCATGGTCATAAGCTGTGCAGGATCGGCCCGGCAAGACAACTTAATTGAAGCAAATTTTTGCCTACGGGCCCTCTGTTATTTGAGCAATTTATCGATCGCCAGGACCGCTTCGCCGAAACGGGCCTCTTCGGTGCCACTGAGTTCGAGGTAAGGAAGGTCCAGCGTCTTCAGGCTCTCCTTGAACTTTCTATGCAGCTCGGCGCGGGCCTCCGGGCTGTCGCGTTGTCCCGGATCGGGTTGCCATGCGATCCCTTCGGGCGAACAGAGCAGGTAGAGCGTATAGTCGCGACTCAAGAAATGTTCGTTCACCCAATCGATTTGCTCACCGAAATAATGATTCGCGTAGAGGATGGAGGAAAGCAGGTTCGTGTCGTGGAGAACAAGCTCGTTCGTCAGTTCCAGTGCATGGTCTTCTACGGCAATCTGCCCCTCGGCAATCGGTTCAAGATCGCTGCGTTCTAGTTCGCGGGAGATGGTATCCACATATTGCCTGACGTATTCAGGGGTCCACGGTTTCCCGTAATAGCCGGAGAGTGCCGTGGCCAGGGTGGTTTTTCCGGTGCATTCCGCACCCGTTATAACGACTCGTATCATTGTTTTGTCTCTTCCAGGCGCTCCAAAAGCTTTTCGTAGCGTTGTTCATTGTTCTTCCATGAGTGGATCGCCGGTGCGATGTTCACTCCCAGGGCCAACATAGTCCCGGTCGTGTAGATGGTTGTTCCATCATCGATTACTCCGAGGACTTTAAATAAAAGGAAAAAGCCGGTGAAAAGACTCACCGCCAGGCAAGAGCGCAGCAGCAGTTTTTGGTAGTAGGCCTTCCGGCCGAGTTGTCGCTTCACACCCCACTCTTTCAGGAATTTTAATTCCGACTTTCTGAGTGGAGTTGCCTGATTAGTGTGTATGCTTCGATTCGCGGGCTTGTAACTTCGATGCTCTTCTTGCTCCGCCCGGGAAAGCCCGACTTCCGGTATCGTCCACTTGAAAGTCTTACTCATCTTGCCCCCTTAAGGAATCAGAGGTTTCCACTCTTTCCAGCCTTTAACGGCCAGAATGATGAACACGCTGAACAGAATAACGCTGGGCCAGGAGGGTCCCTGAATGAAAATACCCAGATAAACCAAATCGGACAGGATCCAGAAGAACCAGGTTTCGATATGTTTGCGGCTCAGCATCCATTGCGCCACGAAGCCACAACAGGTGGCAAAAGCATCCAGATATGGCAGGTTGGCCTCTCTCCCCGATCCGAGCCACCAGCCGATGCCGAGGGTGCCAAGCAGCAGGAAGAGTCCGACCAGCGGGCAGTGTGCTTTCTTTGTGTGGGTGATGGGGAGTCGGTCCTCGGCCCCTTCCTTGTTCCGTGCCCATTTCCAAAAGCCATAGAGGGAAATCGCGATGAAGGCGATGTTCATTCCCATGAACGCGTGCAAGCCGTAGTCGTAGCTGATATAGACGTAGCAGCTGTAGCAGGTAATGAAACAGGGCCAGGCAGCGATCTTTTCTTTGATACTCAGCCAGACACCGCTTATGCCGACAACCATCGCCAGCCACTCGACCGGTGAGGTCTCGGCAAGTTGATTGAAGAACTGGTCGAGCATTAGAGGAGAGGCTAAAATGAAGCGTTCATGCCTGACTTCGTGGAGTGCCGGTTGGTCGGACGCCCACCAAAAAGGTTTGGTGTGTCATCTTCGGGGCACGATCGCAACAGGCGCCCGGCAAGCGGCACAGCAGAGCGACCTCCTTCATTAATCCGCGTCGTAGATTTTTACCGTTTCCCAGAAGTCTTTGTATTTGCCAATGAACTCCTGGTGAATCGGGTCGGCCTGATAGGCGTCGTGCGAGGGGATGTCCTTAAGGATAACGGTTAGGCAGATATCATAACTACTGTCGATCACCGGGCGGTCCGGCGTGGCAGAGGCCGTGCCGACGTAAACCGCCTCCGCACTGTCGATCTTTTGCAGGCTTTCAACGCCTTTGCGGAAATCCGCTTTTTGCGCCTCATCGAGGTCTTCTTTGAGCCAGAATAATACAGTGTGAACAAGCATGGCAGATATGAATGTATAAAGGTGTGAAAGTGTGAAGGTAAAAAGTGAGTCGGCCGGAGTGGCGTTGTCGGAGGGCGGACATTCTTGTCCGCCTGTGCTTCACGCAGCAGGCCTTACAATCAGTACAGGAATGTACTGCCCCACCATTAAACCCTGAGCGCCCGGCAGCAGGCGGGGTGTGGCCGAAGTATTTCAGCCCCCGGGCTGCTCAGGAGGGAATCCTGCGAGGATGGAACTGACGATTTTTTGCACTTCGGCTTCATCCGGGGCGCTCCAGCCGAGTCGCTTGACGTAAGCCCCGCGCCAAACCAGCTGCTTGCTCGCACGGTCCACGATGTTGATCAGGAAGGTGCCCTCTTCGTATTCATCGATGTCGAGGTGCCGGCCGGAGTAGCCGTAGTAAGGATGTCGGCGGAACGGCGGCGGACCAAAATCGTTAATTTCGGTCCGTGTTTTTGTGACCGTATTGAAGGTCACCCGAAAATCCGGGTTCGCGGAAACGGACTCGAAGCCCTTGGCGGTTAATTCCCTCTGGATGGCACGCTCGATACGGCGATCCACGATCGGGCTGAGGACAACATCCTGATAATTGCTGCGCGTCTCCCGGCTATCAATCGTGAACGTTTTGTAGTTCGACATCTCCTCCAGCGCCGCCTGTTCGTAGTCGTAACTGGTCGGGCTGATGCAGCCGGGGAGAACAGCGAGCACGAGCAGAAATGCGGGCAGAACAAATGTTTTCATAGCTGATCACTAGCGGATTTCCCGGAATTGGCAACGCCGCATGTTAATCCGCGGATCGATGTGGGCCGCTTGATGTAGAACAGGCGTCTCGCCTGTTTTCACGACGGACTGGCGAATGATTGTCAAAGTTCCGAGAAAGCCTCCCGGGAACGCTGACCTCCGGATCTGCCTCAAAAGCGCATCAGAGCAGACAAGGCTGTTCGATAAACTCCCATTCGAGCCCGAACTTCTCCGCCACTTCGGCGGCCAGTGCCTTTACCCCGAAAACCTCCGTCGCATAATGTCCGCAGGGGTAGAGGTTAAGCCCAAGTTCCTGAGCCATATTGAAATGATGCTGGCGCAGTTCTCCCGTGATCAGAGTGTCCAGGCCGTTGGCTTTGAGGTGGGGCACCGCACTCTGACCGCTACCGGTAAGAATGCCAATGCGCTCGGGCTTCTCGCTTCCGTATTCAATTCCCTGATACGTGTCGGGGAAGAGCGCCTTTAATTTTTCGGAGAGTTCCGCGCGCCCGTTTGCGGGCCCGCTCGCAATGGTTGCCATGTCATTGCCCTCGTAAGCGAGGAAAGAGCCGAGGCGCTCCAAGCCGAGTTCTTTCGCGAGAAGTGCATTGTTCCCGATTTCGGCATGGCAGTCGAGCGGCAGGTGGGCGCCATAAACCGCCAGGTTGCCATCGATTGCCGTCTTCACCTTTTCGTAGCGAATTCCGGTGAGCGGCACCGGGGGCGACCAGAACATTCCGTGGTGGCAGATGAGAAAATCAATCTTCGCGGCTATCGCGGCTTCGAAGGGCCGCTGTCCGGCATCGACGGCGGCACCGATCTTCGTCACCTCGCCAATGTTCTCCACCTGTAAGCCGTTGCAGGCTCCGTCGAAGTCCTTGATCTCCGACTTGCGTACACGCTGGTCGCAGAATTCTACTATATCAGTCAGTTTGGCCATAGAGAAAGGGTGGGAGCGGATGCGGTGAGAGTGAAGAGGAAATTTAAGTTAAAAATGAGTTGAACCGTGAATGGGCGTTAATGAATCTGCGTTTAAAATGGAGCAACGTTCAGGTTTTATATCTTTTCCCTAAGTCCTAAAGGAGTATGACGACTCAACCACTCACGACTCAACCACTCACGACTCAACCACTCACGACTCAACCACCCAACAACGGCATGCCCGATTACGAAACACGTTTTAGTGCGATTGGCCGACTTTACGGAGTCGATGGCTTGGCGCGCCTTCGTGAGGGTCACGTCTGCGTGGTCGGGCTCGGCGGTGTCGGCTCCTGGGTGGTGGAGGCCCTGGCCCGTTCGGGGATCGGCTCGCTGACGCTCGTCGATATGGACGAGGTCTGCCTGAGTAATGTGAACCGTCAGATTCATGCCATGGACGGCACGATCGGCCGGACCAAGGCTTCGGCCCTGGCCGAACGCGTGAAGCACATCGCGCCCGAGTGCGAGGTGACTTGCGAGGAGGTCTTTTTCACCGAGAAGACGATGGATCGCCTGTTGGCCCCGCAATACGACTACATCGTCGACGCCATCGACGCGACCAAGCACAAATGCCTGCTTATTGCCGAGGCGCGCAAACGCGGGCTCAAGCTCATCACCTGCGGCGGGGCCGGCGGATGTATTGATCCCGCGCGGATCAGGATTCAGGACCTTTCCCGCACCATTAACGACCCGCTGCTCCTGCAGGTGCGCAAAAAGCTCCGCCGCGAATACGGCTTCCCCAGACTTTCCCGCCAGAAGTTTAAGGTCGACTGTGTCTATTCCGACGAACTGCCGGTCTATCCCCAAGCCGATGGTTCGGTGGCCTGCGAGCGGGAGCCGGGTACCGACTACCGGTTGAATTGCGATGCCGGTTTTGGCTCGGCGACTTTCGTTACCGGGGCGGTAGGGTTTTTCCTCGCTGCGGAGGTGGTCAAACGGATCGCACTTTCTGAATGATTTACCCTGATCCGCGTGAAAAAAGATTGAATTACGCGGGGAGATCTCTGAGAGCTTGTCAGGCTTCTGCCAAGCTCTAGATCTCTTACCGTGCCTGCCTTACTCGACAATCCGCCATCAGTCTCCTGGTCACACAGTGACAGCACCGCGGACTTTTACGAACTACCCACCGACGGGAGTGAAATGCACGAGGCGCTCGGCTGGCTTCTTCCACACTACAACAGTGTTAAACTCTGGATGGGCCTGGAGAGCGAGGAAGGCACCGAGCTCTACCTGACGGCCAGCCCCTCGCGAAAAGCTGAAGTCGTCGAACGGCTGAAAGTTTACGAAGACGATCTCTCACTCTTCGAGCCCGGAGTAAAAGCTGTCGGAGAGTAGGGCGCGATTCCTTTACCCTTCGATCTGTTCTTCGAGGAAGTCGATCAGTTCGTCTTCGCTGACGCGGCGCTGCTCGCAGGTATCCCGGTCGCGCAGGGTGACAGTACCGTCCTTTTCAATCGTATCGAAGTCGATGGTGATGCCAAACGGGGTGCCGATCTCGTCCTGACGGCGGTAGCGGCGGCCGATGGCACCGGAGGCATCGTAGAAGACATTCCAGCGGCGCTGTAGCTTTTTATAAAGGGCCTCCGCACGCTCGACCAGCTCGGGCTTGTTCTTGAGCAGCGGGAATACGGCCGCCTTGTAGGGGGCCACGCGTGGGCTGAATTTCAGCAGGGTACGTGTCTCGACCTTGCCTTTGTCATTGGGCACTTCGTCCTCGCAGTAGGCGGCGGTGAGCACCGCCAGCAGGGTCCGGTCCACGCCGAGCGAGGGCTCGATCACGTGCGGGACAAACTTGCTTTTGCTGGCCTCGTCGAAAATCTCCATGCTCTTACCGGAGTGCTCCTGGTGTTGCTTGAGATCGTAGTCGGACCGGCAGGCAATTCCCCAGAGTTCCTGCTCGCCGTGTGGGAAATGGAACATGAGGTCGGTGGTGGCCTGGGAGTAGAAAGCGAGTTTCTCCTGGGGGTGGACGTCTTCGGTGATGGACTCGCGGGGCAGGCCGATCGAGACCAGCCAGTCGATGCACAGGTCGAGCCACTCGCGGTGGAGCTGCTTCCAGTCGGCCTCGGGCGCGATGAAATACTCGATCTCCATCTGTTCGAACTCGCGGGAGCGGAAGATGAAATTGCGCGGGGTGATCTCGTTGCGGAAGGCCTTGCCGATCTGGGCGATCCCGAAGGGGATTTTGACGCGGCCGGTATCGACCACGTTCTTGTAGTTGGCAAAGATGCCCTGGGCGGTTTCCGGGCGAAGGTAGGCCACGGCGGAGTCGTCCGCCAGCGGGCCCACCTTGGTCTCGAACATCAGTTTAAATTCACGCGGCGCGGTCAGGGTCCCGATCTTGGCGGCGTCCGGGCCGAGAGTCTTCTCTCGGACGACCTCATCGACTTCGGTAAATTCCGTCGCGCTGTTCAGGAGTTGTGCTTCGTCCAGTTTCGACTGTTTCCTGTCGAGCAAGTCGCGCAGTTTCTTTGCCTGCTTGATGATGCTGGCTTCGTCGGCGCCTTCGACATAGGCGATGTAGCCGCAGGGCTCTCCGTCAAGCACTACGGGCGCGGAAAACAGTTGGTCGGCGCGATAGCGTCGCTTGCTTTCCTTGCAATCCACCATCGGATCGGAGAAGCCGTCCACGTGACCGGAGGCCTTCCAGATCCTCGGGTGCATGATGATACTGGAGTCCAACCCGACCACGTCGTCGCGGCGTTGCACGAAGTCACGCCACCAGGCGTTCTTGATGTTGTTGCGCAGTTCCACCCCGAGCGGGCCGTAGTCGTAAAAGCCGTTATAGCCCCCATAGATTTCGGAGGAGGGAAAGATGAAGCCGCGGCGCTTGCACAGGCCGACGAGTTCTTCCATGAGGCTATCGTTGGATGCGGTGGGAGCTGTCATTGGGTGGGAAGGTTAAAGGTGAAAGGTACGAAGGTGAAAGGTACGAAGGTGGAAAGGTACGAAGGTGGAAAGGTGCGAAGGTGGAAAGGTGCGAAGGTGGAAAGGTGCGAAGGTGGAAAGGTGCGAAGGTGGAAAGGTGCGAAGGTGGGAAGGTGAAAGGTGCGAAGGCGGGTGGGAGGTTTGAAAGAGCGAAGGAAGTCAAGAGGTGTTAAACCTTGGTTGTAGTGGGTCAAGTGGAATGGCGCAGGCATAGCTAGGGGCTTTCCTCGGGAAGTCCCTAGCGTTCGACAGCCCCATCTCAAGCCTTACCGCCACACAACGCTCGCGGGTGCCGCAAAGCAGCACCCCTACGGAAATGGTGCCCCATCCATGACAAAATCCTGACAATCATTTTACGCGGGGATGACGACTTCCGGCGCGCGACTTGGTATTCTACGGCTGCAATCACGCATGATCACCAACCAAGGAAATTAATGAAAACATTCATCAAAAGAGTTCTCTTCAGCCTCGCATTCGCCTGTGGCCTGACCGCCATGGCGAGTGCCAAGGGCTATACCGAAATCCTTCACGTGGATGCCGCGCTCGACCGTCCGGTCGTGCCGGCCAACCAGACGGAGGATGTGGTCGTCCAAATCAAGATTCGTCCCGAGATCGTCCACTCGGACCGGGAGCGGCCACCCGTCAACCTCAGCCTTGTTCTGGACCGGTCGGGATCCATGAGCGGACAAAAGATCGAAGAGGCCATTCAGGCCGCCGAGGTGGCCGTCGGCAGTCTCGGACCGCGCGACCGGGTCTCTGTCATTATCTATGATCACGAGGTCGATACCCTCGCCCCCAGTCAGTTCGCCACCCGCGAGAACATCGCCGAGATTAAACGCAGGATTCGCGGGGTCACCTCCCGCGGGAATACCGCGATCTACGCCGGGCTCAATCAGGCCGCTGCCGAGCTGCGCCGCTACGAGGACGCTGGCTACATCAGCCGGATGATCCTGCTCTCCGACGGGCTGGCCAATCGGGGCCCGTCGAAAGTCGCTGATTTCCGCGCGCTCGGCCGTGCTCTCGCCGGCGAGGACATGGTCATCAGCACCGTCGGGCTCGGCCTGGGCTTCAACGAAGATATCATGACAACACTGGCCGAAGCCGGGCAGGGGAATACCTACTTCGTGGAAAACGCGGACGATTTGCCCCGCATCTTTGCCGGCGAGCTGGGTGACGCCCTCAATGTTGCCGCGACGGACATCGAAATCATCGTTCGCGCACGTGGGGGCGCCCGGATCATCAAGAGCGTCGGCCGCGAGGCGGAGATCGGGGAGAAGGTGGCCCGTTTCCGGATGCCCCAGGTCTACAGCGGACTCGATAAACTCGCCCTGCTGGAGGTCCGGGCGCCCGAGGGTCGCGTCGGGGCGGTGGAGGACCTGATTGAAGTCGAGGTGAACTATCTTCCGGTCGGCGAGAAAATCGCACGGACGCAGCAAGTCTCCGTGCCGATTACCTACACCGGCGAAGTCGAAAAAGTTGTGGCCGCGGCCCGAAAGGACATCGCCCGGAACGTTGTCGACAACCGTATCGCGGAAGCGAAAGAAGAGGCCATCGCCCACGCGGACGCCGGCGATCGCGAGATGGCGGCCAGCAGCCTTCGCGGGGTGGTCGGTAAGATCTCCGCCGACTATGGATTCCTCGGGGATGAGGTGGTCGCCGCACCGGCCGCCGAAATTGAGGAGGAAGCCGAACAGGTTGAGCGGCAAGGCTTGTCCAACGCCAAGCGCAAGTCTTACCGCTCGGACAGCTATCAACTCAAGAACCAGCAGTCCGTGAAGTAATCTCGATTTGAAGAAGAGGAAACCCGGTCGCGCAGGTGACTGGCCGTGCATCACAAATGACCGTGCGGGCCTGCGCTACCGTTCTTCTTCATCCAGATCATCATCAAAATGAAAGACATTTTTATGAAATACATTATCCTTCTGGTCGCTCTTTCGGCCAATATGGCTCTCGGGCTGGAGACAAAGGCGAAAGTCAGTTTTGACGATTACAAATCGCTCGTCGCGGCGGTTGAGAGTCACCGCGAGAGCCGTCTTATCGATCTGAATACCTTTCTCGAAATGAGCAAAGATCCGGATGTGATCATCCTGGATTCCCGGTCCGCATTCCGCTACGGGCGCTTGCACCTCAAAGGGGCACGGCATTTGGCCTTTGCGGATTACACCCAGGAAAATCTCGCCAGAGTGATCCCGTCCTCTGACACGAAAATCCTGATCTACTGCAACAACAACTTTGAGGGCAACCAGACGGATCTGGCGACCAAGGTGTTCGTGCCCGCTTCACCGGCTGAGGGTGGCTTGGGCCGCGAGTTCGCCGTCCAGAAAAAGCCGCTCATGATGGCACTGAACATCCCGACCTACATCAACCTGTACGGCTACGGCTACCGGAACGTCTACGAGCTGAACGAACTTGTGAATGTGAACGATCCGCGCATCAGCTTCGAAGGCAGTACCGTTCCATCCACTTCTCAGCCGGACTTGCGGCAAACCCTGCGCTGAGGCAATGAAGCGCGACCGCTATTTCTAGCTTCTCAATTCACCCGCTATCGCTAACTCTTGAGGAATGCGCGTCCGCCCCGTCATGTTTGCCTGGTGGCTCCTTTTCGGAGCGACGGTCTCGATGGCGGCTTGCGCCTGGTGGCTGCTCGGGCGCGAAGCCGACCGGGTGGAGTCGCTGGCAGCCGGGACGCTGGCCAACCGGACGGCGAGCGTGGCAGACAGCATCGACCTTCTCATGGAGGAAGTGCGCACCGGGGTGGTCGACGGGCTGCTCGCGGTTCGGGAGCTCCCGGATGCAAGGATCGCCCTGGCGGAAATGGTCGAGGGCAATCCCTACGTGGCTGTGGGTTATTATTTTCGGGGGGCGGATGCGGTGACGGTCTGGCTGGGGGAACGCGGCGAACTGCCCGCGCCGGGGTCGGTCCGTGGGAAGACCGAATCCGGTGGTGTCGTTTACCCCTGGAGCCTGCCCGAGTTTGCCTCCGTGCCACCCGAAGAAGAGGCCCCCGCCGCCACGCCGCGGCTTGCCAATTCGAAAGCGCCGAGCGATGCCTACGCTTACGCCAGCGCGCCTGTGGCCCCGGCCGCGGAGCGCACGGATGCCTTTGCCGATGAAGCGCAGGGCGACGCAAGCCAGCAGAAACTGGTGACGCAGAATGTTGCGCTGAAGCAGCAGCGGGAGGCGGTGCGCAAGGTCAACGTCGACAACCGTTTTGGACTGAACAGCGTGTCGGGTGCCCTCAGCCCGTCGGAGGAGGCCGCCGGAGAACCAACGGAGGGAGTCATGAGCAAGTCCGAGCTCGGCGCGGTGCGCGCCCAGGCGGACAAAAAGAAAAGGCAAACCGACAAGGAGGCGCCGCTGGTCCCGGAGGCCTCGGTGCGTCGCGGTTGGGTGGATTTCTCAATGGAGGGCCGGGAACAGTGGATGGCCTGGGTCGGCCTGCCGGAGAGCCGCGATTACATCGGTGCCTGGCTGGACCGTGAAGCCGTGCTCGCCGAGCTTTCCAAGGCGATCAGTCTCTCGCAACAGGACGGCTTGCGCTTTCGCCTGGTTGATGCCGGGGGTCGCACGGTGGCAGGAGATTATTCGCCGAAATTTGCCGGCAGTCAGTCAGCCGCACCTGAGCTCAGTCTGGCGGTCGGCAGCGCCTTGCCCAAGTGGCGAATCGAAACCTACCGGGCAAACGGGGCCAACACCTTCGGCAGCAGCTTTCGTTTCGTGGGCGGCCTCTTTATCGCCGGTCTCAGTTTGGCCATTCTCATCGGGTCGGCAGTCCTGATTTGGCAGGCCCGCCGCGATGCTCGGGATGCCCAGCAGAAGACAAGCTTTGTGGCCAACGTCTCGCATGAGCTGAAGACGCCTCTCACCAGTATCCGGCTCTTCGCCGACATGTTGCACGACGGGCGCGTCAAGGATGAGGCCAAGCAACGGGAATATTTACAGCGGATGCTCAACGAAACCCAGCGGTTGACCCGTCTGGTCAACAACGTGCTCGACTTCAGCCGCCTCGACCGGGGGCAGCGCGGGGCCCGCTACGAGTTGCGGGATCTCGGCGCGGCGCTGGGCGAGATGATCGAGAGCCAGCGTGAGCGCCTGCTCGCCGAGGGCTTGTCGGTCGACTACCAAGCGCCGGATTCGCCGCTGCGCGCACAGGTGGATGGCGACGCACTCGAACAGATCCTGCTCAACCTGCTCGACAACGCCGCCAAGTACGCCGCGTCCGGAGAGCGGGCAGAGGTGGCTCTCCGTGGCGGCAACGGCGGTTGGCAGCTGCGTGTGAGCGACTTCGGCCCCGGCATCCCCGCCGCCGAGCGCAAACAGGTTTTCGACGCGTTTCATCGTTCGGACGACCGGCTGACCTCGGAGCGGCCGGGCTGCGGACTCGGGCTGAGTATTGCCGCCCGGCTGGCCCGGGAAATGGGCGGTAAGCTGACGCTGGAAGAGAACAGGCCGACTGGTTGCTCCTTTGTTCTCAAGGTGCCTCGGTAAAATACGATGACTGACCGCGATAATTCAAGTAGAAGCGACACTACTGTCGCTTTCCCCACAACCGTAAGCGACAAGAGTGTCGCTTCTACAGACGGAATTTGCTCCGATTTATTTTAATCGACACGTATCCCTATGGCCGACCCGAAACATATTCTCATCGCGGAAGACGACGCCAGTATACGCATCGGGCTCGTCGATATTTTGGAGGGCGAGGGCTATCGCGTGACGGTTTCGGAGGACGGGGAACAGGCACTGGCCCGTTTTCACGACGAATCGCCGGACCTTGCGATCCTCGACATCATGATGCCGAAGTTGAGCGGTTACGATGTTTGCCGCGCCATTCGCAAAGAGAACGAAGCGCTGCCCATCCTCATGCTCAGTGCGAAGAGCGAGGAGATTGATAAAGTGCTCGGCCTCGAACTGGGCGCGGACGATTACATCACCAAGCCCTTCGGGGTGCGCGAGCTGCTCGCCCGGGTCAGTGCCGCCCTTCGCCGTTCCTCCGCGTTGAACGCGGCTCCGGCGGGCGAGAGCCCTGTCCGCTTCGGCGATGTCGAACTCGACCGGGCCCGTCGCCAGCTGGTGAAGGGCGGCACTGAACTTCCCCTGACTCAGCTGGAGTACAAGCTACTCATCGCCTTTGTGGAGAACGCCGACCGCGCGTTGAGCCGCGATGATCTGTTGAACGCGGCCTGGGGCATCGACTATCAGGGCACGACCCGGACGCTCGACCAACACGTTTCCCAGCTTCGCCACAAGATCGAGCCGGACCCGGCGAAGCCGGTTTACATCCTGACCGTGCACGGCTACGGCTATCGCTACTGCCCACTCGGCTGAGGCAGGGTAGAGACGCATGCTCCCATGCGTCCGCAGTGCCGCTTCGATCAAAGCCAATCGCGGCATTGCCAAGGCGGCGCATTCCCTCATCTTGGCAGCATCCATGTCCGATCCCGTCAACCAGTCCAGGCCCTACGCCGAGTTGAAATGGCACCAGCGTGTGCTGCTGTCCCTGCTCGCTTTTTTGATGGGGCTATGGTCGCGCAGTCTGCGCTTTCACTGGGGCCCGGAGGTGCAGGCCGTGATCGACAGGCCTCTGCCACCCTCGGTGGTGATCCTCTGGCACAACCGGCTCTTTGCCGCCCCGGAGTTTTTTCGTCGCAACTTTGGCAAACGTCGGCTCGCCACCCTGATAAGTGCCAGCGGCGACGGTGCCTGGCTGGCGGCTTTTGTGGGCAAGCTCGGCATGTTTCCCATCCGGGGCTCCCACTACAAGCGCGGGCCACAGGCGGTGCGTGAGATGCTGGCGGCCCACCGGGAGGGCTATGACATTGCGGTCACCCCGGACGGGTCACGCGGGCCGATGTACGATCTCAAGCCCGGCGCGATTGCGGTCGCGCTGAAAACCGGGGCGCCTTTTGTCATGTTCTCGCTCAACTTCAGCCGGGCCTGGCGACTTAAGAGCTGGGACCGCTTTTACCTGCCGGTGCCCTTCAGTCGGGTCGAGGTACAAATCAAAGTGATTGAAAGGCCCGCCGAGCTGGGGGAGGATCCCCGGCAGTTGGCCGACTTACTCAAAGAGCAGATGAACACCATCACTCAGGATTGATGAACGAAGACGAATCACATCTCCGCGGACTGGCGATCGCCCACTATGTGGTGGGCGGCTTCATGATCCTCTTTGCCTGTATCCCCCTGATCCACACCTTTATTGGTCTGTCGGTGATTCTCGGAATTGAAGGCATGCAACAGGCTCTGGCCGAAGGCGGCGAAGCGCCGCCGGCCGGTTGGTTCGGCTGGCTCTTCTTCCTCATCGGATTGGGCGCCTTCCTCCTCGGGCAGGCGGTATCCATCTCGGTCGTCGTCTCCGGACGTTTCCTCCGGCAGCGCAAGCACTACTGGTTCTCCTTCGTGCTCGCTTGCCTCGCCTGCACCTTCATGCCCTTCGGCACCGTGCTTGGCGTGCTCACGATAATCGTGCTCTCCCGGGACTCGGTGAAGGGGCTTTACGGGATAAATTAAAGACCTTTGGCCGGGCCGATGGTGCCTCCCTCCACAAGTTTTCCCGGATAGAAGATTCCCCTCCGGTCTTCTCTCCCGCTGGCAGCGTGGTTGGCCCAGCGGACAATCCGCCGGATCCAGGGTTGGCTGTCATAGGTGATATGCGAAATCTGTGGTTGGCACCATTGATAAGCCGGATCGGGGTCCATACAAACGACGGACAGATCCTCGGGGATTTTTATCCCCTTACGGGCGGCATATTGGAAGAGTGCGAAGAAAAGCGGAGCCGTCGGAATGAGAATCGCAGTCGGTGGTGTGTGACGAAAAATGTGATCGAGCGTTTCCTGTAAGCCGCCCGGCCTTTCCGGCCAGTCGGGGAGATTGTAGGATCCCGTCCGGATACCCAGTGATTCAAGCTCGTTTAGGAATAATTTCTCCAGAAAACCGGGTTCCGGCTTTCGGCGTTCCTCACGGCTCAAGAGGACAATTCTGCGGTGGCCCAACTCGTAGAGCTGCCGGATCAACTTCGTCTGAGCGGGTGCCTTCTTCGGGCCGGTTTTTGCGATCGAAACCTCCATACTCCGGCCGAAGAGTGCAAAGGCCGGAAAGTCCTGCGCGGCAAACCACTGGAGTATCGGCTGCGAGCCAGCCACGACAACCCAGGCGTCGGCCTCCGTTTCGGCGACATAAGCGGCGACCCGTGTGACATCCATCTTGAGGTCGGTCAGCGTCCGCTCGGCGAAAAAGCAATCGTGCTTTGCAGCCTGCAGTTCGTGTTCGAGTCGATTGAGGTAATGAACCTCCCGGTCGCTTGGCTCATAGAGGAGGATGACGATGCGCATGCCACGCGGCTTGCCGCGCGGGCTGTTTTCGATCTTGCGCCGCTTGCCCGGCCCCTGCGGAACGAGCAAGCCTTCTTTCTCCAGAGTGCCGAGCGCGGTTTTCACGGTCTTGTGGTTGACGCTTAGCTTCGCCGCCAGTTGGTGAATGCCCGGCATTTCGCCGAAGAGCCGTCGGCTCGCGATCTCGGAGCGCAGGTGTTCGGCCACCTGCTCGGCTACATTTTTTGGGTGAAAGGACTGCATGTTTCACTACCTTACCCTAAAAGGTAATGGTCTGGAAAGGGAGAAGTGCTTGCTCTAACAAAATATTGGGCTCACTCTAATTTATATGAAAAAAGTTCTTCTAACGATTTCCCTGATCGCCAATGTCTCTTTCGGACAAGTATTAGTCCAAGACACCTTCTCATTCCATGGTATTGATATAGGTGATGGAGATGGAACAGACAACATAAGCATCCAGAATTTTGGGGGTGGTAAATACGGCTTTGAGATTGATACGACTGGCTTTTCGGCAACTGGTAGCAAGCTGATATTATCCTACGGCACAAAGACTGAAACAGACATTGTGGGGGGTGGTGATCGTGGAGGTGCTCCTTTTGACGTTATCACTTACAATGGGGCTGGATTAACCGAGGCTCTCACTGTCTCTGATTTCAATCTCAGCACTGGTGGTATTTGGTATCTCGATGGTGTCGCGTCCGACGGGATACTTCGTCTCGAAATGAGCGAAGCAGACTATTTATCAAACCAGATCACTGATTTCGGAGTTGGTTTATACGCTGTCGATGGCCTAAAGACGGGTGTGCAAGATACGGCATTTGGAAATCCCGATAGTGCCGCCACTGTAACAGTAAACACGTCCTCAGGTTTTGTGGTGCAGGAGGCTATCCGCAATAATCAATCCCTTACTCCAAATGGCACCGACGCTTGGCTTACGAACTACGACTGGAGTTCAAATAGCTATCAAGGTTTGCAGCAGTACCAAGTTGTTTCAGCAGCTGGTGATTATTTCGCACCCACGTCTAACACCAACACTAAGCTCGTCATGGGAGGCGCCTTCGAGGCCGTCCCCGAGCCCAGCTCGTTCGCTTTGCTTGCTGGTATGTTCGGTCTGACATGGGTGATGCTCCGCCGCCGCAGCTAAGATACGCTGAAATCATTTTACTCGAGACGCTCGACCGGTTTTGGCGGTCGGGCGTTTTTTTGGCTCAATACCAAATTGACGGGTTTCTCTGGCCCCCGATCATTTGCAGGTCTTGAGGTTTTGTCGCCGCCGCGCAAAGCGCGAGCGCATCGATTAGGTCGTCGCGGGCGACTTCCTTTCGGGGAAAATCCGTGAGGGCGCGGCCATAGGCTTCGCG
This sequence comes from Coraliomargarita sinensis, assembly GCF_003185655.1. Lineage (NCBI taxonomy): Bacteria > Pseudomonadati > Verrucomicrobiota > Opitutia > Puniceicoccales > Coraliomargaritaceae > Coraliomargarita > Coraliomargarita sinensis. The sequence goes on along the minus strand of NZ_QHJQ01000001.1, from coordinate 92,890 downwards.
ACTGCCCGGCAGGGTGTTTTCCAGCAAGTCGAGTCGCTGCGTCCGACCGCTCGGGGTTTTCTTGGAGTCCGCGACGATGGTTTCCGTGTTGAGTCGGTAAAAAACCAGCTCCGGGTGCGATTCCCGGACCCGCGGGTCGGCAATCGCGTCGAGCTCCCGAATCTTTGGAAAGAGATGCCAGCACTGTTTGGAGATGGCCTTGCCGGTGGCGGTGCGGGCCCGCGCACAGGCTTCCGGATAGCTTTCGGCGGCCAGGGCTTCGCGCGGTGGGGCGGGGAAGACCCGCGAGCCGTGAGGGCGGAGCAGCTGGCGGGCCAGTCGGTCGCACTCACGAATCGGATTCTGGCGGTCGGGCAAGCCGAGGATCATGTCGACGAGGATGGTGCTCTCAGGGGGAAGCGTCTCCAGGATATCGGCAATTTTCCGCTCGAGCTGCCAGGTAATTTGGCCGTCTGGGGAGCCGACGGCGGCAATCCAGCCGCCCCGGCAGCCGTCAATGCCGACGGCAGTATGTGTTTGTCGAGGCATAAAACATAATAAAGGAGCGTGGACATTCCTGTCCACCGGTCACCCTGAATAGTTCAGGACAAGAATGTCCAGGCTCCGAGGCTCGGGGCATCATTGCTCCATCCCGCGCTCCGGAGTATCGTCTTCCATGTCGAGATTCGGGATGTGGGTGAAGGCGATGCGCATGGGGGCGGCACCGTAATCCTTCTGGGCCTCCATGGAGTTGGCGTAGTAAAGGGTACGGCCGCCATGTGTCCTGTTGATCGCGTCCATGGCGTGCTGCAACTGCATGCGTCGCAGGTCGTTGTCCTCGGGAAAGAGGGAGACGGTATGGTTTTTGTGGTGGATGAGTTTCGTAAAAGTGACGCCCACCTTGGTCGGGCTCGGCACGTCATCCGGGCGGTCGGCCCAGAGTGCATCCAGCAACTGGCCGAGCGCGACGCTGTCCTGGGTGGGGAAGCAGTGGGTCTCCGCAGCCCAGCGCAGGTCGAAGCCGAATTTGACCTGCACGATGAGGCAGCCGGTAAAGTAGCCCTCGGCCCGCAGGCGTCGGCAGGCCTTTTGCAACATGCGGTGGAGGGTAGCGTGGCCGCCGTGGAAGGTGCGCAGGGCTGGTGGAAGTACATGGGAGTGGCCAATGGTGCTTTTTTTCGTTTCCACCGGGGGTAGATCAATCCCGCGGAGCGCATACCACATGCGGTCGCCTTCCACCGAGCCCCAAATGCGGTGCAGCTTGCGGCGGCTGGCGGCGTAAAGGTCCCCCATGTTGAGAATGCGGGCGCTGCGGAGGCGGCGCAGCATCCGCGGGCCAATCCCGGTGATGTCCGAGAGCTCCATGGGGTAGAGCGCGAGTGGCAGGTCTTTGAAGTCCACGCAGACCAGTCCGTTGGGCTTGTTCAGCTTGCTCGCCAGCTTGGCAATGAAGCGGTTCGGGGCCAGGCCGATGGAAACCGTCACTTGAGGGCCAATTTTATCACCGATAAGTGACTTAACTTCACAGGCTTTATCTTGGGCCACTTCAGGGTGCTGCCAATGAGGCGGCAGGCGGCCATACATCTCGTCGATGGAGAGGACTTCCTCGACGTAAATCACCGAATGGATCAACTCTTTCAGTCGCTCGTGAATTTTGACATAGCGGGTATGGTTCGCCTCGATCAGTTGTATGCCGGGGCAGAGGGCCCGGGCCTCGCGGACCCCTGTACCGGTCTTCACGCCGTAGGCCTTGGCCTCGTAGCTGGCAGCGATACAGCAAGTAGTGTCAACACCTAGTGACGGAACCACGCCGACGGGTTTGCCCCGCAGCTCCGGGCGCATCTGCTGCTCCACGGAGGCGAAGAAGCTGTCGAAATCGAGGAAAATGTAGCGGAGAGACATAAGGAGGTGGTCCGCCTTCGCCCTGCGAGACTACGGCGTGATGGAAACAGGTGGGAAGGTGGAGTGGGAGGTATTGGAGTTGTTAAGTATAAATATGTTCACTATTTCAAACTGGAAAATACGTCTGGTGAACTTTTTTTTTGGCTTGGCCGATTCGGGTGAAGTCAGGAAAGGCTCATTCCTGGGGCGAGGCCGGGAATGTCTGCGCTCCTTTCATGGAATTATTTTGCCTGTGATTGTTTTGCCACCACCCTGTCTTTCGGTGGTTTCAGGGAACTTTCTTATCTTTGTCGCGACCGGTAAAAATGGAGGTCTCTTTTTGCCCTCATATGAATATGAAACTTGCTATTCTCTTTTTGAGCCCGGTTTTCCTGCTGGGGTCGCTGCAAAGCCATCCTGCGCATCAGCCAGAAGAAGCGGCGGCGAAGGCGCTGGCCTCTTCAGCGCAGGCGTTTTTATCGAAACTGGATGCGGGGCAGAGAGAGCCGGCGCTCTTGCCTTTTTCAGATACGGCGCGTTTCGATTGGCACTTTTTCCCGAAGTGGAATCGTAAGGGGCTTTCGCTGGGAGAGATGACCGAGGCGCAGCAGACGGCCTATTGGGCCTTTCTCGGGGCCGTGCTGAGCGAGAGCGGCACAGCCAAGGTCAAGGGGGTGATCGGGGCGGAAGCCATTCTCTGGGAGCAATCGAATCGTTCCGATTCGCGCGACCCGAAGAAATACTTTGCCGTCTTCTTTGGCGAACCGTCGCAGGGGGGCGACTGGGGTGCCAGTTTCGAGGGGCACCATCTCTCCATCAACCTGACCGTCGTGGACGGTTCGCATGTTTATGTGACCCCTTCCTTTTTCGGGGCCAATCCCGATGAGACTGCCGACGGCGCACGCCCTCTGGCCGGAGAGTTCGATCGGGGCCTGGCTCTCCTGAAATCGTTCGACGCCGGGCAGCGAAAACTGGCTATCGGCGAGAAAATGCCCAGGGAGATCTTGACCGGTGCCCGGGAGCGCGTCGCCCCGATGGCGTTTCAGGGCCTACCGGCTGCAGGCATGACCGAGGCGCAGCAGGGCGCGCTGATGCAATTGATCGAGGAATATGTGGGCCGCTACCGGGAGCCCTTCTCGGAGGATGACCTGCAAAAGATCCGGGAGGCCGGTGTCGGCAAGATTCACTTTTTCTGGAGCGGTGGGGCAGCGCGCGGCGAGCCGGTGTACTATCGCATCCACGGGCCGACCTTTGTCATGGAATATGCCAACGTTCAGAACGGAGCCAATCACTCGCACACGGTTTGGCGGGATTTTGAGAATGACTTCGGCTACGATGCGCTGGAGCATCACCTCGAGGCCGAGCATTAAGGGGCTGCTTTGATACAAGCCCAGCTTTAAAAAGGGAGTTCGTTCTCGTCGTCGTCCCGGAGCACATCGCGTAGTTCGTCGATGTAGCCCTGGGTTTCGCGGTGGATGGCGAGCAACCCCTTTTTTAGAGAGCCAATCCATTCTGGGTGATCGATTAATTTTTCGGTTTCGACCGCTTGTAATGCAGCCTGTGCGTCGGCGAGGTAGCCCCGTGCTTTTTTCAGGCGGACGAGAGCGTCGCCTGCAAACAGGGGCTCGGGGGGCCAGTCGCCGGGATCGCCGTTAAGGCCTCCGGCCAACTTGGCTCCAGCAGACCAGAGTCCGTGCATGAGTTCATGCAAGGGGTGCTCCCCGTGGGCGTTTTCCGGAAGCCATTCGTTTAATTCGATTTCGTCGCTGGTTGTCATGGCAAGTTCCTCACACTGTTCGACCAGTGGATGTGTCTCGCAGTCGAGATCGTCTTCTTCGGCCAGTGTTCTCGCCATCGCATCATGCATCGCTTCTATTCGAGCGGCTTCTTCCTCCGGGCTCAGTGGCTCAGGGTCTGGTTCGTTGCGCTCCCGGCGGAGGCGCTCGCGTTCCTCCTCCAGAATCCGCCGATAATCATCGATATTAGCCTCCGGGTCTTTTTCCAAGCGCGCTTGGATGCGGTCGTTCAGTAAATCCATCCGTGCGGCCTCGGCATCCGCTTCTGCTTCGGCCTGGCTCTGGGGAGCGTCGTCATCCTCATCGCTCGTACGGGCCTCTCCGTCTGTAGCAGCCTCCAGTATGGTATCCATAAAGTCGGTCATGGCATGGGCATTCGCCTCGTGCTGGGATTGTTCCTCGTCCTTCGACATGCGCCAGGCGGCTTCCGGTTCGACCGTCAGTTCGTAGTCGGTGGCTTCAATCACGACCCGCCCGTTTCGGGCGCTGTGCCATTCCAGATAGAGACAATTCCCCCAGTGGTAGGGCATGGGGATCTTGTTTCTGTAGTAGTGCTCAAGCTCGCCGTCCGGGATGTCGAGGATCTTGACCTTGCGGGCAGCGGTCATGTCGCCGACCACGCCGGTCTGTTCCACAGCGAAACCGTCCTGCATGGATTCAGGTAAAGGTTTCGGCTTCGGGTTGACGAAACGCAGGTATTGCCCGGCAAGGTCACGATGCGGGTTTCCGGTCAACTCCAGTTCGACCGGCTCGTCGCTGCCGAGGATCCAGATCTTCCCCGTCACCCGGTCGCGGGTGCGGTTGTCGATTTCGCCTTTTACAATCGAGTCTGCAATACACCATGCCATTTCATGGAATCATCAGGAAAAGGGCTGACTGTCAACGAAGCGAAGGCAAAGAATCCGGAGGGAGCAGGCGGAGTGATCACGGAGATGCCGAAGCAATGGTTGACGGCAAAATTGATTTTATTAGCGCCGGGCGAGGCACTCCGAGGATGGACCTTGCGTTCGCCGTCATGAGAAATAGACTTTGCAACAAATAAAGAAAACTCCGGTCACAAAACTTATGATACCAAGCACGCCACTCTCTTTTATTCAGAATATGAATGCTCCTGAGATCGTCATGATCCTGGCGGTCATTCTTCTTTTCTTCGGAGCAAAACGCTTGCCTGAGCTCATGCGCTCGGTCGGGAAATCGATCGGTGAGTTCAAACGCGCCAAGGACGACATCGAAAAAGATGTCCGGTCAGCCATGGAGAGCGCCGAGGCGGAGCCAGAGCGTAAGCAGTCGATTCCCGAGAAAGCCAGAGTCGGCGAGTCAGCTTAAATCGAACAGGTCCGGCAAATGCCGGCAGAAGGTGTTTGTCCGGGGCGGTTATCCGGCGATTAGAAGCTTGAGAATGCTCTTGGGCGAATTTATTATTGCTCAAACGTTCATATAGTGTAGCGAAGCAGGGAATGGACGTTTCCCGTTTACTTGCCCCGCTCAAGTCCGTCTTCGGATACGATGCCTTCCGCCCGCTGCAGCGGGAGATCATGGAGGCATCGCTGGCCGGGCGCGACGTTCTTGCCATTCTTCCCACCGGCGGGGGCAAAAGCCTCTGTTATCAATTGCCCGCGCTTCAGCGATCCGGCCTGACGGTGGTCGTTTCGCCTCTGATCGCGCTGATGAAGGACCAGGTCGATCAACTGCAGGCGGCCGGCGTGGCGGCAACGTTCCTGAATTCCTCGCTCTCCGCCGGCGAGGCCCGCTCGCGCCTGTCGGGTTTGGAGCGGGGCGAATACAAGCTCCTCTATCTCGCCCCGGAACGACTCTTTTTGCCGGATTTTCTGCAGAAATTGAAGCGCTGGCAGGTGGCCGCCCTCGCCATCGACGAGGCCCACTGTATCAGCGAGTGGGGCCATGACTTTCGCCCGGAATACCGGCAGCTCGCTACCTTACGGGAGCATTTCCCGGGCGTGCCGGTCACCGCCCTGACGGCCACCGCGACCGAGCGGGTGCAGGGCGATATCGTTGCGCAGCTGCATTTGTCGGATCCGGGGCAGTTTGTCGCCAGTTTTAATCGGCCCAACCTGACCTACCGCGTCATGCCGAAACAGCGGCCGCGACGTCAGGTGCTGGACTACGTGGCCGCGAACCGGGATGCCTCCGGCATCATTTATTGTCAGTCGCGCCGGGCGGTTGAAGATTATGCCGCCGCCTTGAAGGACGCCGGGCACAAGGCGCTACCCTACCACGCTGGCTTGCCCCAAGAGGAACGGGTGCGGAACCAGGAGGCCTTCATTCGCGACGATGTGCAGGTCGTCTGCGCTACCATCGCTTTCGGCATGGGGATTAATAAGCCCAACGTGCGCTATGTCCTGCACGCCGACCTCCCGAAAAATATCGAAAGTTACTACCAGGAGACAGGCCGGGCCGGGCGCGACGGGCTGCCGGCCGAATGCGTCCTGCTCTTTTCGGGAGGCGATATCGCCAAGTACAACCACTTCATCGACCAGGTCGAGGACGAGCAGGCCGCCCGCATCGCCCGGCAACAGCTGCGGCAGATGGCCGACTTTGCGGAATTCGCGGATTGTCGTCGGGGGGCGCTCCTGCGCTACTTCGGGGAGGATTATACCAAAACAAACTGTGGTAGCTGCGATAATTGCCTGGACGACCGGGAGGAAGTTGATGTCACCGTAGAGTGTCAAAAATTGTTGAGCTGTATTTTCCGGATCAATCAAGCGGGCTTTCCGATGGGACTGAATCATGCCGTGGACGTGCTGCGCGGCTCCGAGAATCTGAAAGTGATCGGCAAGGGGCATCAGCGTCTCTCCACCCATGGCATCGGCAAGGACCAGCCGGCGGAGTACTGGCAGGGGCTGGGGAAGCAGCTGATTCAGCGAGGCTATCTCAGGCAGTCGGACGATGGCTACAATACCATCGAACTGACGCCAGAGGCAGGTCAGGCGTTGAAAGAGCGGCAAAAATTCCGGATGAAGCCGATCCGGACGAAGATGGCTTCGCCGGCCTCGCGCGCCAAGGCGAAGTCCGGCGCCATCGAATGCGACGAAGGGCTGTTTGAGGTCCTTCGGAAGCTGCGCAAGGATCTGGCCGATGCTCGGGGCGTGCCGCCCTACGTGGTCTTTGGTGATGTCGCCCTTCGGCAGATGGCGCGCCGCTACCCGAGGGACGACCAGGCCTTCCTTTCCATCCCCGGCGTTGGCCAGCGCAAACTCAAGGAGTTTGGCGCTCCCTTCATCGAGGTGATCGACGAGTGGTTGCTGGAGAACGATCCCCGCGATTTCGAGCCGAATGGCTTTCTCGATCCGGCCCCGAAGATGAAGAAGCGGGAAGACCCGGATGGGCTGAACTCGACCTCCCGTGCCACCCTGGAGTTCTTTCAGCAAGGGAAGAACGTTGAGGCGATTGCTGCCGAACGGAGCCTAAGCCCGACCACGATCGAGACCCACCTGGCCAACAGCATCGAGGCCGGGAAGTTGGAGAGTCTCGACGGGCTCGTTAGTGAAACAGAGTTCAGCCTGATTCGCGAGGCCGTGGCCGAGCACGGTACCGCCGCCCTGCGTCCGGTCTTCGATGCTTTGGGCGAGGAGACCAGCTTCGGCAAGATCCGCCTAACCGTTGCCATGTTGCAGCGAGAGGGTAAAGTGTAGCCGCAGCGCAGTTCGACCGCGCACCCTGCGGGCTATCGCGATGCGGTCATCGGTTCGAACCGCATTTATCCAAGTCGATTGTCGGCCAGAATGGTGGCCTTAACTTGGTCCCATGTCTGACCTGCCAGGTCGATTGGATCGGGCTCATTCTCCGCATCGTCGAAATAGCAAAGGGATTTTTCCACGCTCCAGCGGTTGCTGCTGGGGTATTTCCGAGTGAAGAAGCCAAGTAGTTCCTCCCGATCGAAATGTTTCAGCAGTTCGGCGTAGTCCCAAAAGTCCTTTTTGCTGCCTCGGTTGGCAATGGCGTTGAGTTTCATTGCGGCGATATCTTTCACCGAAAGCAGTCGAATGCCGTCGATGGTGTTCACTTCGCCGATCAATGGATACCGATGCGCAATAAAATCCGTTTTGATGCCGTTGATCTGGCCGAGCACGGTGTTTTCTTTGTTCGTGGTCTGTTGGAGCGAATGTGCGTTTTCCATGTACGCGCGCAGGCGTTCAGCATCGAAGGGAGTGTGTGTGAAGAGGTCGATATCGACCGATTCACGGTGCCCGTAGTAGAGGGCAAGTGCGGTGCCACCCACGAGGTAAAACCCTTGCAAGGGTTCAGCTTTCATCAATTCGTTGATTAACCTGAACAGTTTTTCGGAGACGGCTTTTTTGTGTAGTGGCATCACGACGCCCAGTTCTCAGCTCTTTCATGTGCGCGAAATGCCTCGACCGGCAGATCAAATTGATTGGCAAAAAAACGAATTGTTTCCGGCGAGAGGGAAGGTGCATTGACAAGTGCTTCCCGGACGGTTGGTTCGCCATAAAAACGCCAAACGGAGAGAACCTCTTCCTTCGTGCCGCGCTCCATGGTGCGAACAATAATAAAGGCGGCGTGTCGCTCCGTATCCAGACGGCTCCGCTCCGTATCCCAAAAAAGGGTGTCCGACAGTTGCGCGATCAATGGGTCGTCCGAACTCACGATACTCGAGCATGCGTCCTTCGATTGAAGAATCAAGCGATGTTCTCGGCTCTCAGAACAGCGCCAACTGATCGTCCTCGTCCCGGGTGTCGCCGCCCGATTTTTCCTTTTTCATCCGTTTGCGCAGGAGGTTGTGGGAGGAGTCGTCCGCCTCGAGGCGCTGGAGGATGGTTTTGGCCCGGTCGATCACGGTGGTTGGGAGTCCGGCGAGGCGGGCCACCTGAATGCCATAGGAGCGGTCGGCGGCCCCTTTCACTACCTGGCGGACGAAAACGATTTCGTCGTTCCACTCCTTGACCGCGACAGAGTAGTTTTCCAGGCGCTCGAGGGTCTTGGCCAGCTGGGTGAGCTCGTGGTAGTGGGTGGCGAAGAGGGTGCGTGGTCCGGAGGCATCCTTCGGATGAAGGTGTTCAATCACCGCCCAGGCAATCGAGAGGCCGTCGTAGGTACTGGTGCCGCGCCCGATCTCGTCGAGAATGACGAGGCTGCGTTCGGTGGAGTTGTTCAGGATGTTGGCGGTCTCGTTCATCTCCACCATGAAGGTGGAGTTGCCGCGCGCGAGCTCATCGCTGGCCCCGACACGGGAAAAGATGCGGTCGACCAGACCGAGTTGGCAGCTCCGCGCCGGGACCCAGGCGCCGGATTGGGCCATGAGTACGATGAGGGCCACCTGGCGGATGTAGGTCGATTTACCCGCCATATTCGGGCCGGTAATCAGGGCGATCTGCGGCAATTTGTCACCAGATGAGGACAAATTGCTGTCGTTGGGGACGAAGGCGTGGGTGCCGGCGAGTCCCAGTCGCTGGTCCCGCAGCATTTGTTCGACCACAGGGTGTCGGCCCTGGTCGATTTGCAGCCGGTCGGAGTCGTCGAGCGAGGGTTTGCAGTAGTCCCACTCGCGGGCCATCCCGGCCCAGCCCATGAGAACATCGATTTCCGCGAGCGCGGCCGCCGTCTCCTTCAGACTGTCGGCATACTCCAAAATGGCGTCGATCAGGCCGTTGAAGAGCTCTTCCTCGCGGGCGATGGCCTTTTCCTCCGCGTGCAGGATTTCGCGTTCGCGCTCCTTGAGCACATCGGTGGTGTAGCGCTCCGCATTCTTCATCGTCTGCTTGCGGATGTAGTCCTCCGGCACGAGGGCAAGGTTGGCTTTGGTGACTTCAATGAAATAGCCGAAGGCGCCGTTGTATTTAATCCGCAGGTTTTTGATTCCGGTGCGGGCCTGCTCGTCCAATTCAAACTCGGTGAGCCACTTCTGGCTGTCTCGCGTCAGGCTGCGATAGTGGTCGAGTTGTTCGTCGTAGCCGTCACGAATGGTGCCGCCGTCGTCGATCTTGCCGGGAAGCTCGTCGGCGAGTCCCCCGGCCAGTTTCTCGCAGAGGGTATCAAAATTGTGGATTCGGCCGGCGATGGCAGCGACCGGGGTCTCGGGAAATTCGAGCAGGGTCACCGCGATGCCGGGGAGGGCGTTCAGGGTATCGCGGACGCCGCCCAATTCTCGCGGATTGCGCATGCGGTTTTGCAGCCGCCCGAGGATGCGTTCGATATCGCGGATCCCGCGCAGCATCTGCTGGAGTTCGGTGGTGAGGCCGGGGGCGGCGACAAACTCTTCGACGCAGTCCTGGCGGCGTCGGATCTCTTCGAGGTCGAGCTCCGGGGCGCAAAGCCAGCGTTCCAAAAGCCGGGCGCCGGGCGGCGTGACCGTGCCGTCCATCGCTTCGAGGAGCGAGCCCTGGCGGGTGCTGGCCGCCGATTTGAAAATTTCAAGGTTGCGCAGGGTGGCCGGGTCCAGCAGCAGGGTCCTTTTGGTGCTGTATTCGCGGAGTTGGCGCAGGTTCTCCGGTTTGGCGCAGAGCGTCTCCGTCGCGTAGTGGACGAGGGCTCCGGCCGCCCCGAGGGCGGCGTGGTCCTTGGCGATGCCGAAGCCCTCCAGATTGAGCACCCCCAGCGTGTCCATGACCGACTGGGTCCCGGAAGCGACATCGAAATGGTAGTCCGGGATTGGGGTGACCGCGCGACCATCGCAAATGTGGGTGTAAAGCTCGCCAAAGCTGCCCTCGGTGTCGGCCCAGCTCTGGGCGGCGCCCTCCGGAACGATGATCTCGCGCGGGTCAATTCCCTCGAAGGCGGCGAACAGATTTTCCGGCCGGGCTTCGCTTGCGATCACGAATTCCCCCGTGGTCAGGTCGAGCCAGGCGGCCTGGAGCGCTTTCTTGCCCAGGTCGAGGGCGAGAAGGAAGTGGTTTCGGTTGGCGTCGATTTGCGTGTCGGCGAGACGGGTGCCGGGGGTGATGATACGGGTCAGTTCGCGTTTAACCAATTTGCCCGGCTTGGGGGTCTCCGTCTGGTCGCAGATGGCGATTTTGATCCCACGGTCCAGCAGCTTCTGCATGTAGGTGTCCGCCGCGTGGTAGGGGATGCCCGCCATCGGCATGCCGTGCCGGTGGGTCAGGGTGATCCCCAGGAGTTTGGCCCCGCGCTCGGCGTCCTGCTTAAAAATCTCGTAGAAGTCGCCCAGCCGGAAGAGCAGCAGCGTATCGTCAGACAATTTGGCACGGATCTCGTGCCATTGCTGCATCATCGGGGTGAGTTTCTTTTCGGCGGCCATTCGGGTGAAAGGTTCTGTTACAAGGAATTGTGCAGCGCAGATCAACCCTGATGCTCGCGGAATTTCAAAACACTTGTTGCCCCTCATTGTAACCTTGCCGCTGGCGCGCGGTAGCGACACTATTTTCTTATGAAACAAAGGCTGTTAATTGCCGTTCTTACTGCTCACCTGCCCTTATTTCTTGGCTCGTTGGCCAGCGCCGAGACAACGAAAGACCCGGTCCGTGTGGCCTGTGTTGGCGACAGTATCACCTTTGGAGCCGGAATTAAGGACCGTAAGAATAATAGCTACCCGGTGCAGCTTCAGGCCATGTTGGGCGACGGTTATGAAGTGAAAAACTTCGGCGTGAGCGGCGCGACCTTGTTGAAGCAAGGCAACAAGCCCTACTGGAAACTGAAAGCCTTCGATGCTGCCTGCGAGTTTCAGCCCGACTTGGTCATCATTAAACTCGGCACCAATGACAGCAAGCCAGGCAACTGGAAGCACGCCGATGAATTTAAGGAAAACTACACTGAGATGGTTGAGACCTTCCAACAACTCGCCAGCAAGCCCGAGGTGGTGATCTGCCGCCCGGTGCCGGTTTTTGCCACGCGCTGGGGCATCAACAACAAAACTGTCGTCGAAGAAGTGATCCCGCGTATCGATGCGGTCGCCAAAGCCACAGGCGTCACGCTGGTCGATCTTTATGCCCCACTGGAAGGAAAGCCGGATCTGGTGCCGGATCAGGTGCATCCCAATGCCGCGGGAGCGGGCGTCATTGCTCGCACACTTCAAGAGGTCATCGAATCGATGAATCTGAAAGCGGATAAGTAGAACTTTGCGTGCAGGGGTCAAAGGTCTGTAATTATTGCCATGTGTTTAAAGCAAATTTTCTCCGTTCTTTTCTTTTCCCTATCTAACCTAAGCGGGGCGACCTTATGGTATGAACAGCCTGCGAACCGGTGGGAGGAGGCACTTCCGCTGGGCAACGGACGCCTGGGCGCCATGGTTTTCGGTGGCGTCGAAAAAGAGCGCCTTCAGTTGAATGAGGAAAGTCTGTGGGCTGGTTGTCCCGTGGAGACCTATCCGGAAGGTTTTAAGGAAAATTTGCAGACCCTTCAGGAGATGGTGCTGGCGGGCAACGCCTCGGAGGCCGTCGAATTTGGCGTGGCCAATATGACGAAACGGCCCACCTCATTCCGGTCCTACGAGCCGCTTGCTGATCTGGAACTCGAATTTTTGCATGACGGACCGGTTGGCGACTACCACCGGGACCTCGATTTGATGGACGGGGTCGCCACTGTCGCTTACACCGTCGACGGTGTACGCTTTCGGCGGGAGGTCTTGATCTCGGCAGTTGACGACCTGATCGCAATCCACCTCTCAGCGGACCGGGCGGGGGCGATCAATTTCAAGGTCGGGTTGACGCGAGCCAAGGACATGGTTGTGAAAGCGACCGGCGCGGAACTACAAATGGACGGTCAAATCATTGATATCGCCAAGGAAGACGGCGGGGCCGAGGAAAACAGCGGAGGCTCGGGACCAGCCGGGGCTCACATGAAATTTGCTGGCCAGCTGGTGGCGAAAACCGTGGGGGGCACGGTGCGGCCGGAAGGGGACCGGCTCTTTATCGAAAACGCGGACAAGGTGCTGCTGTTTTTCACGGCCGCCACGGATTACAGCGTTCAAAGGATGGATTTTGACCGGGCGATCGATCCGCGCAGCGTTGTGGAAAGGATTCTTCAATCCGTCGGAGAAAAACGCTGGGAAGGCCTGAAAGCGGCGCATCTGGAGGAGCACCGGGAGGTCATGGATCGGGTCATTCTGGATATTGGAGGCTCGGAGTGGGCAAATATTGCGACCGACAAGCGCCTCGTTGCGATGAAAGAAGGTCAGTCCGACCCTGCTCTGATCGCCGATTTCTTTCAATTCGGGCGTTATCTGCTGATGAGCAGTTCACGCCGGCCCGGACGCTTGCCTCCCAACCTTCAGGGGATTTGGAACGACAAGATGTGGGCGCCATGGGAATCGGATTACCATCTCAATATCAATCTGCAGATGAACTATTGGCCGGCCGATGTGACGAATCTCTCTGAAACGGTTGATTCTCTGGTGGATTGGTTTGAGCCCCTTACGAAACGCGGAAAATATCCAGCAGACATTCTCTACGGTGCCGACGGATGGCTCAGTTATCACGCAACGAATGTTTTCGGGCGGGTAACCGGTTCGGGGTCGAACGAGGGCTCACAATTCAACAATGGGTTTCTGGATCCGCTGGCAGGGGCTTGGATGGCAATGACGCTTTGGCGGCACTACGAATTTACCCAGGATGTGAACTTTCTCGAAACGAAAGCCTATCCCATACTGAAAGGGGCGGCTGAGTTTCTCATTGATTACCTGTATGAGGATGAAGAAGGGCAGCTCGTTATCGTGCCTTCAGCTTCTCCCGAAAATAAATTCATCGATCCGAAAACAGACAAGGCGATCCGCGTAACCCGTGGCTCCACCTACCACAACACAATCGTGCAAGTGGTATTTGAAGCGGTGATCGAGGCTTCCGAGAAGCTTGATCTTGATGCTGCCTTGCGCTCCGAGCTCACTGCTGCGCTTAAGAAATTGCCTCCCCTGAAAATTGGAGGCAACGGCACCATTCAGGAATGGATTGAGGATTATGAAGAGGCCCAGCCCAAGCATCGGCATGTTTCGCATCTGCTCGGCCTTCATCCTTTCGCCACCATTCGGGAACACGACAAGGCTATGTTTGAGGCCGCTGCCAAGACTTTGGAGCGCCGTGGCTTTGGCGGGGATGTCGGATGGAGCAATGCTTGGAAGACCAATTTTTACGCCCGTCTGCAAAATGCCCCGCAGGCGCACTTTTATGTCAATCGGCTACTCCAAAAAAATGCCATGCCGAACCTGTTGACCGGGCACAATGGCCGTTCGCTTTTCCAGATTGACGCGAGCTTTGCCGGTACGGCCGGCATCGCCGAAATGCTACTGCAGAGCCATGCAGGCGAGATCCATCTGCTGCCCGCGCTGCCCGACGCCTGGCCGACCGGTTCCGCGACCGGCCTAAAAGCCCGCGGCGGATTTGTCGTCGATATCGAATGGCAGGATGGCAAGTTGACCGAGGTAGTGGTTTATTCGCAGGCGGGCCAGCCATGCGTGGTGCGGTATGGTAACGACCGCATAGTTCTGGATCTGGCTGAAGGCGAAAAGTCCAACGTAGCGGCTCCGCTTGCGGATGCCGGTAGTTGAGGAATATCGCGAGCAGCTCGCCGCGGGGAGCATATAACCTGTCAGCGCTACCGCGAATATTTTCAGGGCTCGGTTCGCTGGAAATCTTGCCTTTTTATGGTGTAGTCGCTTCATGCCGCAGGATGTCATTGCCGCTCAACGCACTTCGCTTTGAAAATCCCGGCGCACCTGCGCTGGTGATCCTGCACGGACTTTTGGGCGCGTCGCGCAACTGGACAACGATCGGGCGGGCCTTACAGGAGCGCTTCGACGTGCACGCGCTCGATCTTCGCAATCACGGCAGCTCGCCCCATGCCGAGTCCATGCGCTGGGCGGAGTTGTCCGCGGATCTCACCGCCTATCTGGAAAAGGAGGGCTTGAATGAGGTCATCCTTATGGGCCACAGCCTGGGCGGAAAGATTGCCATGCGCTACGCCTGTGAGAACCCCGATCAGGTGAAGAAGCTCATCATCGTCGACATCGCTGCCAAAGCCTACCCTCCCTATCACGACAACGAATTTCGTGCCATGAAGTCGATTGCCGTAGCCGAGCTGGATAGTCGCAAGGAGGCCGAGGCCGCGCTTGAACCCATGGTCCCGGATTGGGCCATGCGTCAGTTTCTACTCACCAATTTGGTGCGGGGCCAAGGGACCCGGACCTTTCGCTGGCAGGCCAATATTGAAGCACTTCACGCCAGTTTGCCGCACATTCGCCAGAACTCCTTACTGGAGACCGACCGTTTCAATGGCCCGGCGCTACTTGTGCGAGGGGCGAAGTCCGGTTTTATTGAGGACGGCGATGCCGATGACATGTTGTACTGGTTCCCGCATTTGCGTGAAGTCACGATCCCGGGCGCCGGGCATAATGTCCATGTTGAGAACCGGAAAGCTTTCCTTGAGGAGGTTGGCGACTGGCTCCGCCAGACCTAAGCGTTCCTTGTGTTGAGAAAAGGATCCTGGACTTTTGCCCTCCGTCGCTTCGGTTGTTCCTCGCGCAGCAACGCGCTGTAGAGTGTGACGACTTCGCCGTGCAGTTCTTTCAGATCGTTGTGCTCCTGAGTGACATCGCGCTCGATGGCGATAAAGCCCTGCAAGGATCCCGTGGCACTGCGAAGCGGCGTGATCGAGACGCGGGCCCAGTAGCTGTGCCCGTCTTTGTGGTAATTCAGGATGTCCGTTCGCAAGGCGAGCCCCGCTTTGATCGCCGTGCGAAATTCGTTCACCGTCTCCGGGTCTGTTTCCTCGCCCTGCAATAGCTCGCCCGGCCGTTCGCCAATGACTTCCTTGGGTGAATAGCCACAGAGTTTTTCAAAAGCGGGGTTCACCCAGGTGATATGCCCGGTTTTGTCTGCCAAAACGACCGCTTGAGGCATTTGCTGGGCGACCGTTTTCAGGGCTAAATTTTCAATTTTTACGTGCATGACGCACAAAGGGGTAAAGTCAGTTTTAAAATGCTCAAAAATGGGATGTTTGGCAAGCTTGTTCGCTTTTCATTGCTAGAATTTTTGTTTAAGTTTGTCGTCTTCGACAATAGTGGGGGGAAGGTTTCTTTTTCGGCCGCTCAAGGATTTTCTCTGCAGGTTTGCATGGAGCGGGGAATTGCCTCACATGATCTTAGGTGAGTCGTTCAATGGCCCCTTCGCTATGAAAAAATTCCTCTGCCTGTTGGCACTTTTCTGTTTGATAAAACTCGTCTCCGCTCAAGTGGTAAGCCCGCTGACCGGAGATCTGGCCGACGAGTACGGCCTGGATCCGGCCTTCTATGGGAAGACGACCTTGTCGGAAGGTATCCTGATCGCCTCATCCCCCGGGGTCTCGGATTATGCGCATCTGGAAACGGCCTACCTTTTCGGTCATCTCATGCAGGCGCTGAAGCCGCGGATCGCGCGACGTATTCGTGAAGGAAAGGTGCTCTGCATTCTAGTCGGCCACGATGAATTGACTTCGGAAATTCCCCAGTTTCAGACGGAGAAAACCGGCGAGGCACTCGATTTTTACAACTGGCGCAGCCGAGGTTTTCTCACTCTGGTTGAGGGGCGGCCGACCATGCTTTTCTCGGAGGAAGATGTCCTAGAATACGAGGGAGGCATGCAACTGGAGAGCATCCTTATTCACGAATTCGGCCATGTCATTCACCGGCCCGGGTTCTATGCAGGGCTGGACGAGCAGCTGATGGAGACCTGGCAAGCGGCTATGAAGGCCGGTCTCTGGAATGACGGCTATGCCTCCCAGCGCTTCCGCCGGGTGCGGGGTGACAAACCGGTCCTATTGCTTCACGCGCTTCGGGAGTCCTTTCCCCGGCATTCCTCTGAACTGCTCCGGCGCTGCCTTGCCCATGGCGACATCCTGGTCAATGGCGAGCCAACGGATTCGATAGCCGTCAAAGTCACCGAAACCGACAAAGTGCGTATCGTCTTCGGCGGGCCCAAAGCCTGCTACGCCACCAAAAACCGCGGGGAATATTTCGCCGAGATCGTACAAGCCTGGTTTGATACCAACCGCACCATGGATCACGACCACAACCATATCGACACGCGCGACGAGCTGAAATCTTACGACAAGAGGGGCTACGCTTTTCTGCAAAAGATTTTCAAGGAGGAAAACAAGTGGCGTTTTATCTCGCCGCGTAGGCGGGCCGGGCAGAGGCATTTGGAAGCGTACGATCCCGCAAGCGCTCCGGTGGTGGTGCAGCCTGATTTCATCAAGGATGCGGCCAACGATTACTACGATGAATATTGGGCTTCCTTCTGGGATCGGTTGTATGAGAAGCATGGGTTTTCGGCACCGGGAGAAAGCTCTTAAGACGGCTTACTAAGCCCGGTGGCGCCGACCAGCGTGGGGCAAATCGCCTTGACGAAATTAGTTCTTAACTGATAATTCAACGACCATGAAGTCTACCCTCACCCCATCTCTTTTCATCGGTTTCCTGCTTGCCAGCGCTTTGACCGTCCTTGCTGCCCCATCATCCTACTTCAGCGCTACTGGCGTGCAGGATATGGGCAGTACCAATGATTGGGGTACGAATCCTGAGCGTGATTCAGATACTGCCTTCGAGTTGACCTTCGATTTTACCACAGCGGTTGATACGGAAACAAATCCAGTTCATCTCTGGGAGGCTGGCGGTTCCGGTACTGGTGCGGCTCTGGTTTTGAATGGCGATAATCTCCACTTCTTCGCTGGCAATTCCAACGACGATGTTGTGACTGGCCTACACGGGCTGACCGCTGGTACCACCGGCGTTCAAGTCGTCGCAGTCTTTGATGTCGAAGGTGGAACGGGCACCAACGAAAGCTTATCGATCTATGTAAACGGAGTAGACATAACCAGCGGTGGGGTTGATGCGGATACTGCAGGCGTTTGGGACGGCGGTGAAGCTAATTCAACTTTGGGGTATTTTCTGGGTCCAGGTAATACCGAACGCTACAATGGAACCGGGCTTTTTGATACGAATAGTGTAGTCGGTTACGACGAAACAGGCGAAACCAACATCTCGTTTGCCGTATACCAATTAGCTTCTGGTGGCGGGCCAGCTGACAACACTTTGGGCAATATCCTGGTGGCGGTTCCGGAAGTCTCTACGGTGGCTTTGCTTGGCTTATTCGGTTCACTGGTGCTTCTGCGCCGCCGTTAAGCGACGCTTAACGAATCACTTCAAAAGGCTATCCCGGATGATGGCTTTTTTTGCGGATTCCTTTGAAAGGTATCTGCTAATTCGTTTTGCACTCGAGAGGCTTCCTGTTTTGCTTTTCAACAATGCCCACACGCTCACAGTCTGAAGCCGATAAAGTGGCCGCCTCCGGTTTTGCCGAAGTCTACGAACCGGTGAAGCCCTACCTTGAAGAACTGGATGTCTTCCTCCAGTCGCAGGTTGCGTTGCTCGAACCGGAGATTCAGGAGCATGTGCGTTATGTCTTCGGCCACAGCGGCAAGCGGCTGCGGCCCATGCTGGTGGCTTACAGCGGCTGGCAGGGGCCGGCGGCAAATAGCACTGCGGAACTGGTGCGGCTGGGGTCGATCATCGAGCTCGTCCACTTGGCCACGCTGGTGCATGATGATATTCTGGACGAGGCGGATACACGCCACCGCCAGGAAACCGCGGCCAAAAAGTTCGGGCCCGCCGCGGCCGTTTTGATCGGCGATGTGCTATTTTCCCACGCACTCAAGCTGGCGGCGGAATTTCCCACCACCGAGGTGTGCCGGGTGGTGGCGCAAGCCACGGCCCGGGTTTGTGCCGGCGAGATCGCGCAGACGTACCAGCGGGGCGAGGTGAATTACAGCCGGGATTTCTACTACCGGGTGATCCAACTGAAGACGGCCGAGCTTTTCGAAGTCGCCTGTGCGCTCGGGGCGAAGGTGGCCGGCTACTCCGATGCTTTCAGCGAAGCTGCCGGGGCGTTTGGGCGCCATCTGGGAATCGCTTATCAAATATTTGACGATCTCGTGGATCTCTATGCCGAGGAATCCATGATTGGCAAGACGCTCGGCACCGATCTGGAAAAGGGTAAGTTCACCCTGCCGCTTTTGCTGCTGCTTGAAAAAGTTGAGCCGGCGGAGCGCGACGATCTGCTGGCTCGTTTCAGGTCAGGGGATACCTCGGTGGTCGATGACTTCACCAGGCGACTGCATGACTTCCCTATTTTTGAAGAAGTGGTCGGTGTTTTTGAAGCCGAGCTTGCCAAGGCGACTGATGCGGTCGCGCCCTTTAGTGAGCTGGCCCCGGTTTCGGAAATGCAGAAGATTGCGGGTTTGGTGCGTGCCCAGCTGAGCCGTCTCCCTGCGGCAGCGCAGTAATTCTCGATCCGCAAAAGCGAATTCATTTGCCAAACAAGCATCTGAACGATGCCTTGGCGACTTCTCACCCACAGCGTTATTGACGAACCCCGTACCGGGAGTTCTCCGCTGAACGGGGATACTTTCTACACTCCATGGATATCGCAATTGTGACCGGCGCGGAAACACCGCTCGGCCTTCGTATCGTTCAAACTCTCGTGCAACAGGGATACCGCGTTCACGGGATCGGTAATAACTTTTCCAAGGTGTCTTATGCAGATCCCCAATTCAAGGGGCATGCTATTGACCTGACTGATCTCACGGCGGTTCAAACAACGCTCGATGAGATTATTCAAAAAGAGCAGCGTATCGACTGCCTGATTCATGCCATTGACGTCACGCCGGGCACGGCTTTTGAAAAATTACCCGCAGGCAATCTGGAGGCGATTCTGAAAATCGGCCTGCTTGGCCCGGTCATGATGACGCGCCTCGCACTGCCCAACCTGCTTCGCTTCCGGGGACAGCTTATTAACGTGATTACGGCGAACAAGCACGGTCACCGCGCCACTGCCGCAAATGCTCTGCTGGAGGGCGGGTTGCGCGAAATGAACAAGGCGCTCTTCGACCAGGGGCGCGACGCCGGCTTGCGGGTGACCAACTGCGTGCTGCGCCAGAACAACAAGCTCTCCGGCGCTGGTGTCAGTGATGACGTGCTTGCACAATCTCACATCAATCTGGAGGACGTGGGCCGTACCATCGAGCATTTGGTCGACTCCAAGGCGGTCAACGTGCCCGAAGAAGTGGTGCTCTATCCGAGGTTGAGCCCCGGGGCGGAAGAAGCGCTTCCCCAGACCGCACTCCCGCTCGATGCCTACGACGCAGTGGTACTGCCCCCGAAGGCCTACCGGCCGCCGGAAGAGCCCAAAATTCCGACCCAGCCGAAGCAGCAGGTCGAGCGCACCATTCCCTACACGGACGAGGAAATGGAGGATAAGATCGCCGCCGCGATAGAAGACTTCGAGGCCAACCCCGAGCTTTACGACAAGCCCGATCCCAACCAGGCGAAACCGCAACAACGCGGTGGTCCGCAACAGGAGGGACAAGGTAAAAACAAGCGCCGCCGCCGTCGCCGGGGTGGCCGGAACCGAAACAAGAAGCCTCAGGATCACGAAGCGCCGAAACCGGAACACGGGGCCGGGCCGCAGGCAAACGATAAGTCCAAGTCGGATTCGAATCGCAAGCCCGGATCCGATGCGCCGAAGGCGAAGCAAGTGACATCCCGGAAACCGGAAGATAGCGCGAAGCCCGGGAAAACACCAAAACTGGCATCAGATGGTGACGGTGACAATCTTCCCAAGGCGAAGCGCGGAAAAGCGGAGGAAAAACCAAGTTCCGGAAAGAAAAAGCCCCCGGCGAAGAAAGCCGCCAAGAAAGCGGCGAAAAAAGCGGTTAAGAAAGTCGTTAAAATTGCCAGAGATTCGGCCGGTGAGAAGGTGCCTGTGAAGAAAGCAGTGAAGACTCTGGTCGCTTCAGAAAAGGGCAGGAAAACGGCGACGAAAAAAGCCGCGAAGAAAAAGACCGCGGCCAAGAAGGCTGCTAAGAAAAGGGCTGCCAAAAAGGTGTCCCGGAAAAGCCCTCAGCAAGCGGACTAAGCTCTAAAGTAGAGTTCCCGGCGGACTGGTTCTGCTGTTCCCTGTGGTAAGGATTCTGCCTTGTGCTCGTTTCTTAATGTTGAGAACCTCCAAGCATGCTACGTTTCTGCCTTATCCTCTTGATCGGCTTCGGGCCAAGCCTGGCACTGGCCGGAGAGCTTTCCGGGAAAGTGGACCTCAAGCCGGCGAAGCAACGTCGCAGTGCGGCACGCTACACGGGGAACACGGCGGAACTGGGGCCGCCGGCACCTTTTCTTGGCGTGGTCTACCTGAGCCGTAAAGATCTGAGCGCGGGCACGCCGCCGGAAGCCCCCCGGGTGATGTCGCAGCGTGGCCTTCAGTTCTACCCTGCGGTTCTGCCGATTTCCGCCGGAAGTAAAGTCGCTTTTCCAAACGAGGATAACACCTATCACAATGTCTTCTCCTACTCCCCGGAAAAGCGTTTCGATCTCGGCCGCTATGCCAAGGGGGAGGGGCCGCCGATTGTGACTTTCGATAAGGTCGGGGAAGTGCGTGTTTTCTGCGAGGTGCATGAGCACATGCGTGCGATTGTCCTGGTTCTGGACACGCCCTATTTCACCACGACCGATGAAGAGGGGCGCTTCAGTTTGAGTGAGGTCCCGCCCGGCGAATACACGCTGAATGTGTGGCGATTGAACCAACCGCCACACACCCAGACCGTAACGGTCGATGAGGGGAAGCGTGTTGTTGAAATATCCGATTAACTCGCGTGGCGGTTTCCTTTAAAGTCAAACTCATGGTCGCGATGGTACTCGCGGTTATGGTGGTGTTGTTGGCTTCATTTGAGCTTATTCGTATCCGTGTGGCCGATTATTTTGAAGCCACGCTGCGCAATCAGTACGCCCAGCAATTCCAACTTTCGGAGGAGCGCGATGCCGAACGCTTGGCCGCCTACTCCAGCGAGATCATCAACAACACGTCGAACCCCCGTCTCCTCGCGGCGCTTTTCGAAGAGGATCTCTCGCGCTTTTACTACGACCTTTCCCAAGAGTTGGAGCCCTTTCAGCGCGGAGTGGAAGATCGGCATGCCACCAGCCGTGCCTGGCCTTTCTTTCGCTTCATTCGGGAGGATGGCCGCTACCTTCGCCCGCCCAAGTTCGGCACGGGCAATGTTCAAGAAGCGACGAATGCCTTGCCCGGAGTCCTTAGCCCTTTCCCGGAGGACCAATTGGAGTCACTTTTAAGCGGACTGCGAACCGCCGCGGACGAGATGCCATCCGCCCGCTCGGGTTACCTCGTGGCCAAGATCAAAGAAGAGCCGATTCTTCTCAAGGCTTTCGTCTGTCCGGTGGACGATGCCTTCGGCATGTTTTTGGGCGACCTCATATTGGTCATCCCCTGGCAGGCGGCCGGAGTCCGCGAAAAGGGCACTCTGGATGCCGTCGCGGTCAAGGGAGAGGTGTTCGACGGGGACGGGCGCGTGCGTTCTCAAGAATGGCCGATGCTGGGCGAGACCCTTGCGGCCTCGGGTCGAAAAGAGGGGAATCAGCGCGTTCGCATCGAAGGCTCCTCTTATCTCGTCTTCTCTGAAATGTTGGATACAGACCCGCGTTTCCCCGTGGCGGAGCGTGCGATTCTTTTTTCAACGGATGAACAGGAGCGCCTGCTCTCCGGGATTCGAAACATTTTTCTACTCTTCGCCCTGGCGGGTTTTCTGGTTAGCCTACTGCTGAGCCATGTCTTGGCGGGCGGGCTTCATGCGCCGGTGCTTCGTTTGCGGGAAGCCGCCCACAGAATTGGAAAAGGCGATTATTCCGCACGGGTGGAGGTTCGCTCCCGGGATGAACTCGGCCAGTTGGGGGATGCCTTTAACAGCATGGCCGAAGGGCTCGAACTCAAGGAGCGCTACAAAGCGGTGCTCTCGAAAGTCGCGGATCGGAAGGTGGCCGACCGGCTCATGCAGGGGCAGATCAATTTGGGTGGCGAAACCGTGCACGCGACGGTCATGTTTTGTGACATTCGCGGGTTCACGCGTATGACCGAGGGGATGGATCCGCATGAAGTCATCGCCATCATGAATACCCACATGACAGCCATGACCGAAATCGTGCACGCACACGGGGGCGTGGTGGATAAGTTTGTCGGTGATGAGATCATGGCGCTCTTCGGTGTGCCCGTTCCGGGAGACGATGATATTGGGCAGGCACTGCGATGTGCTAAAGCGATGGTGGCCCGCTGCCAGGAAATGAATGCGAGCCGCGAGCCCCCGATTGAGATTGGCATAGGCATCGCCCACGGGGAAATGGTCGCCGGGTGTATGGGATCGGAAGACCGGCTCAACTACACCGTCCTGGGCGATCGTGTGAACCTGGCTTCCCGCCTGTGCTCTCAGGCAAAACCGATGGAAATCGTGGTCGACGAGCCCGTTCGCAACGCCACCGGTCTTGACCTGCCGGATTCCGAGCGGCAAACCATCGCGTTGAAAGGTTTTGAAACCGCGCCACCTTTTTACATAGTGCGTGATAAGTAGACTCACTAATACGATGAAATTACCGAAACTGTTCACCTTGATCTTTTTGTGCTCGGGCCTTCAGGCCGTTGATTCGTTGGACCGGCAGTTGGATGCGTTGAAGAATCACCTGATCTACGAGACCGGTGACGGATTCTTCTACGTCGAGGGGGGTGCCCAGTTGGATTGGACCGGTTACTACACGGACAACGACAACTCCAACCCTCCGGGCTTTTTCTTCCCGCATGATGCCAAGAACTACGACTGGAGCCCGCGGCTGACACTGACGCTCGACGCCTTCTTGGGCGAACACCTCTATGGTTTTGTGAAGTTCCGCTTCGATGACGGTGTTCATCCCGGAGTGGCGAAATTTTATGGCGATACCCGATCCGCCCGCTGGGATGAGTTCTTTCTACGTGCGTCTTTTCTGGAGGGGACCCTTCAGGTGCAGGCGGGCCAGTTCGTTCCGATCATGGGGAACTTCCTCAACCGTCAGGATAACTGGGACATGGGTTTGGTCAGCTATCCCATGCTTTATGAACAGGTAACCACGGTCAGCGACGCACTCGTCCCCGCTTCCTCCGCTGACTTTGCGGCATGGCGGAATAACTCCGACTTTCCCTACAAGGTCTTCGGGTTGCCCGCCTACTGGGCTCAGCTCTATACCCGTGGTGTGTCGGTCTTCGGACAAAAGGGTGACTGGGACTACAGCCTTAATTTCACCAATCGCGCTCCGTCCTCGCGCGGGGCGACCTGGAATGATAATGATTGGAGTGACCCCAGTTGGATGGGTAGTCTCGGTTATCGAATTAATCCATCCTGGCGCATTGGGTTGACCGGTGCGTTCGGTCCTTATCTCCAGGACCTGGCGGAGCCCTCTTTACCCATGGGCAAAGAAGTGGGGAATTACATGCAACGCAACCTGGGGATTGATTTGAGCTACAAGCATCGTCATTGGCAGGTCTGGGCTGAACTCGTTCATACCAGCTACGAAGTGCCCAATGTGGGCGACGATGCGGAGTTTTGGTCCTACTTTATCGAAGCGCGTTACGACTTTCAGCCGCAGTGGTGGGTGAGTGCCCGCTGGAATCACCAGATCTACGAAGAAATTGACGGGATGGAGTGGGACAACGAGCACATCCGTATCGACTTGGGGCTGGGCCACCGGCTCGGGCGTCACACCCAGATCAAACTACAATATAGCTGGCAGGATGAAGACGAGACTTCGGGTGTCGACTTGATGAACGCCGAGCACTTCGTCGCGCTGGAGGCCAGTCTGAAGCTGTGAAGTTTTTGTAGAAGCGACACTCTTGTCGCTTTTATTATCACACCAAAAACTCACTTTTCCCGGTAATACAAAACCTCAAAACAGAGTTTGAGGCCACGTCGCCTCGCTTGCCCTGCCCAGCATAGCCTTTGGCGACGCTCGGGTTAAAGCGGGGTAGTCGCAATGCGGCATTTGTCTTTTTATCGGAAAAAGTCACGCACTGGTATTACACCTTCCAGTTCCCGCTGGGGATACGCGTGGCTTGGCAATCCTCCATCATGTGGTCTGTGATTTCATAGATCCAAACCTCGCCGAGCGGCTTGCCTTGCGTTGAATATACCTGGGCTCTTTTACGGATGTATTCGTTTTTCGAATACGGTCGATCCGGATCGTAACCTTCCAGATAGTCCAGTCTCAAGAAATCTTCTTCGGTTTTGAACGTAAGAAGGTGCCCGTAGGTCCAGCCTTCGTCATCCAAACGAAAGCCGGGAAAGCCAAGGTGCATATCGTAGAGCTGTCCCTTCACCCTGGCCGGAATCGGCTCGTCGACTTTGCCTTCACAGAACTTGGGCCAGTAGCGACCGCCCGGTTTCAGGGTGCCATAGACGAAGACAGATAAATCGGATATGTTCATGCGTTCTGACGAACCGCGAACTTTGAGGATGGAAATTACAGTCGTTGCCGGACGGCTTCGTAGAGGCAGACGCCCGCCGAGACGGAGACATTGAGGCAGTCAACTTTACCGGCCATGGGAATGCTGACGAGATGGTCGCAGAGATCGCCCGTGACTTTTCGCAGGCCCCAGCCTTCACTACCGAGGACGAGGGCCGTTGGCGGCTTGAAATTCATTTTGTAGAGATTTCCACCTCCCCGGTCCGAGGTCCCGATAATCTGAATGCCTTCGTCGTGAAACTTACGCAGGAGCATGCCGATGTTTTTCACCTTGAGGAAGGGGACTTCGTCGGCCCCACCGCAGGAAATATCACGCACGGTAGGTGTGATCCCGCAGGCTCCCTTGACCGGGGCCAGCACCGCTGTGACGCCCGCGCCTGAGGCGGTGCGCAAGCAGGCCCCCAGATTGTGGGGATCCTGCACGCCCTCCAGGACAAGCAGGAGAGGATTCTCGGTGCGTTCAATGAGATCGAAGAGGTCGTCCTCGTTCTCGATGTGCACGACGGCGGCCAGCGCGGAGTGGCGCGGTGGCTTCTTGAGTTTTTTTACGGAATTTCGTCCCATGAGAAAGTGAGTTATTGGTGTTTATTATCAGGTCCAAAGAGGGTGCTTGGTCCATTCTGCTGGTAAGCCCATAGCCTTAACCGGGATTTCAGGGTACTCGGCAAAAAGTTCTTCGGTGCGTTTTCGCCACTGGCTGGTAGGTGAAATTTGTTTAAGAAAATTATGGCATATCATTAAGAGTATGCCTACTCGATTATTTACCAATACACGCTTTCCTGTTGCATCAGTAATGTGCCAATTTGGGTATTTGTTTCTTTGGGGCAAGCTTGGTGCATAGCCTAAAACACGGTTCCAGAGTCTTGAGTGGTGGGCACAAACATTGCGTGCGGCATAGAGGCTCCGTAGCCAGCTCAATAAAAGTTCATCAGCCATTCCAAAATGGGAGGAGACTTTGCTTTGGATGCCACTATCCACTCCCTTGAGCATTGTCAGTAGACTTCCCATGCTCATAAGCTCCGAAGCCATCCAGACAGGTAGGTTGCGATGTGAATCGCCATATTTTTTGAAAAAGTGCTGCTTGAAAGCTTCCTTGCTTCGACTCGTTTCGACAATGAGGTTTTCCCTCCATTCAATATAGTCGACGATTTTTAGGTTGGGGAAGTGGCGCTCATCGCAATGGCCGAAGGCGCCGTGCTTTTCGGAAAAATGATAAGTGAGTTGGGTGCGTATAGCGACCTCGACCCGTTCAATTGCATCAAGTAGTAGCACCCGAAGACGTCGATCAAAGCAGTACCGGTCCCAGATAACTTTTAAAGTAGCACCTTCGACATAATTGTCAGAGTCCGTTTTGCGGAAGGGGTAGAGGTAGCCGGACAAACGGTAGTAACTGACTGAGCTCAGCCGTTTAATTAGCTCCTCCCTATCAGCTTTTAGGCCCCGGTCTAATAAGCGTTGCGCTTGTTCCTCAGAGCGAAGTGACTCTTTCAAATATTCCACGCAAATTTCTTCTCCTTAAATCGTGCAGAATTCGTGCACAAAAAACCCCCCGAATTACGCATACATTCAGAGGCGCGGGGGGCGTGCTAACTAGAAGATCGCCTAACTTATATGGGTTTTCAAGGGTTTTAATATAAGTTTTTCAAGGGTTCTTAAAGTTCTAGTTGGGAAATAGCATGATATTGTAGCGACAAATCGTGCGACGACTGTTGCTTCCAAGTTGCAAAATTTGCCATCATTTAAAGCAAATCAGTTTGGTTGCCGCCCGGTGCTTCCAGCCCGATGACCCGCCAGCCTTTTTCGGTCAGGACACGCCCCTGCGCGGTGCGCTGTAAATAACCCTCTTGAATCAGGAAGGGTTCGTGGACTTCTTCAAGAGTGTGGGCTTCCTCCCCGACCGCGACCGCGACGGTACCGAGCCCGACAGGGCCCCCGCGGTAATTCTGTGCCATCACACGCATGACCTGTTTGTCCATCTCATCGAGACCGCGGGTGTCGATTTCGAGTAACTCGAGTGCCGCCGCGGCGTTCTCTTTTGTGATCGTTCCGCCGCTGCGCTGCTGGGCGTAGTCCCGGCAGAAGTTCACCAGGTTATTGGCGATTCGCGGGGTCCCGCGGGCGCGCCGGGCGATTTCGGCTGCGCCGTCCTTTTCAAAGTCGACTTTCAGGAGGCCGCAGGTCCGTTCCACGATGCCCTGCAGGGTCCCGTGGTCGTAGTAACTGAGGCGGGACTGGAGCGTGAAGCGACTGCGAAGCGGCGCGGTGAGCAGCCCCATCCGGGTGGTGGCGCCAAGTAGGGTAAAGCGCGGAAGGTTGAGTCGGACGCTGCGGGCATTTGGTCCCTGGTCGATCATGATATCGATCCGGAAGTCCTCCATCGCGGAGTAGAGATACTCTTCGACCGTTTTGGGAATACGGTGAATCTCATCGATAAAGAGGATATCGCCTTCATTCAGGTTTGTCAGCAAACCGGCGAGATCGGCTGGCTTATCGATAATCGGGCCGGAGGTGATGCTGACCTTCTTGCCCATCTCATGGCCGAGAATTAAAGACAGGGTGGTCTTGCCCAGTCCCGGCGGGCCACTGAGTAGAATGTGGTTGAGCGCTTCCTCACGGTCACGGGCCGCACCGACCATGACCTTCAATCGTTCCAGTGTCTTTGGCTGCCCCGCAAAGTCATCAAACGAAAGCGGTCGAAGAATCGAATCCTGGGGGCCGTCATGCTCAGCGAGGCTCTGCTCGATAAAGTCAGTGCCGGTGGGCGGATCTTCGGGTGAAAAGGGCATGCGGGAGTAGAATAATTCTTTGCGGCCAATGCAAGCGTGGTGCTGTGCCACCTCGAAACTATTGAAGCGGCCCTTAAATTTGGGAACTTTTCGGGCGATAGCTCATCCACTGTAGAGCAGAATCGCGAGATATTCTTGCCCACACTTAATTACCCCATACATCTAAAAAAATGTCTACGTACACACCCCATTCTTCACGCCGAGGTTTCATCAAAAAATCAGCTGCTGCCGCAGGCGCTCTGTTTGCCGCCCCTCAAATCATTCGGGCTCAAACACTGGGCAACTCGGAGAAAAGTGCCGCCAACTCACGGATGGGGATCGGCTTTATCGGTATGGGCCTGATTTCCCAGGGACACCTGAAAACTTTCTCCGGCATGAAAGAGCTTCAGCCTATTGCGGTCTGCGACGTGAAATCCTGGCAGTTGGAGAGGGCTTCAAAGACGCTGAAGGACCGCGGCTTCAACGATGTGCAGGCGACAGCAAACTGGGAGGATGTGATTTCCAATCGCGAGATTGATATTGTCTGCGTGACAACTCCGGACCACTGGCATGCTGCGCTCGCCATTGAGGCGATGAAGAACGGTAAGGATGTTTACGTGGAAAAGCCGATGACCCTGACGATTGAAGAGGGTAAAAAGGTAGTCGAGGCGCAGGAAAAATACGGGCGTATTCTCCAGGTCGGTTCTCAACAGCGTTCTTCGGAGCGCTTCCGGAAGGCAGCCAACCTGGTGCGTAACGGAATGATCGGAGAGGTTAAAGAAATTTACTGCCAGTTGGGCCAGTTCCCGCAGCCGCCGGAACAAGAAGAAATCAAGCCGGTACCGGAAGGCTTCAACTATGATCGCTGGCTCGGGCCGACTCCTTACTACGAGTACTCCGATAACCGGGTTCTCGGTAATTACGGCCGCGGTTGGCGCTGCTACTGGGAATACGGCAGTCGTAAATTCGGTGACTGGGGAGCCCACCACTTCGACATTATTCAGTGGGCACTTGATCGTGATGATACCGGCCCGGTCGAGTTTATCCCCAAGGGGTACAACGGAGCAGAGTACCACCACTACCGCTACGCCGATGGCATCACGGTCTGGCGCGATCGAAAGCCCAATCCTGCCATGATCCGGTTCATCGGCACCGAGGGCGAGGTCCATGTGGGACGGGGTAAACTGGCCAGTCTGCCGGAAGATCTTGTGCGCCATCGATTCGACGATGATGCCATCCAGGTTTACGAGTCGAACAACCACCGGCAGAACTTCATTGATTCCGTGATTTCCCGTAAGCCGACAATTTGCCCGGCCAGCGTGGGGCACCGCTCCGGCACGATTTGCCAGTTGGCAGGCATCGCCGAACTTCTAGGCGAGCCCGTGCAGTGGGATCCGGCCACAGAACAGGTCGTTGGTAATCTCAAGGCCACCGCGATGCAGGACCGCCCGCGCCGCCCCGGTTACGAATTGCCCGAGGTATGATCAGGCTTCGGCTTCCAAAAACGAAGGGGCTTGTGGTTCACGGACCCGGATAGTCGTGTGCCCTTAGAGGCTCCGCTCTTGTCCCGGCGTAGTTTTCCGGAGACGGATGCGGATCCAGTGTGCAAAAGAGAACATCGCCTTGACGGCGATGCGGGCATTCGCGAGCGAAGCCCCTACGGAGCGGAGCTTACACCCGGATCCGCGGTACGGCACTCAGCAGCTTCCTGGTGTATTCGTGCTGGGGGTTCTTGTAGAGTTCTTCTGCCGAGGCCTTTTCGACCATTTTTCCGAAATACATCACCCCGACCTCGTGGGAGACGTGTTGCACCACCGCGAGATCATGGGAGATAAAAAGGAAGGAAATCCCGAATTCCTCCTGCAGGTCGGCGATCAGTTTAAGGATTTGATTTTGCACGGTGACGTCCAGGGCGGAGACCGCCTCATCCGCCACGATGAATTTGGGCTTCAGGGCGAGTGCCCGGGCGATGCCGACACGCTGACGCTGCCCGCCGGAAAATTCGTGAGGGTAGCGGTCGGCCATGGCCCGTTCCATGCCGCAGACGTCCAGAAGCCGGTAGACTTCCTTGTCCCGGTCCGACTTGTCTCCGATCGAATGCGTGTCCAGGGGCTCGCGAATAATCTGCCGCACCGTCATGCGCGGATTCAGGGAGCCGTAGGGATCCTGAAAGATGATTTGGATGTTACGGCGGAATTTCATCATCTCCTTTTGGGAGAGCTTTGTGATGTCGTTGCCTTCAAACAGGATTTGCCCGCCGGTAATCGGCTGCAAGCGGAGGATGGAGCGGCCAAGCGTGGATTTTCCGCAGCCGGACTCGCCGACAAGTCCGAAGGTTTGCTTCCGACCGATGGAAAAAGACACGTCGTCGACGGCTTTGAGGTGATCCTTGACGGTATTGAAGAAGCCCCCGCGAATGGGATAGTACGTCTTCAGGTTGCGGATTTCGATAAGTGGTGTGTCGTCCATCTTTAAAAGGGCCCTTTTCTTGAACCGTTAACGGTTCAATTGATGTTTCAGTTTTACAGTCAGTCGCGCAGCGTGAGGACGGAGTTGAGAAGCTTCCTGGTGTAGGGGTGCTGTGGGTTGCGGAAGAGCTCCTTGGTTTCGGCGATTTCAACGATCTTTCCCTTATACATGACGATGACGCGTTTGCAGGTCTCGGCCACCACGCCGAGGTCATGGGTGATCAGGATCATGCCCATGTTGCGCTCTTCCTGTTGGCGGTGGATCTCATCAAGCACCTGTGCCTGGACGGTGACGTCGAGAGCAGTGGTGGGCTCGTCCGCGATGAGCAGCTTCGGGTCGCAGGAGAGGGCCATCGCAATCATGACGCGCTGGCGCATGCCGCCCGACAGCTCGTGTGGATGCTGTTTCACGCACTTGGCCGGATTCGGAATGTTGACCGTGTCGAGCATGCGGACGGCGATCTCCAGTGCCTCCTTTTGGGAGACCTTCCGGTGCACGCGGATGACTTCGGTCATCTGGTTGCCAATGGTAAAGACCGGGTTGAGCGCGGTCATGGGCTCCTGAAAAATCATGGAGGCGAGGTCGCCGCGGATCTTGCGCATCCCGGCCTGGGTTTTCGAGAGGATGTCGACGCCGTCCAACTCGATGCGGCCGCTGGTAATCCGTCCCGGCGGGTTGGGAACCAGTTGCAGGATAGTCAGCGCCGTGACCGACTTGCCGCTGCCGGACTCGCCGACGATGCCGACCGGTTCGCCGGTGCCGACCTCAAAGCTGACGTTGTCGACGGCCTGAACCGGACCCTTGTCAGTCATGAATTCGACCGAAAGATTTTCGACTTTTAACAATGGTGGCATGGTTGGGAGCTTAGTTACTGATCTTCTTCGGGTCGGTGGCGTCCTGGAGGGCGTCCGCGAACATATTGAAGGCGATCACGAGCACAAAGAGGAAGCCGGAGGCGGCCAGAAAGTTGCCGAAGTGGCCCCGCAGCACCTCGTTGATGGATTCCGAGAGCATGGTGCCCCAGCTGACACCGTCCTTCACGCCGAGGCCGAGAAAGGTGAGGATCACCTCGCTCTTGATCGCGCCGACGAAGGTGATGGTCGCCTGGACCAGAAGGATGTGGAAGGTGTTCGGAGTAACGTGTCGGAAGATAATGGTCATCGGCTTCACCCCGATGGCGTGGGCGGCCTGGATGTATTCGAGGTTACGGATCTTGATGACCTCCCCTCTCACGATCCGGCAGGTGGCAGACCAGAAAGTGGCGATCATGGCCACGTGCATGGCGTAGGGCATGTCCTGCATGGCAAAGGCGATAGCGGCGACGAAGAGGTAAAAGGGGATCGCGTCGATGCAGCCATAGAGCCACATGATGATTTCGTCGATGATGGTGCCGTTGAAGTAGCCGGCAATCGCCCCGAGGACGCCGCCGATCAGCGTCGAGAGCACGGCGACCAGTAGCCCGACCTCAAAGGCGGTCTTCGTGCCCGCAATCGCGCGGGCGAAAATATCCTGCCCATTAATGTTGGTGCCGAACCAGTGCTCGCTGCTGACGCCGAGAAAGCCATTGTCCGTGAGGGCGCTCCAATTCTGCCCCCATAGGCCGAGCCATACGCCCAGAGCGATGATCGCGTAGATCCCGACCACGATGAGAGCGGCCACGCCGAAGCGGTCGCGCTTGAATTTACGCACACTCTTGGACCAAAGTGATTCCTTGGATTGCCTGGGTGGCTCCGAATTTTGGGAAGCGGGCTTCATCACTTGGAGTAAGAGATTCTCGGGTCGATTATTTTGTAGGCGATATCCGTGAGGATAAGAGCAAAGACGTAGAGGATAGCGGTGCAGGTCACGACCGCCTTGACCACGGGTAGGTCACCATTGGTGATGGCGTCATAGGTGACCAGGCCGACTCCGGGAATACCGAAGAACTTCTCCAGTACAAGGTTGCCCGCGATGATGACGAAGGGCAGGGAGATGATGATCCGGGTGACGATGGGGATGAGCGAGTTTTTCAAGACATGCTTGATCATGACCTTACCGTTGCCGATGCCGTAGGCCTTTGCCGTGCGCACGTAATCCCGGTTCAACTCCTCGACGATCACGGCCCGGAAAAAGCGCGTGTTGTAGCCGAGCGAGACGAAGATACTGGTTAGAGTGGGCACTGCCACGTAGAGCCAGTAATAATACCAGTAGTAATAGGCGATTTCGAAGAAGCCCGCGTCGATATAGTCCGGCGGGGGATCGATCCAGCCCTGCACGGGGAACCAGTTCAGGCCGTAGGTGGTGCAGAAGATGATCTGAAAGGCGATCACGATCATGAGGTAGCTGACACTCATTCCCACGACAGCAAAGATCATGACGGATTTGTCCCAAAAGCCGCCCCGGTGGTAGGCTGCGAGCAGGGCCAGGCCCACGCCCAGGATATTGGAGATGATAAAGGCAGGCAGCGCGACGGCGAAGGAGATCGGGACCGTTCGGGCCAGAATGGAGGTCACCTCCTCGCCGGTGGAAATCGAATTGCCGAAGTCGAAGGTGACGACCTCTTTGAGGAACATCAGGTAGCGCTGGACAAAAGGTTGGTCATAGCCGAGTTCGCGCTGCACCTCCGCGATTTGCTCCGGACTGGCATTCTTTCCGAGGAGGCTGTAGGTCAGATCCGGGCCGAAATAGACCATCAGGGTAAAGGCGATCAGCGTCACCCCGAACAGCAGCGGGATCGAGTAGATCAGTTTACGGACGGCGTATTGGAAGGTTTCCATGGCTAGTTCATTCCCTCCCCTGTGGACCCGGGCCGCATGTAGGCATACTTCAGCAAGCTGCCGTGCGGACTGTCGGAGTGGTAGTAGACGACATTGTGATACCAGACGTAAGGATTGTTACGCGTCATGCCGGAGATAGTGGGCACGTCTTCCAGAATCATCCGGTTCATTTTTTGGTAAAGCTCGGTGCGTTCCGGGCTGGGTTGCATGGTCTTCGTTTGCTTGAAGAGCTTGTTGAATTCCGGGTTGTCGTAGTTCGAGGTGTTGGAGCCCGGGCTTTGGTTCGGCCCGTAGAAAAGTTGCAGGACGTTCTCGCTGTCCGGATAGTCAAGGTTCCAGCCCATGGGGATGAGCATGACTTCCTTCTGTTTCACCGCCCGGTTGTAATCGCCGAAAGAGGCGTAGGTCTTGAGCACAACTTTTTCGCGGGGATAGCCGATCTTTTCCAGCCAGCCGCGGAATTGCTCGAACATCTGGATGTCCAGCACAGTCGCGGTGACGCCGTATTCCAAAATGGGGAGGTTCTCGGCCGTCCAGCCACCCGCCTCCAGATATTCCCGTGCCTGTGTGTAGTCGGCCTTCACGTAGGATTCGGGAAGATCCGGATCGTGTGCGTCGAGCCGAGGGGGAATAATGCCAGGGAAGATGATCCCCATGTCATTGTAGAAGCGCTGGTTTCTTTGGTCCCAATCGAATGCTTTCCGGATCGCCATGCGCAGGAGTCGGTTCCGCCTGTCCCGTTCCGGGTCCTGGTTGTGGCCGATTCGCGGGTCGGCCATGTTGAAAGACATGTAGACGAAACCGAAATCGGGTAAGCTCATGCCTTTGAATTTTTTCGCGTAGTCCGGCTTCAGCTTGAGTGGCTTCAGTTGGGAGGCGACCATGTGGGTCAACGCGGTCGGAATTTTTCCGAAGTGGATCTCGTTGCCTTTGTTCAGGGAGTTCCATCGGGTCATGCTCTCCTTCATGAAATGCGCTTCCACGTTGTCCATGATGGGGATGCGTTTTCCGTCCAGTACCTCGAGTCCCACCCAAGCTTGTGTTTCCGGGTCGTAGCCCTCGTATTCGAGGTCGAAATACTCTTCACGGTAATTTTCGTTTTTGGCCAGCACCGCTTTACGCGTGGTGAAGGACTTGAGGGCGTAGGGGCCGCTGCCGACCGGATTCAGGGAGAACTCCTTGCCGTAATGTTCGACGGCTTCCCGGGGCACGAAGGAGGAGTAGCCCATGGCCAGGGTGTAGACGAGTTGCGGGAAGGGCTCGTTGACCGTGATCTGGAGCGTATAGTCGTCGACCGCCTTGAGCCCCTCGATTTCTTGAGAGTAGTCGGAGCCGGTCGCCTTCCATTCGTCGAGGCCCTTGATTTTGCCCCGCCAGACCCACTCACCCTGGGGAAGATTCTTCGGGTCGAAGATTCGCTTGAGTGAAAAAATAAAGTCCTGGACCACGACTTCCCGTCCCTCGCCATCCGGAAAACAGGGGTCGTCGGCATAGCGAATGCCTTTTTTGATCCGGAAAGTGTAAACCAACCCGTCATCGCTGACATCGGGCATGCCGGCCGCCAGCTTTGGCTTCAGCTCGAAGGGGCGGGCCAGATACTTATATTCGTAGAACTGATCGTAGATGCTGGTAACCACCAGATTCTCGTAAGTGGACGAGGCTGCGGCCGGATCCATCGTCACCGGGGAGCCCGAGCCCGAAAAACGAAAGACATTATTGTCCTGCTCACGGTCGCTGAACGGTTTTTTACAGCCACACGGAATCGTGAGCAGGAGACCCACTGCCGCCAATGATGTTATCAGCTTCTTAGCCATCGGTGATTAATCTGCCTAATACCATATTTGTCAGTGAGGGATAGGGAGCCCGTGCCTCTGCGTCAATGACCACTCGCTCCAGTCTTTGAAGTATCGAGCAGTTCCCGTTCCAGAACGGCCTAGAAGAGTTGCATCTGCTCGTCTTGTAGAGGTGCGGTGGCTTGTATGAGGCGACTGTCGTTGTTCTGCACGCTGTTGACCCGCCGCGAGACCGTGTGTTTCTCAAAGGGGATTTCATTGGCGAGCCGCACGGCTTCTTTACGGGTCAATTGATTACCCAGCCAAGCGTCGCGAGCTTCCGGAGGCAGAATGACGGGCATCCGGTGGTGCACGTCCTGGATCGAGGCCTCGGCGGCAGTCGTCAGGAGAATGCAGGTGTCCGCTTCTTCTTCGCGGCCGGAGGGATACCAGAGCCCGGCCAGATAGCACAGTTCCCGGTCAGTCGGGTAGATGTAGTAGGGCTGCTTCGTGATCCCGTCGGCATACCATTCGTAGAATCCGTTGGCCGGCACCAGGCAGCGGTGGCACTCCCAGTTCTCGCGGAAGCGCGGCGCTGTATCCGCCGTTTCAATACGAGCGTTGACGTGAAAGTTTTGCGGCGTCTTCAGCCCCCAGTGCATCAAAGTGGCACGCGGGCCGGTTTCCTTTAGCTGGGAGATGCTCAGCACCTCGCGGCCGGGACCGATGTTATAGTCCGGCTCAATGCTTTCCGGCAATGCCAGGGCGATGGCCTCGGCCAGTTTATTCTTGTTGGAATGGAGTGTGAATCGGCCGCACATGATTGCTAAAATCAAAGACTCAATAGAGGCGCAGCGGGAAATCAAACCAGAATAAATCGAACTTAACGATCTTTTGACAAAGTTAACGTTGACAGGTGGGGGGGGTGTAAAAGTTAGGCGTGGAAGAACCGTTATCCATAACCATGTATCCAATAGCCACTAACTAACTCACATATGAAAAATAGAACCCTTGCCCTTTTTCTCGCCGCCAGTTCGATCTCTCTTGCCTCCGAATCGGTTGTTATTTTTCAAGACGACTTTTCCACCGACACCTTAGCGACGGGTTACGCGCACCAGGGGGCCACCTATAACGCAACGCCTGAGACGGTGACGCTTCAAAGAGGTTATTCGACCGGCAATTACCTCCAAGTCGCCGAAAATTTCAATTTGGATACCGGCGGCACCACCGAGCTGACCATCGCCTTCGACTATGCGTTTAGCGATCCCATGTATGGGGCCACCTTCGCTGTCGAATACAACGATAATAGCGGAACAGGTTGGCAAACGATCGACACGATCGACCGGACTTCCTCCAATACGAGTCAAACGAATGACCCTGACAATCCCTATTCCATCACGATTGAGGAAGGGCAGACCTACAATTTCGCGGACGGCGCGTCGATCCGGATTCGGAGCATCGACACCGGGGGCGGGGGCTACCACTTCGACAATCTGACCGTTTCGGCGGACAATGTCGCCGAGCCGACGAAAGGCACCGTCATCATGATTTCTTCGCTCGGCGGATGGTTCGTTTTGATGTTCGGTTTTATCTTTTGGCGGGAAATCGGGCAGCCGGGCCAAAGCCGTAGCACTTCGCTGACAAAATTCGAGACACAGAAATAATCACCCCGACGAAAGGATTTCCCATGACTTCGTCGAGCCCCGGCCCATCCCCGCGAGCCGCTCGCGGGAATCACGTGTCCATCCGTAGCAACGCTGCGAGAGCAGCGTCCCTTGTCGAAAAACGACGTAGCGATGCCGCGACAACGGCGCCCCCCGTAACCTCTCGCGTCCCCCGAACGCTCGCCGCCGCCTGCATCGCCGCCGCATCTTTTGGACCCTGCCTCACCGCGTCGGCCCAGACCCCGGTTGCCTTGCCTTTCGAGACGGATTTCGAATCCGACGAAGGCTACAGTCTGGGACCCTTGACCGCCGACAGTTGGTGGGACATCGGTGCCGATCTTGACGCCGAGATTCTGAGCCCGGGAGCGGGCAGTTCGCAGGCCTTCGGCTTTTTTGGCAACGATTGGCTTGTCCTGACCTCGGAACCGCAAACCGCGCAGGTCTTCTGGGTGGATTTTTTCCTCAAGCCGGTTTTCGCCGACCAAAGCAATTTGCCGACATCCATCCCTTCGCTCCAGTCGGCCGTCACCGGCTTCGTCAAAGAAGGCGGCGCGGGTGAAATCTATGCAGTGGATGGCGACGGCCTCGGTTCGGGCCAGTGGTCGTCCACGGGCTTCACGAGCCCGCTTGCTGCCGACGGCGAATCGGCCCTCGACTGGATTCGCCTCAGCTATCGTCTCGATTACGCGGCCAACAACTGGGATCTGTTTGTCGATGGCGAACTGCAGCGCTACGACTTGGGCTTCCTCGATGATAGTCTGACTGCGTTCGCGGATTTCGGCCTGTTCGGGGATGCGGAAACGCAGAGCCTGCTCGACTATTATTACGTCGGCACCGGAAATCCGCTTTTCAACGACGCTTCCAACGATGGTCTGCCCGACGCATGGCTCACCGGCTACGGGCTCGACCCGAATCTATACCAGCGTAACGCGGATTCCGACTTCGATGGCCTTTCCAATATCACCGAGTTTGCCCTGGGCACGAGTCCGGCCCTGGCCGACACCTCGGGCGACGGTCTGGACGACGGTCTCAAAGTCCTGCTAGGTGAGGATCCGCTCGGCACCACCGCCGATCCGTTCGGCACGGTTCCGTTTGCCGATAGTTTTGAGAGCGATGCGGTCGGCCCGTTCCTGGACGGTACCCGCCTTTGGGAATTCACGGGCGTCGATGCTGAAATCCTCATGTGGTCGGGCGCGCCGGAAGGGACCCAATACTTGCGGGTCACCGAAGAAGCGCCCGTGTCGCTCAGCCGGATTTTTGGAGACACCCAAAGTCATGATTCGGTCTGGATCGACTTTCACCTCGCGGTTGGCTATTACGACGGGGCCACGCCGCCAGAGATCACGGCACCGCGCGCCGCTTCGGCCTTCTATTTCGGTACTGACGGTCTGCTCCGGGTCTTCGACGGCAATCAGCAGGGGGGCGGCCAATGGCTCGCCCTCGACCATCCGCCGGTCGAGCTGGGCGCCTGGGCGCGGCTGACCGTGCATCACGACTACGCGGCCCAGACCTGGTCGGTATGGATCGACGATGTCAATTACGGGCAGAATCTCGGCTTCCGCGATACCGTTCCCGCTTTCAGCTACCTGCAATTCGATCAACTCAACGCCCTCGACGGTGTCAGCGTGGATGCCATTGAGCCCGCCGCGCTCGACAACGACGGCGACGGTCTCATGAACTCCGGGGAAACCACCGCCGGCACCGATCCCGACAACCCCGACAGCTCGGGGGATGGCATGAACGATGGCAATAAAGTCGCGCACGGGCTGGACCCGTTGGTAAGCGATTCCTTTATCGATGTCCTCCAATCGGACGGGCAGGGCGGCTACTTCTGGGAGACGGAATTCGCGGTCGCCGAAGGCTATGCCGCCGGTGCGCTCGACGGTCAGAACGGCTGGACGGCCGCCGCCGCCACGGTCACCTCGGGCGAGACGGTCGAGTTCGCCGATCCGCTGGCCCCGGCTTCCATGCAGCACTATTTCGGGGCAGGCACGCAGGTTCCTGTCTGGCTGAGCTTCCGCGCCCGGCTGACGCCCGGCGAATTGCCTGAAACCGTCGGCGACGAAGGTCACCCACTATCGCTTGTTTTCGGTGCCGCATTCCCCAACAGCCTGTCCGTTTACGACGCCGGTGCCGCCGAATGGACCGAGTTTGTCGTCACGCCCGACCTCGAGGCATGGAACGACTACGATATCTATCTCGATTATGCCGCCGGGCGCGCCACCCTTTTGCTGAACGGCTCGCTCATCGCCGCCGACCTGCCATTTTATAATCGGGACGGCAATGCCCTGACTCGTCTGCGCCTGCTGCGCGAGGCCTTGGCGGAAGCGCCGAGTGAGCCGGGTAGCGCCACGGAGATCGACTCGATCACGCTCGCCACCGCCGAGCCCGCCGGCCTCGACTTTTCGGGCGACGGCATGACCAACGATGAAAAGCGCGCCCTCGGTCTCGACCCCTGGCTCAACGATAATTCCGGCGACGGCTTTTCCGATGTCTGGATTCTCCAATACGGGCTGGACCCGCTCGTCGCTTACGATCCCGACAGTGATCTGGACGGCGACGGCCTCGCCATGATCGGGGAATACGACCTCGGCACCGACCCAACCGATCCGGATTCGGACGGCGATGGATTGAGCGATGGGGCGGGTGTCGATCTGCGGCTCCGTCTCGCTTCGGACACCGGCGTCGAACTCGATGCCTCCGGTAATGTTTCCATTTGGCAGGATCAGTCGCTCTACGGCAACGATGCTTCCCAGTCCGATGCGGCCATGCGTCCCGGTCTGGTCGCGAACGCCTATAACGGTCAGCCCGCTCTTGTTTTCGACGGACAGGACGACTATCTCGCAGGCCTGTCCGATTTCGATGCCTCTGCCGGTGACTTCACCCTCATCGTGGTGCACCGGCAGACGGGTGGGCAGTCCGAAAGCGCACCGTTCAGCTACAGCGCGACCGGCACCGCTACCGGAGCCCCGCTGCTGGCCTACGGGCCGCAGGCAGGTCACTTCGGCATCCATGCCGTCGGCCTCGGAACGGACGGCGTGTATCTCGACCTCGGCCCCAACCACGAGCAACGACTTTCCATCGCCTCGGTCCGCCGTAGCGGCGGCGCGGACGGCCTGGACGGCGAACTCGCCCTCCGCGCCCTGACCGACCATGTGGCAACCGAAGCGAGTGGCATCCAGTCGTGGACGAGCGGCGAGACCACCGGCTACTACGTGGGCCAAAAGCAACCCGTCGGCACCGACCTCTTCGGCGGTGAAATTTTGGAAATTCTCGTTTACGATGCCTCCTTGAGCGAGGCGCAGCTCAAGCAAGTCGAGCAGCACCTCGCCGGCCGCTATGCCATCGACTTGGATCAGGATCCGGATGGCGACGGTCTGCTCTACATCGAAGAAGATCCCAATCAAAACGGCATCGTCGATCCGGGCGAGACCGACCCCTTCAACGCCGACACCGACGGCGACGGAATTTACGATCCCCTGAGTGTCGCTTGGACGGCCGATCCGGTCGCCGACGCCACCGCCCTCCAACTTCAAGGCGACGGCTCGAAAGGCCTGCACATCGGCTTCGAATCCGCCGAAGGTTTTCAGCCGGGGCAGCTGGGTGGCCAGCAACAATGGGAAGCCTCCCGGATCTTCAGAGTGGACGGCGAGTCCGGCGCGGACACCTCGGCGCAGTCGCTCCGCTCCAAGGCCCATCCCTACGTCGATACCTTTGCCCATGCCAAGCGCTATCTCAGCGCCGCAGGCGAGCCGGTCGTCTGGGTTTCCTTCCAGGCGAAGTTGCACCCCATCGATCTGATCCGGCCCGAAGATATCGATCCGGACGCCGGGGCCGTCTTCGGCATCACCAATAACGGAACCATTTCCGTCTTCGATGTGGATCAGTCCGAGTGGCTGAGCGCTCCGTTTACCGGAGAACCTGAGGCCTGGGTGCGCTACGATGTGCGGCTCGATTACGCGGCCAAAACCTGG
Organism: Coraliomargarita sinensis; assembly: GCF_003185655.1. Classification (NCBI taxonomy): domain Bacteria; kingdom Pseudomonadati; phylum Verrucomicrobiota; class Opitutia; order Puniceicoccales; family Coraliomargaritaceae; genus Coraliomargarita; species Coraliomargarita sinensis. The sequence continues at coordinate 52,554 of NZ_QHJQ01000001.1, read as the reverse complement.
AAGCTTTGCGTCGATGGCGTCACCGTCTTCGAAGCCGTCCCCTTCGTCGATCCCAACCGCGATACCCTCTCGAACTTCACCGTCCTCCAGGAAGGCGGCGCAGCCTCCTTCAATTGGATCGACGAAATCACCATCCAGAACGTCGAGCCCGAGGGCCTCGACTTCGACGGCGACGGTCTGGACAACGATACGGAACGCAGTATGGGCACCGACCCGAATTCAGCCGACACCGACGGCGACACGCTGCCGGACGGCTGGGAGGTGCAGCATGGCTTCGATCCATTGGATACTGAAGACGCACTGACAAATACCGACGGGGATATCCTGACAGCCGCGGAAGAGTTCCGTTTCGGCACGGATCATACGCTAAGCGACAGCGATGGCGACGGAATCGACGACGGTTACGGCATGCCCGGACTGGTCCGCCGTCAAATCTGGAAGGATGTTAAAGGCAAACGTTTGAACGTTCTCATCCATCACACCGATTTCCCTGAAGGTGAAAACAGGACGGAGTGGCTCGACAAGCTCGAGATCGATGGCAACCAGGGCGATACTTATGCAGATCGAACCCGCGGATTCATCGTTCCCGAGGAAAGCGGCGATTATGTCTTCCACCTGGTGGGTGACGACCATACGGAATTCTGGCTGAGCAGCGATTCGCACGCCTACAACAAAGAGCGTATCGCTTACGTCGCGACTTTCACGAACCCGATTCAGTGGGACCTGTATCCCGAGCAAACATCGGAGGTCGTGACGCTTGAAGCAGGCGTTCGCTACTATTTCGAAGTGTTACATGCCGAAATGTGGGCGGGAGACTATTTCAAAGTGGCATGGAGCCGCCCGGATGTGGGCTCACCGCGCGAGGTTATTTCAGCTCCATATTTGCTCTCCTGGCTGCCGGACCCGGACGATCAGGACGACGATGGTTTGCCGGATGCCTGGGAGATGCAGTATGGCCTCGATCCTTCAGATGCAAGCGCCCCGCTCGAAGGTGCGTATCGCGACTTCGATGCCGACGGCCTGAGCAATTTTCAGGAAATGAATCTCCAAAGCGATCCGTCCGCCAGGGACACCGACGGCGATGGCTATTGGGACGGTATCGAGCATCTGGAGGAAACTTCCATTCTGGAGGCGACGGATGCGCCGACCCATTTACTCCCGAATGACGTGCCGACCACCTTAATCGGGCAGGCCACGGTTGCCAAACCTTACCTGGCGGCCGACGGCACGGAAATCCTCTTCGCCAACGGCGACGGCCTTCTGAACGGCAAGGGCGCACACGGAGTCATGCGGGAGATCGGCGTGACCGAGAACTTCGACCTGATCGTTCGTGTCGATTCGTTTCAAGGCAGTTTCCCGGGCGATTCGGGCCTCTTCGGACTGTTCATGCGCTCGTCGAGCAACGCGGACGCCGACTCCATCGGGATCTACCGGGATGCCAACTCCTTTCATGGGATCAGAACTGTCGGCGACAGCCCCGGCACGAACGAGAGCCTGAAAAATACGGTGGATACAGGCGACGCGCCCGTGTGGCTGCGTATGCGGAAAATCTCGGGTTCCATTGTGGAAATCTCCTATTCCGTGAACGGTTCGCTCTGGACGAAGTTGGGAAGCCATCTCTGGACGTCTCCAGAGATTCCGATCGTCGGCCTGTTTGTAGCGAGTGGTGACGGCGTCGAACTGGCCAAGGCGACTTACGAAATAGAACAACTCGATTTGGACAGCGATTCGGACGGTCTCTTGGACTCTGAGGAGGCCGTTGCCGGTACCGACGCCCAACTGGTCGATTCGGACGGAGATGGGATCAGCGATTACGATGAAGCCCGTCTCTATCTAAGCGACCCCAATTCTAACGACATGGGGGCCAGCGAGTTGGTCCAGGTCTTGGATTTGACCACGGGAACGGGCCTGACCGGAGAATGGCTTTCAGATGCAAACGGCATCCATTCAAACGCAGCCGGAGGCATCCTCCGCCAGCCGGTTACGCTTTCCGCAGACGGACTCTACGAACTCGATCTCACCGCCACGCCGTTCGAATACACCGGCAATCTCTCCGAATACGAGATTGCCGTCACGGTGGATGGCCAGTTCGTGCAGCGGATTTCGTTCTACATGTTTGACGGCGAAACCGACACGAAGAAGATCGTCTTACCCTGGCTGCAAGCGGGCACGCACCAGATCGAACTGCAGTTTGTCAACTTCAAGCAAAACCGGAATATTAGATTCACTTCCATGGCACTCAGCCGTCATGGCGGGGTGGATGCCGACACCAACGGAAAAGCCGATTGGATCGACCATCGCCTCAACTTGATCAACGGCATCGAAGCGACCTCGCTCAGCAGCATCACCTCGCCGTTCTGCCTCGAAGGGCGTAGCCGCTATGTGTCCATGCTATCCGGTGACGCCCTTGCCGCCCAGCCGGCACCCGCCGACCGCTGGTATACGAATATCGATTTAAATGCGTCGGCGACCACAACGGCAAACGTCGGATTTGAAAACGGCGGCTTGAGTCAAAATGTCGAACTCACGTGGGAACAAACCAACCTTATCGATGCAAATGGAGCCACGGTGAAGATTCGCAAAGGCGACTCCCTCCTGCTCAATGCCGTGCCCGCAGGTCAGGCGACAGGCTCAGTCGAAGTGACCGTAACCGGCGAACAGCCTCTGGTCTCGACTGTCGAAAGCCCAATCCCCGTGAATTTCGACACCGCAGGCACGTTTACAGTAACCGGCACTTGGTCGGATGCGGGAACCACATCGACCGGTCAAATCGCCGTTGAAGTGGTCGAAGCAGACTTCGCCAGAAGTCCCATCGCCATGGTCGCCGAGACGCGCTCATGGGTGAACCCCGATTTACCCGAAGATGTCATCGTCGAGTCGGATATGCGGACTCTGGTCACCGAAGCCGATCCGACACAAGCGGGGGATCGTGTGCTCGAAATCACGACCGATTCTTTGAATTCCCGCTATGTAGCCGCAAGGCTGAGCCCCAACGGTCCGATCCTCACGACACAAGAGATACGGGGTCAACGTGCGGCGAGCACGACCGCAACCAGCTACAAACTGGTCGAACGGTATGAGGACGGAACCGGACTTTACGAAGTTGCTGTCGTCTTGTTCGATGTCTATCCGGAAACGGAAGTGCACTTGGATATCTATGCCGCAGGTGTCATGTTTGAGGATGGGAGCCTGTATAAGGTTCTCACCCCGGACGACTTCAATGAACTTGGAGTGGCATATGTAGGTTTCATTCGCGCTGGCACCGCGAAAGGTTCGTTCTGCCATCGCACTTATATCTATGATGCCGTAATCAATCTTGGCCAACCCCGGGGATAGATGAAAAGGAAAGCTACATACGCAATACTCTTTGTTCTCGTCGGCCTTTGCTCGACTGTGTTCATCTATGTCAAGCTGTTGAACTCCGATCAATCAACTGAGATGGAGCATTTTCCAAATGAGTTGGAGTTCCCCAAAAACGCTGATGAAGGAAGGAAAGGCTCAACATCTCTAAGAGAGGAAGCCGTTCCAAATGCCTCTGTGGGCAATAGCGGGAAGCGCTCCGAAGAATCAAAAACAAGTCGGGTTGTCGCTCGGATGCCTGCTGGCTATCAACCAGACCAGTTGCATCTTCGCCGGGAGCTTGAAGTCAATAATAAGACCGTAAGGTCGCCCAAGCATGCGGTCGATGTGGTGACGGGGCTAACAGAAGCCTCAAATGCCGAACGGTTTCGTGCGGTTTCAGATCTACACGGGGCTGAATTGCCTGAAGCTGAAGCGACTCGCCTGCTGGATTACCTGGCAGATGAGCATCGTTACAAGGGTATGTCGAATGCGGCAATGTATGTCTTGATTAATGAAATTGTCGCCGTTTTTCATGACCAGCCGGTTCTTTCGGACGACTATTTAGAAGTATCTGCACAGGTCATTAACGACAAGACACAGCAAGAGAACGTTCGTGATTACACCCTTCAGGGGCTTTCTCGGGGGATGGTAAATGCCTCCGAGACGCAGGCAAAAATGATCAAAAATGTATTTTGGGATTCGCTGGACGAAACGGATACGAGTTTGCCCGGCACTGCATTATTGGCCCTGAATCGTGAACGTAGAGCTGGAAAGCTATCTGCCGAGGATGTGGCTAAGTTGGAAAAAACTGTAGCGGAGTTCATCGAAAATCCGAACTTAGGGGAACGCACCAGAATTCCTGCGATACAAGTAGCGGACGACATGGAAATAACTGGATTAAGCGATTCTCTGGCAAGGATTGCAGAAAGCAAAAATACGTTTTCCGAAAGAATCGTTATCGAATCTATTAGAAGTAAATAATATATTTAAAAATGAAAAACCGGTTACAGTCATATTTTTGTGTCAGGTATAATTGGATACTTGCTGCTTTGTTAGTGTTAAGTTCCACCTGTCAATTGGTCGCCGAAGAAGCTGACGGAGGTAAGGATAATCCTTGCCTCGAGCCGGACATTAACGATCCAGATGACCCTAGGCCAACACCGGATCATGTTTGGGCTGATTGGGACCAATGTGAATGGGTTATCCCGGTTGAATTGTCTCCAGCCGCTAGTCAAGGCTATCCCAATGGCGCTGCCGATATCCATCCCGATATTTGTTTAAACGCACAGTCGGAATACACGACCACCAAGTATGATGTTTCGATTGGTCTTGACCCCGAAAATTCTACTGCGAGCGTTAGCGTCGAGAGTGGAGATGTGAGTGTGAGTCCCAATTCGGTTAGTGATGGTGACACTATTACTGTTACCGGTAATTCGACCGACCCTTATGAAATTAAGGTTTCTCTTACTCATGATGGTACAACATACGAAGAGACATACAGCGGGACGGTTTTTGAGTTTAAATTTGATGATTCTGTATCGTCCACCGATAGTGGTCCTAAAGATAATACCTCAAATGGCTCATATGATGTGTCAGACTTCAAAGCCAGTAGTGTATCCGGGGCTGAGGATGTTAAAGAAGGTGCATTTATGAGCCAAAACTATTTGCTTACGGTTATTACAGAGCCATCAAATTCTTTTGATGGCTCTGTAGAAGCATCAGCTAAATTAGAGCATAATTGGGATGCAATAGGAAGTTTAGTGAAAAGTTATGTCGACGGTTCGGGTGGTGCATCTCTGAGTGTAGGATATGGACCTGTTAGCGCTAGTTTGAGTGCGGCTAGTAGTGAAGATTTAATTGCCGGATTGGCAGTAGGGGTAAAGATTTATGTTGAAGATGAGCAGCTTGTTTGGACTAAAGACGTATGGAGCTATGATACTAAAGATAAAATAGTATCTTTTCCAGATCCGTTCGACACCTTTGCAAATAGCGAGACTGGTTCGAATAGCCCTTCTGATATCAAAAGGGATTATGATGTTGGGTCTGGTAATGGCTATAACCTTCGAGTGCAGGTGGGAATTTCGGCCTCGACTAATGATGAAAAAAAATCAGGGGAACTTAAGGGCGCAGGAGTTATAGAAAATTCGTATATAACTGGTGAAGACCCAACTAGTTCTTTTGAGGAAGACGACGGGGTTTTTGATATCCAATAAGAAATACAAAGTAAACCACGAAATTGCAAATGAACTTTAAAGCCATATTTACTACACTCTCGTGCATATTACTCCTTGGGCTATACTTGGAGGCTGATGCTAAATATGAATTTATTATAGCTAATGTAGGAAAATACATAACAGTCGATGAAAACTCAAGAGCTGTTATATATCAAAAAAGACTTTCGGGTGTTTGCAATAAGAGTGAGCAACCAAACGGGAAAGAAAAAATTTGTTTTTACCCAGAAAAAGAGAGTAGTAAATATGTAGAAGGTTCTGGAGATGTATTACTACAATATGTTAAAGAAGATGTCTGTTTCATTGAGATAAACCCCGGATCAGGGTACAAATATTCTGGAGGTGTAGACGATTTGTCATCGCAAATAGTTCCAGGGATGTACGATTTGATGTTTACTTTATTGAAAGAAAAACATGAGAAGAGTCTATCCTTTTCAAACTCTTTCGTTCGAATTGATGATGGTGTAAGGCTTCGGGAAGCATCATCTTTGAAATTCTCGTTTACAGAAGGTGGGTATGATGCAGTGACCATGCGGCTTCCGAATATTGGAGACTATACTGTCATAATCAGATTTAGTAATAAATTCAGTTTTGCATTTTGCCAAAAGCTTTACCAAATCTTAAATTCGAAGCAAATCGGCAGTAAGGATGCTGAAATTGACCGGTTTTTGTCCGATGTAAGGCATGCAATGAGTTTCGAGGATGTTTGGAAAGATCGCCGGGTATCATGTAGTATTGCGATGTTGCGACCAGTTTTTTCAGGCTCTGGCCTTGGCCCTAGCCGATAGTTTTTCAAGGCTGAAAAAGATGACATGGGAGGAGTTGCCAGGCGCGAGTGATCGCTAAACTGAGACTCCTTACTATGAAAAATCAGAACCAACAACCCACTCCCACATCGTAAGCGTCCACGGGGAACCAGATAGGGTCAGTCCAATTTTCCATGTTATTTTGTTGTTTTATTTATCTGATTTCGAAAGAGTGGCGTCGTGTCACGTAAAAGTCGGATCGAATATGCAGGTGCGCGCTATCACTTGATAAACCGTGGTAATTACTGGTCCTGGATATTTGAAACGGAAGGGGCGCGTAAAAGTTTCTTAAAGTGCCTGGAGGAGGCTTGCACGTCAATGGAGTGGCGTTTGTATGCGTGGTGCTTGATGGGCAACCACTACCACTTGTGCATCGAGACACCTAGCCCTAACCTTGTCGAGGGCATGCGCTGGCTGCAGTCGACTTTTGCGAATCGTTTCAATCGCTTCCGTAAGAGCAACGGGCATGTCTTCCAGGGGCGCTACAAAGCCATCCTGCTGGATGGCGATGCGCTCGGTGCGGTTTGTCACTATATCCATCTGAATCCGGTTCGGGCCGGTCTAGTGGAGGATTCGGCTTTGCAGACTTATGCGGACAGCAGTTTCGCCCGGTTTTGGTATCCGAGCCGTCGCTGGTCGTTTGAGTCTCCAGAGGTGGGTGCGGAGTTCGCGGGAGGGTTGACTGATACGCCCGCTGGGCGTCGCAAATACCGGGATTATCTGGAGTGGTTATCCGCATCCGGCGAGGCGGCGAAGCGATTGGGCTTCGATAAGATGTCACGGGGCTTGATGAAGGGAACGAAAGATGCGAAGAAAGCCGTTTTGGAAGACCTGAAGGATGAACAGTCCCAGCGTGTCGTCGAAGCGGAGGCTTCGGAAATGCGGGAGCCTCGCTGGGAGCGAGGATTGCAGGAAGCGCTCCGCACCTTGGGCCGTGACCGGGAGATGTTGGGAGCTTGCCGCAAGGGTGAAGCCTGGAAAGTGGACTTGGCCCGCTACCTCAGAGAGGCTTATTTGACCCCATATCGCTGGATAGCAGAGCAGTTGCGTATGGGTGCGCCATCCTATGTGCAGAGTTTGGTCAGTCGCCAGAAGAGAGAGAAAGAGTCAAAAGAGTGGAGAGAGTCAAATGGGGTCAAACGCAAAATATAAAGATTTTATCATCCCCCTCACCCGACGCCCACGCTTGCGACACTCCACTCCATGCCATCCAAACAACGCATCGATCCGATGCGTTTTGCCCGGCGTAATTGCGAGAAGACAAAAGGGACAACGCCAAGAAACCCAAAGTGCCCGAAAAATAAGGACAGTGAAGCGACGCCGAAAGGAGAGCACCGCAAAGAACCCATGGATCTCGAAAGGGTGAGATTTAAAAGGGACAGGCTAAATAGATTTGACATCATCTCCGGAACACTGGTCGGTGAATATGGCTTCAGCACCAAGCCATTCGTGGACGGACTCGATTGGTATTACTACGGCTTTAGGTATTATGATCCCGTGACGGGGAGGTGGCCATCAAGGGATCCGATTGAGGAACGTGGTTTTAATGTCCTTTTGAATGCTAATGGCACTGGTGATTTTCGAATTCTTATGTCTAATGCATCTCAAGGTAATTCCTATCTCATGATTTGGAACGCCTTGATTGGGAAGATTGATTATCTCGGCCTTTCAGATGCTGATAAATTATCCGTAATGTCGACTCTTTCTTCAGCGATCGGAGCTGGGTGCTGTTGTTACTGGACGGAGGCATTCAAAGCTGTAGCCGATAATTTCTTAGAAAGTAGAAAAAGGCGCGAAAAGATTCGGAAGGGGGTCAGTTCAGCGAAAACCCTTGGAGAGAAGCTCAAGGAGAAATTAGATGATAATGAGGATTTGAAAGATATCCGTGCAATTGAAAAGTTAGATAAGGCGTTGGGTAAGATTCTTGACAACCTGCCTATTGCCGAAGCTGCATTGGAAACCGATTACAATGCCATAAATGCGATGCTTGCCGCTCTCACAGTAGCAGAGAAGGTTCCGGCAGCTGGTAAGGTTGCAAATTATTATAAAGAAGCAATTAAGGGAATTACAAACGGCATAGGAAACGTTAGATCGGGCCCGTTTGATCGATTAGTCACAACAATAATATTAGATTGTGAGGATCCTCCAGGATCGGCTGATGCTAAAGATCTGTCTTCAATGCAGACTATGTTATTGATTTCAGGTAAACGAAAGGTGAGCTTCTCAGACTTCGACAAAACTTGTGGTGGAGGTAATTGATGCAAGTTGCATACATACGGATATTGCTAGTTGGGATTACACTTCTTCACTCCGTGGTAGAGGGAAAGGAAGTAATAGACCTGTCCGAATCGAACCTAAACTCTGTTCCTGATTATTTAGAAGGTAACCTTGACGTGAGAACTCTTAATCTGAATGAGAACAAGATAAAATTGACCCGTTCAGACGCAGAGATATTACTGTCGATGAAAAATCTTAAAGTTCTCTCTTTGTCCGAAAATCTCATAGAGAGCAAGAATCCCAACCTAATCTATTACCTAAAGAAGTCTAAGGTTGAACTAATTTCTATTTCAAAAAATAGATTAGTCAGTTGCTCTTTTTTGTCTAAAGTATCAGATATTAAAGCTATAGATTTATCTGAAAATTTAATAAGTAGATTAGGTGATGGGGAAGATATGTCGAATTCAATCGAATATTTAGACCTAAAGCACAACAAGATAAGCGCTATTGCACAAAAATATAAGTTCTCAAATAAGCTTGAATACCTGAATTTATCGAACAATCAACTAAAGGAATTTAATTCGCCCGCCGAATGCGTTGATTTGACTGATTTGGATATCTCCGATAATCGCCTGAAACACTTCCCGGGTCAAATTCTAGAATTAGACAAACTGGCTACTTTGAACTTATCCGGCAACGCAATATCTCAGGTAGACTCGGAGCTGATACGTCAATTAGTCACCATAAAAGGGTTTTCTGTTTTAGATATATCTAACAACTCGATATCAACAATTGAGCTAATCCTTGTAAAAGAAAACGATAGATATGACTTTCACCTAGACATATCCGGCAACCCCTTGGGCCATATTTATGTTAATTCTCAGTAACAAAAAAGGGTCAAAACGAGGGTCAAAACGGGTCATGTCGTTATGTTTGCAATTTACCCAACGTCGCAATGGGCAACAAACTGAAAAGGGGTCGTTCCGTAGTAAGCGTCACGCCAAGCACCGTGATTAAATCCTCTGCAGCTGAGTCGTAAGTGTCGTAGGGTTCCACCTATGACATCTACGACAGATAGTGATGAACCGGAGCTCTTACTGAAGACTGATCGTCTGGGTCGTGTCCGTATGCCCCGCGAGAGGCGCGAACAGATACTGGACCGCTTCGAGTCGAGCGGGATGAGCGGGCAGGCCTTCGCCAAACAGATTGGCGTCAGGGATTTAAAAGGGACAGGCTAAATATATTTGACATCGCGATGTTGGGAGCACAAGACTCTGTCAGTCTAATTCAACGATCATAATCACTATGAGAACCCGCCGAATGAAAGTTTCCGGAGCTGACGCCTGCTACCACGTGATGACGCGTACGGTAAACGGGGAGCGCTTGTTTGGGGACCGGGAGAAGGAGATTTTACGGAAGATGCTCTGGCAGGTGGCTGATTTCTGCGGGGTGGAGGTGCTGACTTACTGCATTATGTCGAACCACTTTCATGTTTTGCTCCGGGTGCCGGTTGTTTCCGAAATTCCTGATAAAGAACTGTTGAGGCGCTACAATGTGTTGTATCCGAAGCCGACCAAATACCAGACGGCTTCGATTGCGGTGATGGAAAAGGAGCTGCGTGATGATGGTGAGGAAGCGGAAGGGATCCGCCGGAAGCTTTCGGCGCGTATGGGGGATGTGTCGGAATATATGAAGGCGGTGAAGCAGCGATTCTCAGTGTGGTATAATCGATCTCACCAGCGCTACGGCACGCTTTGGGCGGAGCGGTTCAAGAGCGTGCTGGTGGAAGGGAAAGGGAACCCGCTCCAAACCATGGCCGCTTACATCGACCTGAATCCGGTGCGGGCGGGAATTGTTGATGATCCGAAGGATTATCGTTTTTGCGGCTATGCCGAAGCGGTGGCAGGGAATAAATTGGCGAAGGAAGGATTGGCCGGGATTTGGGCCTCGCATGCGGATGGCTCGGCGCGGTCACGAAGCTCGCTAGCCGAGGCGTTGCAGTCGCACCGGGAGTTGATCTTCGGGAAGCGGGCCGCCGAGGCGGGGCTGGCGGAGGTGACTCGGGAGAAGGCGCTGAAAGTTCTGGAGAAAGATGATGCCGTCTTGCCGAAGGCGACGGTGCTGCGCTGCCGGGTGCGCTATTTTACGGACGGGGCGATTCTAGGCAGCCGGGAGTTCGTGCGGGGCTTTGCGGGGGTCTGGCAGATGGAGAAGGGGCGAAAACATCCGCCCAAGCCGAACTTGCTGCGCGGGGCCGACTGGCAGGATCTGGCAACTATTCAGGGGCTGAGGAAGCAGGTTTTCGGATAGGGTATGAGAGGGGCATCCGCGAGCGGATACCCTACGGGCAAGTTATCGCGCCGCCGTCCAAATTCGGAGTGAGGTCAGGAAGAAGCGCTCGAGAGCCGCCGCCTGGTTGAAGTTCAGTTCAAGCAGCCCGGCGGATTTTTCCAGGCTGTCGGTTGCCCGGTCCAGTGCGATCGCGGGCAGCCGTCCCGGGTTGGTCTTTTCCAAGTCGCGCGCGTAGGTCGCGGTCATCTTTTCGATCTCGCTCAGGAGTTGTTTGCGGAAGCCTTTGCTTAGCCCTGCTTCCATTGCATCTTTTTCCTCCGACGTCACATTTTCCGGGAGCGCCGTCTTCTGTTCTTTCCATGCCTCCGCCGTGATTTCAGAAAGAATGCTTTGAAAGCGGGCGTTCAGGCCGTAGGCGCCCAGTATGATGTGGGGGACGGTCTTTTTATTCGGCCCGGCGATGAGCCGGTTCAACCATTCACGGTAGTCACGGGCCCAATTTTGCCAATCAGGATGGTCCACAACATCCAGGGCTGCCGGTACGCGAAAGTTCAGGCAGCGGCTGCGGATGGTATCAAGTAGATCATAGGGGCGGGTTGTGAGAAGAAACAACGTGGTGCCTGCCGGCGGTTCTTCCAGGGTCTTGAGGAAGGCATTGGCGGAGGCCGGGTTCATCCGGTCCGCGTCAAAGACGATGCCGACTTTCCGGCCGCCCTGATTGGAGGATTTTTGGATATTGATGACGAGCTGCCGCATGGTGTTGGTCTCGTCGGACTTACCCACACGGATCATCCGGGCCTTGCCGCTGGGACGGAGCGTGAAGCAGTCCGGATGCTCATAGGGGGCGCGCTCGGTCTCCAGTAGCTGGGAGGCGATCGCCTTGACGATCTGCTCCAGCCCGAGGAGGCTTTCCCCGTGTAGAAGGATGCCGTGTCCCAGCCGGTTGTTGGCCAGGGAACGTTCGAGTACTTCGACAGCCCGGGTCTTGCGCAGGGCTTCAGGTAAGGCTTCAGATAAATTCATGCGATCGTTCTGTCGTCAATTTTTCGAAACATACGGACAGGATGGCAACGCCAATGACCATCGCAATGGTGGATAAAATGCTGATGCAGGCAAAGGCGGCCAGCGATGTCGCCGGGATGTAGTACGGCAGGTTCAGAACAAATGGAATAATTCCCAGAAGGACAAACAATTGCAGATGGTGCCTTCGGGTCGCCTGCCAGGAATCCTTGAATGTCCAGTCTACATCCACGGCAATTGCCGGGAATATGAAAGACAGGCGGCACACGATATATGTGATGGCAATATAGCTTAGAAGGAATCCGACCACAGGGATGTGGATGAGTAATATGGCCGGGATTAAGATGAGGCCGAGTGCGATCGAATAGATGAGAAACTTGAATACCCGGCCCTTCGGAATGAAGGGCGATGGGTTTTCGGCGTCGGTTCCCAGGATGATCAGGCGATGCAGAAAAATGGCGACGCTGCAGTACAGAAAATAGCTCACCAACTGTGCCGCGTAGACGGCGCTGCCGGGCGTGCCGTAGTAGGCGGCCGCTACTTCCGAAGCGGTGATGATGAGCAGTGGTAAGGCGAGCACCGAAAGGATCGCGACCTTGTTCGCGGCGAGGGCGTTCCTGGCCTCCAGTAATGTTTGAATCACACTCATCCCCGGCCCGGTTTAGCTCAGCTTCGGCTCAACCGCGTTCCAAATCTCCTTTTCCAGGGCCTCGATTTCCTTTGTCCCGTCCAGAATGGTGAAGCGTTCATTGTCGACCTGAGCGAGTTCCAGATAGCCGCGCCGGACCTGTTGGTGAAAGGCGAGGGCTTCCTGCTCCATCCGGTCGAGGGGGGCACCGCGGTTATCGCGGGCGCGTTGGAGCCCGATTTCGGGGTCAAGGTCGATCAAAACGGTGAGGTCGGGCATCAGTGCACCGCAGGCAAACTGGTTGACTGCGGCCACTTCGATCGGGTCGATGGAACGGGCGACGCCTTGATACACGGTGGTGGAATCCGCAAAGCGGTCGCAGAGCACAATCTCGCCGCGTTCTAGTGCAGGCGTGATGAGCTCCCGTACGATCTGGGCACGGGCGGCGGTGAAGAGGAGAAGCTCCGTCTCCGGGCACATGCCGTGGCCGGCTTCGTCGTGCTGAAGGAGGTTGCGAATCGCCTCGCCCAGCCGGGTGCCACCGGGTTCGCGGGTTTGATGAACTGTGTGCCCCTCGGCCCGCAGCCGATTGGCCAGTCGTTCAATCTGGGTGGATTTGCCGCAACCTTCGCCGCCTTCAAATGTGATAAATCGTCCGGGCATTTTTTCAGAAGACAGAGGTCATGCGCCAGAGGACAAGATAAAATCGTTCCACCATCTGCTTACTTCCAGGAACCGATGAACTTCGCGAGATCGTCGAGTGTCGGGCTCACCGCTGTGCGGACGTAATGGCCGGAAGTGGCGACGGCGAGGGTAAGAGCGGCTTCGGGGGAAAGTCCGATCAAGCGGCCGGTGACAAAGCCCGAGTTGAAGTGATCGCCCGCCCCGGTGGTGATCTTCGGGTCATCACAGAGCGGGCCCTCGGCAAAGGCAGTGCCTTCCGGTGTGGCACAGGCGGCACATTCCACCGGATGAACCACGACCGTATCCACCTTGAGTGCTTCCCGAATGCGCGCGGCCAGAGATTGCAGGTTTTCGGGAGTCTTCTCCATGGGTTCGTGCCCCAGCAGGCCATCGACTTGTTCTGCTTCGCGATAGTTCAGCCCGAGGATGACTTTGCCGAAAGCTTCGAATTCCTTGAAGAGGTGGAGAACTTCTTTCAAATCTTCGGAGGAACGTTTTTCCGGGTCCGCCAAGTCGAAGAAAAAGAGTCTTTCCGGATCTTCCGGTAGCTTGGGTAGCAGATCGCTGAGCATCTTTTTAAAGACCTCGGTGAGGAAGGGAATCATCGTCCAGTTGACCATGGCGATGAGATTGGCTCCGGAGAAGAGGGACTCCAACGCTTCTTCTCCCACCAGTTCCAGAATATGGTCGTAGTGGATCGCTTCCAAGCTGGCCATTGAGCCGAAGATGATTTTGCCATCTTTAAACTCGGCCGCGTGGCTGATGCCGGGATCGGCGATCGATACGGCGCCGGTTTTAACCGCGAACTCACTGAAAACCGGGTGGATGGCATTCTCGCCCAAGGCGCCGATGTAGCGGACCTGTAGTCCGTGGGCGGCTTGTGCGTTGGCCATGATCGGGCCATTCCCGCCCAGCTTTTCCACGACCGGGGCCAGTTCGATGTTGGCGCTCTTGCCCGCAGCCGAGCTGATGCGCGAGCCGAACTCCGAAATGGTGGGGATGCGGTCAAAGTCATCACCCGGGCCGTTGCGTTTGTCGACCGGATGGACAATTTTATCGACAAAGCCGTCGATGCCGACAACCGCCTTGATTGAGGCGGCTTTACCCGCGCATTTTTCGAGTTCGGAAAGGGTTTTGGTCTGATGTTCCATGTGCTGAGAGAGTTACAGTGTGGGTAGGTGCTAAGTGCTGGATGGGGCTGCGGCAAACTATTTTCGGAGCTGCCCCTCGGCTGCTTACCGGAGTTGACAGGAAATTGTTCGGGCAAGTATTTATTTGTCGATGCTGATTACCCTGCTTGCCCTTTCCGCAATTTTGCTGGCGCTGGCTTATCGTTTTTACGGAGTCTTTCTGGAGAAACGCTGTGGCATTGATCCGGACCGGGAGACTCCGGCCTGTGAAATCAATGACGGCGTCGACTACGTGCCGACGCGGGCTTCCGTCTTATTCGGGCACCATTTCTCCTCGATTGCCGGGGCCGGGCCGATTGTGGGGCCGGTCATTGCCGCGGCCGCCTTCGGCTGGTTGCCGACCTGGGTGTGGATTATTCTCGGCTCGGCCTTTGTCGGCGGAGTGCACGACTTCGGCAGCACTTTGATGTCCCTGCGATATCGCGGACGATCGATCACGACGACTTGCCGCAACTTGGTCGGCGAAACCACAGGGAAGCTCTTTCTCATCTTCGTCGTGCTCGCGCTGGTTTATGTCATCGTCGTTTTCCTGGATCTGACGGTGACCGGTTTTGTCGATCAACCCGCGGTGGCCACGGCTTCGGGTTGGTTTATTGTGGTGGCCCTGCTCTTTGGCTTGGTCGCCCGTCGCGCGGGGATTTCCTACAAGATTGTGGTCCCGCTTTTCGTAGTGCTCACCTACCTAGGGCTCTGGGTCGGCGTGCAGTTTCCCGCCGCCGACATGGGCAAGGGCTTCTGGACCGGGGCGGTGCTGCTCTACTGTTATTGCGCCGCGATTTTGCCAGTCGGGGTGCTCATGCAGCCGCGTGATTTTCTCAGCGCGACTTTTCTGTATGCTATCATGTTATTGGGGGTGCTTGGCCTTATCTTGCACGGCGGAGGGTTCGATCTTCCGGCTTACACCAGTTTCGAGCCGAGCGATCTGAATTATCTCGTACCCTTTCTTTTTATCACCGTCGCCTGCGGGGCTTGTAGCGGCTTTCACAGCGTCGTCAGCAGCGGGACGACCTCGAAACAGATTCGCACGGAACGGGATGTGAAAAAGGTCTCCTATGGGGCCATGCTGGTCGAAGGCCTACTGGCGGTTTTTGCCTTGGCCTGCATCGGGGTGGTAGGTGGCATTGGCGAGGGCGGACCGGTCGGGACCTTTGCCGGAGGGTCGGCGATCTTTTTCGAGTCGCTCGGCATCCCGCATTCGGTCGGGCTGACTTTTGCCACGCTGGCCGTCAGCACCTTTCTCTTGACGACACTCGACACCTGCACACGGCTGACCCGTTTCCTTCTGGAAGAGTTTTTTGAATGGCGTAGCCAGTCCAGTCGTTATGTGGGCACGGCTCTAGTACTGGTGCTGCCGGGGTTTGCCGCCTTCGGCACCTTTACGGCACCCGATGGTTCCGTGCTTCCGGTCTGGAAGGCCATCTGGCCCCTTTTCGGTTCGACCAACCAGTTGCTGGCGGCGCTCGCACTCATCACCTTTGTCGTTTTTCTCAAGCACCGGCGCATCGCTTTCGGCTTCGCCCTGATTCCCGCCGCGCTGATGGTCGTTATGCCCATGACGGCTCTGGTCTTTATGGTCTTCCAGCACGGGCCGTTCAGCCTGCTCGGAGGCATCGCCCTCGGCATGGTCCTGCTCGGGCTTTATGTTACAGTGATGTCGATGAAGTTCGTCCTGGTGGGACCTGTGGTGGCTGCCAGTGAGACTTAGCAGGGGGCCGCTACCGCTGGCAGGCTAAAGTGTGCACGGTAATCTCCGGCGGGCAGTTCAGCCGGGCGGCAACGCCGGAGCTGCCGGTCCCGGGAGAGGTGTAGCCGAGCATGCTGCCGCTCTGCCAGCGACCACGGACGAACCGCCTTGGCAGACCTTTGCTTGAGTTGACGAGGTGCCGGCCGCCGGGCAGGCAGATTTGTCCGCCGTGTGTGTGGCCGGAGAGCATGAGATCGAAGCCGTATTCGGCTGCTTCACTATAAGGCTCGGGCGAGTGGCAGAGCAGCACCGAACAGGCATCTTCCGGCATCCCACTGCGGGCCGCAGCAAAGTCGTGGGTCCGGTAAAAATGCGGATCATCGACCCCGGCGATCCAGAGCTTTTCCCCATCACGTTTCAAAGGCGTCGACTCGTTCAAAAGAATTCTCATGCCGTAGCTCTCGAGTCGTTCCACCTTTTGAATAAAATCGTGGTTCCCCAGTACCCCGTAGCAGGGGGCTTTGGTTGCTTCCAGAATTTGTGGCATCAGCGCCATAGAGGGCTCCAGATCATCGCTCGTGGTTTTTCGGAAGTCGCCCGTGACGACCATGGCATCGTGTGGGCATTTCCTCACGCTTCGCGCAATTACCGAGGCCAGGTTTGGGTCGATGTCGAGATGGAGGTCGCTTAATTGCAGTAGACGGAAGCCATCAAATGCCGGCGGTAAGTTCGGCAACTGCCACGCCTGCTCGACGGTGCGGATCTTGAAAATATTCTGATGCGCACGTCTCCAAAGCAGGGAGAGCCTCAGGGCCTTTTCGGCCAAGCGATCGATTGAGATATGGCGGGAGCGTTCCAGCTTGAAAATGCCTTCGCCCTGGTGCGTGAGTCGCGCTTCGTGTTTGGCTTGTTTGGCCAAGCGGCTGTTTAGGAGCGCTTCGCCCATCCTTGCTTTCAAGTCATTGGCGTTCCGAAGCTGTGGGATCGAAATGGATGGGGTTTCCTGCTTCATGCCCACTAGACCAACTCGGCGATCGAGCCGAAATCGGCATCGTAGAGCCGCTTGTAAGTACGCACGGCGAGGCCATCGGTCAGGCCGGCCACATAGTCGCAGAGTCGGCGATACCGGCCGGTGGTGGTGCTTTCCTGGTCCATCAGTTCCAGCACCTGCGGTGAGAGGATTCGCAGGCCCTCGCCTTTGCCTTCGGCGCAGTGTTCGCTGAGCCCCTGAAAGAGGCGTTCGAGGATGTGACCGCCCTTAAACTCGATCTGCTGGAGTTGGGTGGACTTAAAGATGAGGTGCAGGGCAATTTGCTTGTAGAGTTGACTCTCTGCTTTGACCGAGGGATCGATTTTGAGATCGAAGGCGTGGCGATGGGTTCGGTCGCTGAGAAAGCCCTCCCGGCGGACCAGGGAGCAGCCATGCACAAAGCGTCCGATCCGACTGCCGAAGTAAGGTTCATAGCGGTTCTCGCGGATGACCTGGCAAAGTTTATCGATGTGTTGTCGTTGCTCTTCATTGAGATCGCGACCTTCGGCCCAATCGTTCAGGCTCCCGACGGTAATGTAGCGGGCGTGAATGCCGTCCACGATGTCGTGGAGCGAATAGGCGGTGTCATCCGCCCAGTCCATAATCTGGCACTCAATACTTTTGAAAGCATTGAGGCTTGCGGGGCTTTGCATCTCTGCCGGCGGTTGGTCCCCACCGAAGATGGTTTGTCGCCATTCGGATTGATTATCGTAGATGAAATGATTCTCCGGGGGCACGCCGCTGGTTTGCAGGTGTTCAGAGTGCAGCGCTTTGTATTTCATCACCCCGTCGAGAAAGGCGCGGGTCGGGGCGATGCCTTTGGTCCTGCCCGGACGCTCGTATATTAACTCTGTCAGGATGCGCAGGGTTTGCCCATTGCCTTCAAATCCCCCGTGGGCTGCCATCAGTTCGTTGAGTTTGCGTTCGCCAATATGTCCGAAAGGCGGGTGCCCCAGGTCATGGGCCAGGCATACTGCCTCGGTTAGATCAGCATCGATATAAAAGTCTTCACTGAGCAGGTCGGAGCTGGCCCGAAGATATTTACAGATCGAACGCCCGATCTTGGCCACCTCAATAGAGTGGGTCAGACGGGTTCGGTAGAAGTCATATTCGCCGGACTGGAAGACCTGTGTCTTCGACTGCAGCCGCCGGAAAGGGTAGGAGAAGACGATGCGGTCACGTTCGATTTCGAACGCACTACGGTATTCCCCGTCGTCGATTTTTTGGTTTTCGGGAAAGCGTTCGAGGTCAAAAATTTGATAGAACCGGTTTTGCATACGCTTAGAACTTGTCTCAGGCTATCAGTGAGGGTAGAAAAAAACTTTATCTCAATCATGAAATATTCCCTGTTTTTCACCATGGCCGTCGTGGCCAGCCTATTGCTTCCCCGATCCGTGGACGCCCGGATCGGTGAGCGCCGTGAGTCTTTTGAGCGCCGTTTGTTCAGCAACGGTGGCATTATCTACCGGGATAAGGAGGAGCGGAAAACCCGTCGCAGCAGCGGACCCTACACGCAATACCTGCAGTATCTGGGGAATTCGGCCGAGGTGCGCGTTTATTTTAAATCCGACGATGGTCGGCAGCCCACACAATCCGATCTCGATAAAGGAACGCTCGGTTCCGGTTGGGAGGTACACGTTCTCTTTGTGGGTGGAAAGTCTGTTTTGGAAACCTACAAGCGCGTGGGAAGTATGAGTGAATATGAAATGAATGCGCTGCTTGCAGTGCTGGGGGGGGGCGCCTACTGGGAAGAAGCGGAACCGCCGGTTGAGGACGAGCTTGAAAAGGACGAGCCGCCGCCTTCTGCCTTTGGCTTCGACTATGTGCGCAGCGATGGTGAGGTCCGTGCCAAAAAAAGTGGGGGTGGGCTGATGGTCTTTCAAAAACAGCTGGACGAGTTCCTGGCGAAGCAGCACGAGGGGAATCTCATTCAGAGTGCCCCGCAAAGTGTTCAGGGTTTTTGAGTCTCGTGCTTGAGCCGGATGTTTTTTGCTTCTCTCTTGGCGGGAGAAGTTTCTAACTCCTGCGACTTATGGCGAAAGATTGGCTAGAAGGCATTGAAGATGAATACGACGTTGTCGTCGTCGGCTCCGGATTGGGCGGGCTGACCGGCGCGAACTATTTGGCTAAGAACGGGCACAAGGTGCTGCTGCTCGAGCATCATTACCAGTTCGGCGGATTGGCCACCTGGTTTAAGCGCCCGGGAGGGCATATCTTCGATATCTCCCTACACGGGTTTCCCTACGGTATGGTCAAGAGCTGCCGTAAATACTGGACCAAGGAGATCGCCGATTCCATCCATCAGCTCAAGGACGTCCGTTTCATCAACCCCCAGATGAATGTCTGGACGACTTTTGACCGCGAGGACTTCACCCGTATCCTGGTCGAGGATTTCAAAGTCGACCGCGACAAGGTGGAGGCCTTCTACACCCATCTCCGACAGATGAACTTCTACGACGACAACACCCAGACCACGGGTGAAATGTTCGAGGAGTTTTTCCCGGGGCGCAGCGATGTACACCGACTCCTGATGGAGCCGATCTCTTACGCCAACGGCTCGCATGTCGACGACCCGGCGATTACCTACGGGATCGTCTTTTCGAATTTCATGAGCAAGGGTGTCTTCACCTTTCAGGGCGGGACCGACACACTGATCAAAAAAATGGTGGCGGAACTGAAAAAGAACGGCTGCGAAGTCCGCAAGTGTGCCCTTGTCGACGGGATCGACGTGGAGGACGGAAAAGTGGTTGGTGTCCGGGCGCGTAGTCAGAATACCGGCGAAGAGGAATTCCCCGTCCGGCATATCAAATGCAAGGCGGTGCTCTCCAACGCCAATGTGCGCAACACGATCGAATACTTGGTGGGCGAGGATAAATTCAGCGAGGATTTCATCAAGGAAGTTAAAGCCGTGCGCAATAATACCAGCTCCTGCCAGGTCTATATGGGGATCAAAAAGGGCGAGACTATCCCGAATATCGGCGACCTCGTCTTCACCTCCAAGGCACCCGAGTATTCCATCGACGAACTCACCTCCATCAAGACCAGTAGCCACACCTTCTCGGTCTATTACCCGGAAACGAGACCGCACCTTTCACAGGACCGGTATACTGTCGTGGCGTCGCTGAATGCCCGCTGGGACGAGTGGAATGATTTGACCGAGGAAGAGTACCAGCAGGAAAAGCAGCGTCTTTGCGACGAGTGTGTGGCCAGTCTGGAAACCTTCATCCCCGGGGTGCGGGACAAGATCGATCACATCGAAGCGGCGACCCCGCGTACCGTGAACCATTACACCAAATCCATGCAAGGCACGTCATTCGGCACCAAGTTTGAGGGCCTTAAAGTCTCCATGGGATTGTCCGGGCAAATCGAAGGCCTATATCACGCGGGCTCGGTCGGTATTATTATGTCCGGCTGGCTCGGGACCATGAACTACGGGGTGATCACGGCCAACAAACTGGACAAATGGCTCTATGAACAAGAGAAGGCCGTGTGAACGTCGAACGTTCGGCGTTGAATGCCAAGCTGAGGAGAAATCAAGTTAAGGCCACTCGATGTCGAACAGGTAAAACGGTATTATACCAATTTAAAAAAGAATTGATACTTAATGGTTGTAGCGATGGTACGCCAGTGCCGTCGATTAGCACTCAGATACCACCCTCGACCTAGCTGCGCAAGTTCGCTACGAACAATCTGTTTCCAAAAAGATCAAAACTTTTGCAAAGTGGTATTAGACCTTCGATAAAGGCAACAGGTGGCTCATTCACCTTCTATGTGCAGGGGCGAGTGTACCGAGAGACTACAAGCGCCCAGCCCATTCGTCTTCCTTGAAGCCGACGAGTGCGACGCCATCGCCGACAAGAAAGGGGCGTTTGACCAGGTTGCCGTTTTCCTGAAGACGGGTGTAAGCTTCCTCCTGGCTCAAATCAGGAAGCAAGTCCTTCAGCCCGGCTTCGCGGTAATCCTTACTGGACGTGTTATAGAGGCGGGTCATCTTTCCGCTGTAGGCTTCCAGCATCTGGCTGAGTTCGGCACGCGAGGGCGGAGTCTCACGAATAGGGCGTTCATCGTATTCAATACCTCGGGCGTCGAGGAACTTCCTGGCTTTGCGACAGGTGCTGCAGTTTTTGTAAGTATAGAGCTTTAGCATGGGTGGATATTTTTCGTCTGGGCGCTTAATTCAAGCCTCAGCTGACAAATTAGACTACTGTGGCGGTTTCTGTTCGTCTATGAATGCAGCTCCTGCTCGAGGATGAAGATCGCACCACGGCCGAGCCCGCTTTCCACGCGAATGTTGATTCCGAGCCGGTCGCACATTTGTTTGACCACGTAAAGTCCCAGGCCGGTGGAATGTTCGTTCCCAGTTGGTTTTGCGGAAAGACGGACGAATTTTTGGAAGAGCTTGCTTTGTTCATCCGGGCTGATGCCCGGGCCGCTATCCTGGATCCGGGTGATCACGGTATGTTCGGTGCGCTCGGTGCGAAGGGTAACCTTGCTGTATTCCGGACTATATTTCAGTGCGTTGCTCAGTAGATTGTTCACGATAACAGACATCCATTCTTCAACACCTTTGAGCTCTGTTTCTCCGGTAGCGTCGATCTCCAGCTTGAGCTGGATGTGCTTACGGCTGGCATCCTCCGCAAACCGCTGAGCCGTTCGTTCCAGAAGCGGGTTCCATTCGATCAGCTGCGTTTCAAAGGACTCGTGATAGGCCTCGATACGGGCAACATTCAATAGCTCGTCAATCAACTCGAGCATCTCTTCACCGCTGCGATGAATATGGCTCAATGATTCCTTGAATTCCTTGGTCGAGTCATCGTCCGGTAATTCGGAGAGCGTCAGTTCACTCAATCCGATGATAGAGTTGAGCGGATTGCGCAGATCGTGAGCGACGATGCCGAGGAAATCGTCCTTCTCACTGTTGAGTGTCTGCAGTTTTAGGTTCAGTGCTCCCAGTTCCGAGGTTTCCTTTTCGATGGCGGCACGCTGTTCCTGGATGAGTCGGGTGCTCTCCTTCAGTTCCTGATTCTGGCACTCTGCTTTGGCTTTTTGGGAACGCACCACAAAGATGCAAATTCCGGCAACGAGTGCGGTCGTAAGGAGTGCGGTTGCGATGCTGAGATAGAGCTCCTGCCGTAAAGGAGCCATCATGGTTGCCTCGCTCTGCTCGACGATCAGATACCAGTCGAGTTCAGGGACGTAGCGGCAATTCATGATTCGCCGGTCGCCGAGGCGCTTGTAGGTGAGGGAATCCGTTTTGCCCGCCAGCAAGTCGGCTACCCGTTCGCCCAAACCTTCGATTTCCTGCAGACTATCATAGCCACGCATAGTGCTGTTCGAAGGGCGAAGCACGACGTTCCCACTGGCGTCGACAAAGTAGATTTGCCGATCGTATTTGGCCTCATAACGACTGATTAAACGATTTACTTTCGTCACCGTCAGCCCCACTCCGGTGGCCCCGATGAAGTTGCCGGCATAATCTCTCACCCGGTAGTTGATGAAAATCGTCAACGCGTCCTGATTGGCCATGTCGGGGTCGACATTGATCTCGTAGGGTTCGTCCATCTCGCGAACGCGGAAGTACCACTCGTCGCGCGGTTCGTCCTCACTCACTGTTTTCAATAGCCCGTGAGCGTAATAATATTTCAGGGTTTTATCGGAAACGAAGAAGCTGCTGACCGTGCCGTATTTGATTTTGATCTCATGCAGATAACGGACGATGGCATCTCGATCCTTCTCGCCCGCGATGGCCCAATCGCGCAGGAAGGTGTCGTTCGCCATCAGTGATGCGATGAAAACCGGGCGCAGGAGGTCGCGCTGAATTTCGGAGTAAACATTGTCCGAAGTGAGTGGCAGCGTGCTTTCGGCCAGGGTCTTGCGCACGTTGTTGCGCGAGACCAGATAATTACTCAAACTGTTGGTCAGGAATCCGGCGAGCAGAAGCGCGCAAATGCACCAAGCCCAGGACGATTTTTTGTTAAAAATAAGGGACACGTTGATTTGTAGTAATCAGCTCAGCTTGGATCGGTGGGATCACGGATAGGATTGTTTCAATCGAGTGAAGCGGAAGAAATATCCTTAAGCATTGTTAGTCAGATGACCTCTAAGAAATACAATTTCTAATCAAAGTCTTCAGTGATTTCAATCCTGGATGAGTCCCTTGTTCCCTTCGATTCGCACGCTTGTTGTTTCAGGGGTTACCTTAATTTCTGTGGCTTCTGCAAAGCGGTTGCCTATGAAGCTGGCGTCCTCGCAAGCGGTTAGATGGATGGTGGGTTCGCCCTTAAGATCTTCGTTGTAGCTTACGGTGTTACCCGAAAATTCGAGCCCTTCGATACGCCGTGCTTCGATCAGCTTGTTGCTGGCTGCTTCGATCCGGTTATTCAGTATTCGAATGTTTTGGTGATAGGGTGGTTGGATGGCCGGGGCGCCTCTTTGCATGGGGGCGAGCTTCAGAAGGGGCGCATAAGGTGAGTGGCCGATGAAGACATTATCCCGAATCGTGACATCGGTGACAGCTCCGGATTCATACCAGAAATGGTTATCCCCCTCAATGAGTATGGACATCATGGAAGGGCGCTCGAAACGGTTGCCTTCGATGGCTACCTTGTCCCCGGCTGTAACGAGTATGCTGCGGGCACGGTTGTTGCGGCTCACGTTGTTCCGGAATATCAGGCTCGGGCGTGTGGCGATGTTTTCCACGCTGCTGTTCGCCTGATAAAACGAGTCGACGGGTTCGTCCAGAGTGAGGATGTAGTAATCTTCATTCACACGCTCGATGTCTGTGATCCGGCGCTCATCGCCATAGGGTAGAAGCGTGTCGCGGTGGATCAGGCGCACCCTGTCGCCCGGCCGGGCGAAGGCGGTACCCAGCTGTTGAAAGTGGGAGAAACTCACCGCGAGCCGGTTCGGTGCGATCAGGCCTTCGGCGGGCGCGTAGATCCCGTGCACGTTACAGGCATCATCCAACATGTTTTCGAACAGGCAGTCTTCAATCGTCACTGTTCCCCGGCAGCCTACGAAGTGCGTGGCATCGGCGGTGGTCGTGACCAGGCTGCGCGGGTTGTCGTGCAACCGGACATGGAAATTTCTTAAAGTTGGATTGGCGCAATCTTCGGCGATCAAGCCCATGCCGCCAGCGTGGTGTATGGTGATATTTTCCAGAAGCACGTCATCGCTTGAGCTGAGGTGGATCGCGGGTGAGAGACGGTTCATGCGGCGCTTACCCTTGGCGACCATGACGGTGCCCAGTTCAGGTAGTGAGCCCCTGTGTGCGTTTCTGATGCGATAGTGCAAGGGGCCGATCCCGGTGACCTCAGCAAAGGTTTCTTTTTCCGCATTCCACAGTCGGAGCTGCAGCTGTGTCGAAGCAGCGGCCCGGGTTTGCGGGTCGATCCAGTAGTTCCAAACATAATCCTGCCGCACTTCCTTCGGGTCCCGGTCATTGCCCCAGGTCCCGTCAGCAATGCCGCCCAAAAGGACCCCGTCTTTAATGACCGGACGGCAACCGGGAAGCACTTTGAGGTCGAAATAATCCTTACCCAGTGCCGTGACCGTACCTTCAAGATGAAAGGGTTTATCCCAGTCGATGGTCAGATTGCGGATGGTAATCTGTTTCGAGTGGTCCACGGCAAAGGGGATCATGGCACCGTGGCAGATCAGGGAGGCACCTTGCCCGTCGATTTCGAAGTTATCTAAATGATCGAGGTGTAGCGCAACGCGTTTGTACCCCGGGTCATGATTGGAAATATGCCGGAACATCCCAGCGGCCTTGTCCGGGTGGAGTTCCCATCGCCCGGGGCTTAGGACCAGGCGGGAGATGTCTTCCCGCTCGCATTTGGCAAGTGCCGCCCGCAGGATCGGAGTCGCATCGACTCCTGCGGGTGGGGGAGACAGTGTCAGTGCCTCATCGGCGATGGCTGTCATCCATGTCCCGGTCAAAGCAGACAAAATCAGGATGAATTCTTTCATATTATTTGGAAGCATGACGTATCGCCCTTCATTGGATGCACCTAGCCGAAGCAAAGGAGGGGCTGTTCCCAGTGTAAATAAATTTACTTCATCAAATAAGTTGGTTTTTGGGAACACGCCTCGAAAAAGACGCTCCATAGAGACGCTATGGAGCTGCATAAGTTTCATAAAACCAGTGACAGCAAGCATATGGCTGCGTTACTTTGCGATCTCCAATTATTTTATATTCTATGAAGTATATCTTGTTTTCCCTTTTTGCCGTCACTTCTTGCTTCGCAGGGGAGTTCACCTCGCTTTTCAACGACAACCTGTCGAACGCCACCTATCCTGAGGGAGTCTGGACGCGTGATGCCGACGGCGTGATGACCGCTTCGGAAGATCAGATCATCTGGACGAAAAAAGACTATGGGAGCTTTGTGCTGCGACTCGAGTTCAAGAATGGGGAAGCCACCAATAGCGGGGTCTTTTTTTACGCCAGCGATATCGAAAACTGGGTGACCGATTCCGTTGAGGTGCAGATCGCCGATGACTACTCGGAGCGGTGGTTAAAGCGCCCACGTAGTTGGCAGTGCGGCGCATTCTTCGGTCGCCAGGGGGCTTACAAACGTGCCGTCAAGCAGCCGGGCGAATGGAATGAGATGGTGATCGTCGCCTCCGGCCCGATGGTCACCGTGCACCTGAATGGCGTCCGCGTGAATACCTTCGATTTAAGCGACTTTACCAGTGCCAAGACCAATCCCGACGGGAGTGCTACGCCGCCCTGGTTGAGCAAGGCGCCGGCAGGGCTCCCGCAATACGGGAAAATCGGCTTTCAGGGTAAGCATGGCGGCGCGCCGATCTATTTTCGAAATATTGAGATAATGGAACTCTAGCAGTTCCTTCTCCGCGAGGGGAGATTTCGTTGTCGTCGTTCCAGTAGTATGATTCGACTGATGTATGAAATGTCGAAAATTCTTTAAAGCCGCTACGGCAGCTGGGCAAGGCCTCTGAACTTAGCAGCTGGCTTAGCCATCGGGTCGCTGGCATCCCCCACAGTTTATCGCACAGTTATTTGCCCCCGGCGATGCTTGCCGATTGACCCGCTCCGCTGAAGTTCGTTCTATGGCGTCCTATTTATCGCCATAAGATGAGTTCTGAGCTTTTTGAAACCCGCACCCGTCAGGATATCGATGCCATGCGATCGGCGGGCACCTTGAAACGCCTTCGCCATGTGGCCGGGCCGATGGATGCCACCGTCCAGCTGGAGGGCGAGGGCGAATGCGTGGTGCTCTGCTCCAACAACTACCTCGGCCTGGCGAATCATCCCGAGGTGGTTGAAGCCACCCGGCGGGGTCTCGATCACTACGGTGCGGGCACTGCCTCGGTGCGTTTTATCTGCGGTACCTTCGATGCCCATCGTGAACTGGAGGCAAAGCTGGCCAAATTTTCGGGCACGCCGGCTGCGCTAAGCTATGTCAGTTGCTGGAATGCCAATGAAGCCGCGATTGCGACAGCGGCCGGACCGAAAGATGTGATCCTTTCCGATGAGTTGAATCATGCCAGCATCATTGACGCCTGCCGCCTGGCCCGACCGCTCAAGCGCACGGTCTACAAGCACCGCGATCTCGACGACCTGCGCGCCAAGATGGAGGAATGGTCGAAAGAAGCGGAAGTAATCTGGGTCGTGACCGACGGAGTCTTCAGCATGGAAGGCTCGGTGGCGGACATGCAGGCGCTGGTGGCCCTCTGCCGTGAGTTCAATGCCATGTTGGTAATGGACGACTCGCACGGCGTCGGTCCGATGGGGGTGACCGGCAAGGGCACGGCCGAGCACTGCGGGGTATGGGGCGAGATCGACGTGGTCACCGGGACGCTGGGCAAGACCCTGGGCGGCGCCGCGGGCGGCTACGTGGCCGCGAGTCAGGCGTTTATCGACCTTCTGGTGCAACGCAGCCGCACGAGTCTCTTTTCCAACGCGCTACCGGTTCCGGTCGCTTGCGGTGCTGCCGCGGCTGTCGATATCATGGAGCGTGACACGACACTGGTCGATCGGTTGCATGCTAACACCCGGCGTCTGCGTCAGGGCCTCAAGGAACTCGGCTACGAACTCCAGGACTCCCCGAGCGCGATCATCCCGATCATGATCGGGGACGAGGCCGAGGCCATCCGCAAGAGCGAGCGCTTGCTGGAGTTGGGGGTCTGGGTGGTGGCTTTCGGCTTCCCGGTGGTGCCTCGTGGCGAGGCGCGCTTACGGGTACAGGTCTCGGCTGCCTTGCAGGATTGTCATCTCGAGAAGGTGCTGGATGCCTTTACCAAACTTTAGCCTCTTTATGAAAAACAAACTGGTAAATCGATCTTCCCAAAACAGAGTTTTGAGACGACGCGGCCTCGCTTGTGAAAGCGGGGGACGGAGTATAACTTTATGAAAGCACTGGTCAAAACACACGCCGAAAAGGGTCTGACGCTACAGGATGTGCCTGAGCCGAAAGCGGGCTCGCGTGAAGTCGTCAT
This sequence comes from Coraliomargarita sinensis, assembly GCF_003185655.1. Classification (NCBI taxonomy): domain Bacteria; kingdom Pseudomonadati; phylum Verrucomicrobiota; class Opitutia; order Puniceicoccales; family Coraliomargaritaceae; genus Coraliomargarita; species Coraliomargarita sinensis. The sequence continues at coordinate 24,972 of NZ_QHJQ01000001.1, read as the reverse complement.
TAAAGTCGAAAAGACCGGCGTTTGCGGTACGGACCTGCATATTTATAACTGGGATGAATGGGCGCAGAAGGCGGTCAAGGTGCCGAATATTATCGGCCATGAATTTGTGGGACGCATTGTCGAGATTGGTAATGATGTCGTGGACTTTAGCTTGGGGGATCTGGTTAGTGGTGAGGGCCACCTCGTCTGTGGTCATTGCCGGAATTGCATGGCGGGACGGCGTCACCTCTGTCGCGAGACCCGTGGGGTGGGGGTAAACCACCCCGGTTGTTTCGCCGAATACATTACGTTACCCGTGACCAACCTTTGGGAGCATCATGGAGATGTCGACTTGGAGGTGGCTTCGATCTTCGACCCGTTCGGCAATGCCGTGCACACGGCCTTCCAGTTTCCCTGTGTTTGCGAGGATGTGCTCGTTACCGGAGCGGGCCCGATCGGTATCATGGGGGCGGCCGTGGTCAAGCACGCGGGCGCCCGGCACGTGGTCATTACGGATGTGAATCCGAAACGCCTGGAACTCGCCCGCCGTTTGGGCATCGAGCACGCTTTCGATGTTCGCGAGACCTCCCTAGCCGATGTGCAGAAGGAGCTGGGCATGGAAGAAGGCTTCGATGTCGGCCTCGAAATGTCGGGTAACCCGCAGGCCTTTCAGGACATGATCGCCAACATGAGCCACGGCGGAAAAATTTCCATGCTCGGCATCCCCAGCGGGCCGATGAACATCGACTGGAACCAGGTCATCTTCAGCATGCTTACCATTAAGGGGGTCTATGGTCGTGAGATGTATGAATCCTGGTACCAAATGTCCTCACTCCTCCGCGCGGGGCTTGATATCAAGCCAGTCATCACGCACCGGATGGACTATAAGGATTTCGAGAAAGCCTTCGAGGTGATGAACGCCGGTGACTGCGGCAAGGTCGTGCTCGACTGGAATACGTAATACGAAATCGAACTAAAATTGCTATAATCTAACAGTTTATTTTGTAGCTATGGCAGCATGCCTCGGCGTAATCCGATGAAGACGGGTCCTCTGGCATCGTCATGCATACATATCGGGATAGAGCCAGAGACTGGCTCTGCTACATCAATTCGATTGAACCATAATTAAATCGAAGCGGTATAAGGGCCTGGCCCGGTGAAGACCGTGAGACTTCGTACTGACTTTCAGTCCTTCGAAAGGTCTCGCAAGATCCGCGGGTGCCGCCACGCAGCGGCCCTACAAATCATCCCCATGTCAAAGCTGGGGTGCGACTAGAAATCAAAGCTCTTGCCGCAGTCCAGACAGTCCGCTTTGTGCTTCCGCTCAGGGAGAATTAAGCTCAGGAAGATTAAGGCCAGCGCGGAAATCAGATTCATCTGCCGAACACTGGTATTTTGCGAGCCGCAGTGCGGGCACTGAAGCAGTCCGCTTTCTTCCTTGGGTAATTCCAGAACCTCCCGTGCCCGTTCGATATCTTCCTCCGCAACCTCGACTTTCACTCCACCGATCGCGTTGGAGTAGAGCCAGTAGAGGTTGGCCGTGGCTTCATCGCGCAGCCACGCCTCGACGCCGCTGCCCTGAAGTTGGGAAACCGCCAAATGGGCGTCTTCCATTTTTGTGTAGGTGGCGATAACCGGCATGTTAATCGAGGAGTACTTTAAGAATGTCTTGTGGTGACTTGACCAGGGGAACTTTGGCTTGTTCCGCATGCGCGATTTCCTGCAAATCCTCCTCGATCCATTCAGCGAAGCCGGCTTCGGACCAGAGGTAAGCCTTTTGCCGCAGATTACTCCAATCAGCCTCGAAAAGTTTCATGATGAAAAGATCCGCGTACAGTCGGCCGAGTTCGGCGGCCTCGCGCTTGTTGGATGTTTCAATAAAGATCCACTCGCTGCATTCGGCATCATCGTTAAACACGGCATTAAGACGGAGTTGTTCCTTATTGTGATAGCCGAAGCGGAAGAGATAGCGCTGTTGTGAATCCTCTTGAATGTCAGGTCCACCAAATCGGTCAGCCTTGTGGTAACATTGTCCAATCCAATGGGCTTTACCACTGTCATTCGAATCGAGCACCGCACGGTCCCACATTGAGCCGCAAGTTCCGGAGCAGTCAGGGCAGGGGACTTGCAACGCGCCGCCTCCGCATTCCGGGCACTCATTTTTGTATTTCAAGTCCGACCAGTTGCTGCCGCAGCTCTGGCAAATCGCTTCAGGCTTTGTCTGGCCTATTTCACAAAAATCGCTCATATAAATAAAACTTATTATTATGATTAGGGTATTTTTTCAGGCTAATCACGTCCAAATAATTCTGTTTTCACTGCTATGTTTGGCAGTTGCCGGTTGTTCTTCGCGGGATGCCCTGGCAGGTAAGTCCACATCCCGGCAATACGATGTGGTTGCTGTAAGAGCATTGAACACGGTGTCGATGCCGGCATTGAATTTGCGGGAAAAGGGGGCGCAAAACGCCCGTTTCATACGGATTGGGGAACAATTACACTGGCTGGATGATGCCCGCTATGAAGAATGGGATTCGGTGGTTCTACGCACGCGGCCTTTGGGAATGGATGATCCTATATTGGCTGATGTTTATTACGGGATAAGTAGCGCCGATGAGCTGAAAGGAGCAAAACGCTACACGGCGGGCGATCAAACCATCGGGTTGATTTATTGGGTGGATGGGCGTATCGGACTCATTTCTGCAGCTGCGGGCAATCCGGTTTACGTGATTGAACGGAAGTTGCATCGTTCAGAGGCCTTGCAGTTGGAACAATCATTGGTGACCCGGGGCTTTGATCCGGGCAAAGTTGATGGCGTCATCGATGCCGCAACCCGTGCTGCCATCAATAGCTACCTGGAATCAACCGGACTGCCGTATCGTTACGAGACCCCGGTCATCACCGAGCAAATTTATAAATCAATCACGCAAAATCCGCCGCATGGCTGAATGAACGACCACAAAATGCCTTTATGATGCTGCTATCGAGAAAATGCCTGAGCCTCTTATTCATTCTTAATCTAGGGCATATGTCATGCCTTTTAGCGGAGGACGATCCGGTCTTTGCCACGGCAAAGGTAGAAGCATCTGACCAGACAGGCATTGTCGGCAACTGGGAAGGAGAACTGATGGGTGCTCCAAAGCACGATAGGGTCAGGCTCACTATTTGGCGGGAGCGAAGGTCGCCCGAGGGGCCTTTGCAATGGTCGGTTGAGGGAAAGTTTTATCCGGATGGCGGTCCTCGCTCGGATGAGCTTCGGGGTTCGAGGATGAATCTTGATGCCTCGCAACTGGACAAGCTCGTGCTACGTGTACAATACGCGTACAAAGACGACGTCGACTTGTTAAAAATGACTCCATCGGCGCTGGGAATGGAAATGGCGGGGACGTGGAAAACCCGCGGTGGCGATACGGGCAAAGCGGTATTACGACGTGTTCTTCCGAAGATTGAACGCATTCAGATCGGAAAGGAGGAGCGCAAGGCATTGAGTCAATCGGTTACGATTACAAAGGCCAGGTTTGGGACGTTTGAGTTTTGGAAAGAGATTCCGAAAGCCGAGTTCGACTACGACGAGCATTGGTGGGAAGAGGAGACAAACGCTCAACGGGGCAACCGGCCAAGCATTGAGTTGGCAGTATATGGGGAGAACTTCTGGGGAGGTATTCGAACCCGTGTACTGGGTGAACCGGATTTTGAAACTATCGTAGAACCAGACTTTTGGGATACGTATGCAAGTGCCATCAGGCAGCAGCCCGGGGGTGCCGTTATCGGATATCGCACCCGAATTACCCTGTGGGACAATGTGAAGCCGGGCACCTATCAAGTGGATGTGAATGGGGCCCGCTTCCCGCTTGAACTGGTCATCAATGGCTTCCCGGAGCCGAAGTTGCACAGCCTCGAAGTTCTGACCGATCAAACGAATCCATACTTCATGATCGGGGGAAATACCCCCGATTACGTGGCGGGCGCTCAGGCAAACCTCTACGGGAATGCCCTAAACAGAACACTGCTTGTGCGATTGAAGGACTATAAATACTCGAGGGATAAGTTTCCTGTTTTCAAAGATCCCGAAGGGGCAATTGTTTACTATCCAGTATCGGTCAAACGTGGCGACAAGGCTGACATGGAGCGTCGTTCGGCCTTTGAGCAATACGACCTATCGATCGCGCAGGCTGAGGATAAAGAATTGATTCTGGTCGAGGCCCGGGTTCCGCCGAATACCGAATCCAGTTTCAAAAGAATTATTTTCAGGGACCAAATGCTGCCTTGGGCCATGCTCTATTCGGACCTGGGGGGGCAACTCCAGCTGGCGCGGCAAATTCCGAACAGTAATCCGCGGATCGCGGATAAATGGATTCCCGCGAGTTTCGCGATGGTGGGTGATCGTGTCCGACTGGAGATGATTTTTACCAAGGCGCCCGGCTTCGATTCGGTTCCCGTCCGCTATTCAGCGGTTTCGACAGGAATGGATTCACCCGATTTGCCTATCGTCTCGCCCGAGCACTTGTTTCTCAAGCCGACCGAAGATCCTACGATTTATGCCTCCGCTCCGTTTCATGTCCGGTCCCCCTTGCGGCCGATGCATCAATCGCATCAGGGTGACCCGAATGAACGCGCGATAACGCTTCCGCTTCCAACTGCCGCGAACGATGAAAAGGAGCCAGCCAGTCCGGGTCGCTTGGTTTTTTCCGTGGATACGGATTGGCGAAGAGAGCACTTTCTGGGGCCGGTGTCTCCTTTGCCCCGGGAAGCATCAGCGATCTTTGGGGTCCATGATGTCCCGCCGGAGAAGACCCTCTGGCTTGAGGCGCTCGAGCAAGCGGTGGCATGTGTTCCGGATTTCGAGTTTGATCCGCGCATGGAGGATAGCCTGCCTGCAGTACCTTTCGCCAAAATAGGCCGATATTCTCTCAACTCTGCGGTGTTCTCGGATGTGTTTACCGGTGAACCACCAAGCCCGTTGAGAGGGCTGAACCCAATCTTATATCTCTGGGATCCCCTGAAGGGTGAGGCGCGGAACCAGCCGAGAGCCTACGTCAGCGTGGGACACGTCGCCGCCCTTCTTCTGATGAAGGGCGAATTACATCGATTGTTGGAGGAAAAGGCTGGCTGGTTGAACTCACTTCTAAACAGGCCGGACCGCCTGCTTCGTATGCTTGAGCAAATGCCTCCTGATCAGGAGAGCCCGTATCGGTTTGTTGAGTACGCATCACCGAAGGGGAAAGCCATGTACTTCTGGGAGCTGAAAAACTCAGACGAATACCTGATGAAGAAAACAGGTTACTCGAATGTGAAAGAGCTGAATGATTGGAAAGCCAAGCAGTTGAATGATGCGACGCATCGCTTGCTCGGTATGATCGAGGATGCGCAGGAGGAAATTAAGGGCGTCAAGAATTGTAATGCCCGCGCGCTTTTGGAGCTGGTAAGCGATACGCATCGACCGATTCTCAACAGTCTCCGGCCAAAGCTGGTTAAAAAGGTCAACAATAAGAACTTTCAGTCATGGGTCGCTGATGAGTCTGCATTAAACTGGATCAAAATGGTTTCCGATCTGGCAGCTGAATTGGAGGAACGGGATCATGAAGCTGACATTGACGACCTCGCACTGACATTTGAAACACTACCTCTAGGATTTCTTATCGGTAATCCTTATGCCTCTTTAATATATGATGCGGTATTCGCGGTGTCCGACATAGGTCGGGCCTCCTACAGTTACGTTAAGAGTGGCCATGCCCTGACCGTTGCCCGCGGCAAGGCCTTTATTTTGGGGCAGGCTTATTATGAGCGTGCGGATGTGATCGCCAAGCAAGCTTGCCGGGATTTTGCAAAACAGTTGGCAATGACGGGGTTGTCGTTTGCTGCTTCTCAGGGGAATAACCTGATCAATGGAGCTTGGCGAAAAGCGGCCGGCGTGGATCCGGATGCACCGGTAAGGGATATCCCGGGCAGTAGAGCAGCGGGAGACGAGGGTTTGACCGTGGATCTTAGTCCCGAGCCTGCAGGTCCCTCTGGACGCCTTGGTGATACGGAACTCGTGCCTCCGCCAAGCGGGCGTCTCGGCGACACGGAAGCCCTGCCAACCCCTGTTTTTGAGAATGCTTCCGGTGCAAGAAGCGCCGAAGTCGGCGGAGGCACCTCGATTGACATGGAGGCCTCAAAGTTGAAAGAGCGTTATGCTGATTTGGAGGCTGATTGGAAGGATGGTTTGCCCGAAGGGGCCACGCGCGATCTGGCGGATGAGGCAGAAGACTTGTTTCGGCAGCCTGCCGGCTCACGGCTTCGTGACATAAGCGATATCGATGCATATCTTCGTCGACTGGAGGCAAAGAGTGCGGCTGGAGAGACACTCACGCCCGACGAGATGCTGGATAAGCTTGAGATCATGCGTCTGCGCGAGGTGGAAGCCGGGCGAATGTCACCCGAGGACACCGGAGCGCGGGCAGCGCCAGGTGCGGGGAAGGTGCCGGAAGAACCTGCTTCACCTCGAAATTGGGAGAAGACAGTGGAAATCAATCCGAATGGACGGCCTGACGAAGCCGATACTTTGGTGGGGCCTTAACTCTGATACATTTTGAGGTTTATGCAAAGTCGGTAACTGTCTTATTATGAATGAGTTAGAGAAAGTTTAAACGCGTACTAACCACGTATAACCGGATTTTTAGTCAGAAAATAAACGTAGCCTCACCAGAGGCCCGTCTGACCTCAAGATCGTGTTCCGGACGACTCATCAAAGCTCTGAAGGTGGCGCGTGCTTCAGTTGTCGAAATGGTTGGCACGGGCTACAGATTCAAGATACGGTTTGCATCGTGCTCGGGTTCGGGCAGGATGTGTCGGTTCATGCATGTATTTTCCAATCCGATTGGTGCGGGTACTTTATGGTTCAACGACCTGACGACGCCTGAGGGCGCACCGGTGGCTTATGATCCGCAGGCTCGTGCGTTTTTGCCGGTGCCGCCTTTCTGTATTAACCGCGAGCGCATTGGATGTAATTGGATTGCTCCGGAGAAGGGAGCCTTCTGTAAGGCTTGCGCGATGACCGAACTGGCACCGGATCCGGAGATTCCCAACTCAATCGAAAATTGGGCGGAAACGGAAGCGGCGAAACGCTGGGTGTTGGACAACCTTGGTCGATGGCATTGGTTTCGGCCGGAGGATCCCGGGGCAAGACCGCGATTTCACATGCTGGTTGACGGCCACACGCCGGCCGCCATGGGCCACAGTGATGGCGTTGTGACAATCAGTGTGTCCGAGGCAGATCCCGTTGTGCGTGTGACCCGCAGGGAAGCTTTGGATGAACCCTACCGGACGATGATCGGGCACATGCGCCACGAGATTGCGCACATGCTTTGGTGGCGGCTCAGCCTGCGCGAAGATTTTCTCGACGCTTTCAGGGAAATGTTCGGTGACGAGCGGGTTGATTACGCTGCGGCGCTCCAAAAACATTACGAATCAGGACCCCTTGAAGGATGGGAAACACACTACCTGACTTCATATGCCTCATCTCATCCGCACGAAGACTGGGCGGAAACTGTAGCACATTTGATTCACCTGACGGATATTACTGATAGTTTCGTGGCCACCGGCCTCACTTCCCCGGAGATGCCGGTCGGGTACAGTTGGGACCCATATGCTGAGCCGGATACCGGTAAGCTTGTGCACGTTGCCGCCTCGCTCGCGACGCGGATGAATCACGTCAATCGCTCCATGGGACTGGCCGAACTGTATCCCTTTGTTCTGTCGAAGACGGCCCACCGGAAACTGGCTTTTGTCCACGATTGGCTGCGCCGTGGTGCTCACGGTCGCTGACGCGGCTCACTAGTGAGAACGCTGGATAGCCGCGCGAACCAAGAACTAACGCTCTAAAAACAAGATAGGTTAATTATGAAAATGAAATCCAAATCCGAAATGCCCAAGCCCGAACTCACTGAAGATGTGCTTTCCTGGCGCGATTCTGAGTTGGACTCGGTGAAAGGAACCGAAACGCCGAAAGATCCGAACAAAGGTTATATTGCTCTTCTGGGCTGGAGCTTGAATGCCATTAAGGCGGCTCAGAAATTTAATCGGCGATACATCGTCGTAGCTCCTGAATGGGCGGCGGATTACTGCGCCGCCAACAATATCCCCTTTATTCCGTGGGATTTTGTCCGGTTAAACGATCGTTCCTTAGAAATTGCCGAGCGACTTAAAGCGGAGGGCGTCGATGTCGCCATCCCACTCTTCGAGGAAACCGTGGAGTGGTCGGGCGCGATTAATTCGGTTCTGCTCAATAGCCCTCGCATGTACGGGCAGTCGATTCTCTTCCGCGACAAGGCACTGATGAAGCGCCGTGCGCAGTTGGGCGGTATTCGGGTCGGCATCTTCGAAGAAGCCCACGAGAAAGATGATGTCGTCCGCTTTATGAGGCGGGTGAATCAAACCTTGCTCAAGCTCGACGGCGACCCGGACGACCCGATCCACGTCAAGGCCTTCGATAAAGCCGGTTGCTTGGGGCATCGGATGATCCGGACCATGGAGGAAATCGATTATATCCCCGCCGAGGAGTATCCGCTCCTGATGGAGAGCCATCTGGATGGCTGGGAGTTTGCTGTCGAGGCCTGGGTGCATGACGGAGAAATCAAATTTCTCAACATCTCCGAATATGTTACCCTCGGTTATTCAGTCTTCGTTCCCGCTACAGAGGAGCTCGAAAGCTGGCGGAATGCCATCACGAAGCAGATCGAATTGCTGATCAAAACATTTGATATCAAGTTCGGACTTATCCACCCCGAGTACTTTGTGACTGCCGACGGTGAAATGTACTTTGGTGAGGTGGCCTACCGCCCGCCCGGGTTCAAGGCCTTCGAGCTGATCGAGCGGGCCTATGGCTTCAACGCCTATCAGGCCTCTATGTTGGTCTTCGACCCGAAAAGCAGTAAAGAGGAGGTGGAAGAATTCTTCCCGCAGGAGGTCGTTGATGCCAAGGGCTATGCCGGTTGCTTCGGGGTTTATCCAAGACGCCGCGTCATCAGCAAACTGGAGATGCCGAAAGAATGCGTCGAGCACCCGTACTACGAATCAAACGAGTTGCCCACTCCGGCCGAAGACACTGTTCCTGATCGATCCGCATTCGGCACTCACTGGGGCTTGGTTTTCTTTTTCGGCGACGACCCGATTAAAATGCGCGATCTGTTGAAGTCCCAGGAGGATCTGGACTTTTACGTCTAGCGAATATTCGGGCGTGCATTTCGCGGCATCTGCGTTTCACTGCTCCGTATGGACGAAATTCTCAAGACCATCCCCCACCGGCCGCCGTTTCTCTTCCTCGACGAGATTGTCGAAGTCCGCGAGGACGGTGCCACCTGCAAGCGCACCATCCGCTCGGATGAACCGCAGTTTGAAGGGCACTATCCGGGCAATCCCATCATGCCCGGCGTGCTCCTCTGCGAGGCGTGCTTCCAGGCCGGCGCGATCTATCTGGCCAAGCAGATCGAGAAGGAGGGGCGCTCCCTGAATGATGTCACCCCGGTTCTTTCCCGGATCGGTGAAGCCAAGTTCAAGCAGATGGTGAAGCCCGGGGACGAGATTACCATCGAAGTGACAATGAAGGAGACCGTCAGCAAGTTCCACTTCATGAAGGGCAAGGTTCTCAAGGAAGGGAAGCCCGCCCTTGTCATCGAGTTCGCCCTGGCCATGCTGGAGGAGTAGGTTTTGGACCGTGAATTTACGTTTATGAACGTCCAATAGTGGTTTCTTAAAATGAGTTTCCTGAACTTAGAAAACAAACGCATCCTCGTGATGGGGGTGGCCAACCGCAAGAGTGTGGCTTGGGCCACCACCAAAGCCCTGGAGGAAGCGGGCGCTGAGGTTATTCACAGTGTGCGCTCCGAGGCTCGGCTGGAAAGTCTGCAAAAGCTTCTGGGTGATCGGAAGGCCTACATTTGCGATGTCGAGCTCCCCGAGCAGATCACTGCGCTGGCCGAACAGGTGAAGGCGGACTACGGCGCGCTCGACGGCATTGTCCACTCCATCGCCTTCGCCAACTACTCGGAGGGCTTCAAGCCCTTTCACGAGACCGTGAGGAAGGACTTTCTGCAGGCGACGTCGATCTCGGCATTTTCGCTCGTCGAAGTGGCCAACGCCTTCAAGCCGATTCTGAACGAAGAGGCTTCGGTCGTTTCCATCGGGATCTCCTCGACGGATGTAACAGCGGAAAATTACGGCTATATGGCTCCAATCAAAGCCGCGCTGGAGACCTGTTCCTACAATTTGGCCAAATCCTTCGGTGCTGACACCCGGGTCCGCTTCAACACTGTGAACGCCGGTCCTCTCAAGACCAGCGCGTCCGCCGGTATTCCCGGTTACCTGGAAAGCTATCTTTACGCGGAAAAGCTGACCTTCCGGAAGCAGAACTTGACCACCCAGGAGGTCGCTAACACGGCCGTCTTTCTTCTCAGTTCCGCATCCAGTGGGATCAATGGGCAAGGCATCGTGGTCAACGCCGGGATGGACCGGAACTATTTCGACAAGGAAGTGGTCCGGCTGGCCATGCGGCCGGAGTAGGCCGGGGACTTTGCGGATACCCAATCGTAGGGGTGTTGCTTGTGACACCCGCGTGCGTGGTAGCGGTTTCGAAACTGCGGCGCGGTCCTGAACGTTCTCGGGCTTCCCGAGGGAAGCCCCTACGTAGGGATGCGGCTATGCCGTGCGATGATATTCAATCCTCGATAGGGAAACTCTCGTTCCTTCGAATCGTCACGTCGGCACAGTCTTCGATTCGGATCGCTTCCTTTGGATCGAGAGTTTGATCTGCGTAAAAACGATTTCCTGCGATCGTCAGCCCCTTGGTGCTGCGTGCTTCGATGGCCACCTTATCGCTGAGCCAAAACCGGTTCCCCTCGATGCGAATATTTCGATGCACCGAATCGTTCTCTATGCTGTTGCGCGGGTTGATGTGGATGACCGGCTCGCGGCAGTAAAAGAACTCATTGCCACGGATCGTGAGGTCCCGGATGGCGCCTGATTCATACCAGCCACTGGCATCGTTCTCCAGAAGGATGGCGCTCATCCAGGTGCGGTAAAATTTGTTATTTTCAATCACAGCCTTTCGGCGTGTGGTCAGCAGGAATCCGCGGGTCGGGGTCCGCCTGACCTCACAACCCGTAATCAGGACCTCTGGTGTCCACGTGACGTTCTCAACCACATCCTTTTCCCGGAGGCTCTCCGGAACGGGTTGCGCGAGCGTGAGACGCATCTCTTTGGGATTGAGCAATTCTGCCTCTTCAACCGTGTTCGGCGCATAGGTCTCCAGTGAATCCCAGCGGACGAAGGTAATGTCATCGCCCGGGTTGAAGGCCATGAAGCCGAAGGTCTGCTTGTGCATAAACCGCACCCGGATCTGATTGTCCGAAATCCGCTCGACGACCCGCAGGTGGGTGCCATGGATATTGATCGGATCATCGTGCATGCCCGAGAAGCTGCAGTCTTTGATTTGTACTTTGCCCCGGCAGCCGGAGACGTGGATGCCGTCGGCCCAGGCGGCCGTTGTCCGCCCGCTCTTTGGATCCGGCGCGATCACAACGTTGTCGAAGGTCAGGTTCTCGCTGAACTGGCTGACCAGCCCCATGCCGTGAAGAAAGTGGAAGTGAATGTCTTTCCAGACAATATCCTTACTGCGACGGGTGAAGACCGCCGCGTAATCGCGAAAGGTGTCCCGGACCTGGTAGATGTGGCCGGCTTTCAGGTCGCTTTTGCCCCGAGCGCGGAGATGAAAGGGCTCGATTTCCTCGATCTGGAGATTCTGGAGCGATTTTCGGGTGCGGCGCACGACATCTGTTTCCGGGTCGAGTTCCTGGGTCAGGTTCCCCGTTTTTTCCCAGCCCTCGCCAATCCAGACGAGTCGACCGTCCCGGATTTCGTATTGGGAGTCGCGGTGTACTTTGATTTCCAGGTGGTCGCCATCATTTTCGGTCACCCGATATTCCGAGACGGTCGGCCGGTGGTAATCAAATTTCAGATCGCTGATGGTGATGTCCTCACTCCGGTCGATGCAGACCTCGATCATTTTGCCGCGAAAAACGATGCGGGCCCCGTGCCCGTGGATCCGCACATGCCTGGCTTGCTCCAGGAAGATGCCGATCGCTTTTTCACCCTCCGGGTCTGCATTTGTGTTGGAGATGTTGAATGTCCTGCGGAGGGCATTTTCGGGGAAGAAGTCGTATCGCCCCGGGGCGAAATGTACCTCGATGGGCGCGGCCCGGCTCCCGCTTCCTGAGATGCGAAGGCTTTGGTCGAAGTGGCCCGGCGCCAGAATGTGGACGCGGTCGCCCGGTTTTAGTTCTTGCCGGTTGAGGGGGGCGAAGCTCCGCCAGGCTTCCTCGGTCGCCAGTCCGGAGCGTGCGTCGCTGCCGTCGTTCGGATGGATATAGTAATCGGTCCGGTCCGACGATTCGGCGATCTCGGACGAACGCTCTCCGCTCGTCAAGATGCTGCAACCGGCGCCTGTGCAAATTATCGTGGCGAGGAGTAGGGGGGTGGTGAAAAGGTGGCGCATCGTATGTATTCTTTTGGTTTCGGCTCGGGCGTCGCATCGATCGGCAAAAACGTTCTCGAAAATGGTTGATCCTCGCAGATCAGGAGATCTGCGTTCCCGGGAACGCAAAACTCCCGTTTTGCGAGGTTTGGTTACAGGTTTAAAATTAAACTCGCATCCCGCAACCCCTATCCCATATCCCCTGAACCGTGAAATTCAACCAAGTCGCCATCGAATCAATCGCGTATGCCCTGCCGGAAGAGGTATGGACTTCCGCGGACGTGGAGGCCAAACTAGCCGACGTCTACAAGCGACTGAAGTTGCCGGAGGGCCGGCTCGAACTCATGACAGGGATCCGGGAGCGGCGTTTTTGGCCGAAGGGGACGTTTCCCTCCCAGGCCTCGGCTCAGGCGGGCGAGGCCGTGCTGGCCCAATCCTCCTTCGACCGGAGTGAGATCGACTTGTTGATTCACTCCGCGGTATGCCGCGACCGGCTCGAGCCGGCGACGGCCGCCTACGTGCACGGCTTGCTCGGCCTGCCCGGCAAAACCCAGATTTTCGACGTCTCGAACGCCTGCCTCGGCTTTCTGAACGCCATGGTCGTGGCGGGGAGTATGATCGAGAGCGGACAGATTGAACGCGCCCTCATTTGCTCCGGCGAGAACGGCCGGCCTCTTGTCGAGAATACCATTCAGCAGCTGCACGATCCCGGGCTCACCCGGAAAACGATTAAGCCTTACTTTGCCAATCTGACGATCGGCGCCGGCGCGGTGGCGGCGGTTCTTTGCCGCAAGGACCTCGCGCCTGCATCCAGCATGCAACTACGCGCCGCAGCAGTGGAAACGGATACGGCGGCGAACGAGCTCTGTCAGGGAGACAGCTCGGGCGATGCGCTGGAGATGCTGACGGACTCGGAAGAGCTTTTGGTTGCCGGGATCAACGTGGCAAAGCGGAATTGGGCGCGCTTCACCGAAGTGACCGGATGGACCCCGGGGTCCCCGGACCGGGTGATCACCCACCAGGTGGGCAAGGCGCATACCCGCGAACTATTCGGTGCGCTCGGGCTCGATCTGGCAAAAGACTTTACCACCTTCGAGACCCTGGGGAATGTCGGATCGGTCTCCTGTCCGATCACCCTGGCCTATGCCATTGAGGCCGGTGCCTACAAGGCAGGTGAGCGGGCCGCCCTCCTCGGGATCGGAAGCGGGTTAAGCAGTATTATGATGGCCCTGGAGTGGCCGGATTTATGAGTCATTTACGAGCCAGCGATCTACCGCCTGACGTGCGGCTGGAATATCCCTATGCGGGAAATCTTTTCGAGCAGCCCGACGGGACGGTGATGCACTATCTTGATGAGGGGAATGGTCCGGTCGTGCTGATGCTCCACGGGAATCCGACCTGGTCGTTTTACTACCGGAATTTGGTCAACGAGCTGGTCCGTTCGGGCTTTCGTTGCATCGTGCCGGATCATATCGGCTGTGGACTTTCCGACCAGCCGCAGGAATACGACTACACGTTCAAGCGCCGGATTGACGATGTGGAGCGTCTGGTCGATCACCTGGGGATTTCCAGCTTCAATTTGGTTGTGCACGACTGGGGTGGAGCGATCGGTTGTGGCTTGGCCGGGCGGCGCGCGGAAGCACTCGATAAACTGGTTCTGCTCAACACTGCGGCTTACCATTCGAAGCGGATACCGCTTCGCATCGCATTGGTAAAATGCCCGCTGGTTGGGCCCTTCATGATCCGGGGCCTGAACGCTTTTGCCGGCCCGGCTGCGAACATGTCGGTGGTGCAGCCGCTTTCCAAGTCGGTGCGCCGGGGCTTCCTCTGGCCATATCGAAGTTGGTCCAAGCGGGTAGCGGTCTGGAATTTTGTCAAAGACATCCCTCTGTGGGACTCGCACCCGTCTTACGCCACTTTGACCGAGGTCGAGAAGGGGCTGGAACATTTGCGTGAAAAGCCGATCCAACTGGTTTGGGGCGGCAAGGATTTTTGTTTTAATGATCACTTTTTACAGCGTTGGCAGGAAATTTTCCCCCATGCCGAAACTCGCTATCACAAGCATTGTGGGCACTATATCTTGGAGGACGGCGGTCTCAAAGTCTGGCAGGAGATCCGCGGGTTCCTGCAAATCTGAGCGGGTCCCCGCTCAAGTGATTCCGCTTGCCGTGGAGTCTGGAGGTATTAATTAGCTAACATTGCTTGAAGCACCGACAGACTCCGCCCTTATCAATCTTCCTGATGCATTCCCATGGGGTATTGCCGTCATAGGGAGCGCGGATGGCACTGTGCTTACGGCAAATGCACACATGCAGCAACTTTATGGCTGCAAAGTGGGTGGCGCGGTGGACCGGCTCTTCCATATCCACGGGGAACAGCTTTTCAGCGGTATCGTTAAAGACTTGAAGCCGGGGCAGACTTGGACGGGGCGAATCTCCCCCCAGGAGAACCGCTACGGGATCGCATCCGTTGATGTGATGCTGCAACGGGAGGCCGAAAGCGAATCGCAGGTATGGCTCTACACCCTGGAGCACCCGAAAGTGAATAACGACGTCCGTTACAGTAGTCGGAGCGAGTTGAAGATGCTTCGGGTGATTCTCGATAATACTTTAGAGTACATCTATTTCCGCGATGTGGCAGGCCACTTTATCTTAAGCAATAAAGCTTTCAGCAGAGCGGTTGCGGACGGGAGCAAGGTTCCTAATGTGGATAACACGATAAGGGACTTTGTTTCTGAAGAAAGTGCGCAATGGCTTGCTAAAGTTGATCGTGAGCTGGCGGATTCCGGACGTGCCGTCGTGAATGAAGTCTCCAGTGTGACTTTGAAGAACGGGTTGCAACAATGGCTTCAGTTGTCGGTGGTTCCGGTGCGTAACAATGAAGGCGAGATGATTGGCACTCTGAGCGTGGCACGGGATATCAGCGATTTGAAGCGGACGGAAGATGACCTGCGATTGGCGATCGATCAGGCCCGCGCCGCCAGTCGGGCAAAAGGTGAATTCCTCGCGGCCATGAGCCATGAAATACGCACACCGATCAACGGGATTATCGGTGCCTCCGAACTGTGCGAAGAAACTGACCTCGACCGCGAGCAGCGGAGCTACATTGATACGGTCCTGCAGTGTGGAAATACTCTCCTGACACTGGTCAATGATGTGCTCGATTTCTCGAAAATCGAAGCCGGACAGCTCAATCTTGAAAAACTGAATTTCGTGCCGCGAACCCTTATGGAGAATGTGGCGGAGAGCTTTGTACAGGAGACCCGTAAAAAGGGGATCGAATTGATCACAGCCTACGATGAAAAGCTCCCCACGTATCTGATGGGCGATCCGACGCGCCTGAAGCAGGTGCTGAATAATCTGGTCAGTAATGCCGTGAAATTCACCGACAAGGGCGAGATTGTGATTCGGGCTGAAACACGGCATGTTGCTGAGGATTCGGCAAGGATTCGCTTCTCGGTGACTGATACAGGAATCGGTATTTCCGAGGGGCGTAGAGACGCCATCTTCGAAAGTTTCACTCAGGCGGATATGTCCACCACCCGTAAATATGGTGGCACCGGGCTGGGGCTATCGATCAGCCGTCAACTGGTCGAAATGATGGAGGGGCAGATCAGCGTGGCGAGCGAGGTCGGCCAGGGCTCGGCTTTTACATTTGAGGTGCCCTTTGCGCTTTCTGCTTATCACGGGGCGGAGGCGGTCCCCTACAACCCTGAGCTTGCCGGGATGCGAGTCCTGATTGTGGATGATAACGAGACGAACCGTGAAATTTACAGCCAGATGTGCGCCGGTTGGGGCTATCGAAGCACGATGGTGGAAGATGGTTCCGGTGCGATCGCCGAAATGGAAAAAGCCGGTCAGGAAAATGATCCCTATGAGCTGGTGATCCTTGACCAGCAAATGCCGGCGCTGACCGGACTGGATGTGGCCAGCTTGATTAAATCACGTTCCGAGTTGAGGGCGGCCCGGCTAATTCTTCTCTCTTCCTCTCTGGACCGAAGAGAGGCGGAGCGTGCTGCCGAGATCGGAGTTGCCCGGGCCCTCTCCAAGCCGGTGAAACGTCACACGCTGTTGGAGGTGATTCTTGAAACCTTTGAACTGGGCGGGAAAAAAGAGACACGCAAGGATAAGCCCGAAGAGGTTAATGGGACAGCTTCAAGTCTCGATATTCTGGTGGTCGAAGACAACTTGGTGAACCAGATCGTCGCCAAGCAGCGGCTCAAGAAGTTAGGCCATGTTGTGACGATTGCCGGTGATAGCCTGGATGCCCTCGAGGCCCTTAAAAAGAAGCGCTACGATTGCATCCTGATGGATATTCAAATGCCGGGAATGGATGGCTACGAGACAACGGCCGCGATCCGGAAATATGAAAAAGAGAACAGACAGGCCGCGCATTACATTGTGGCGATGACGGCGCACGCCATGAAGGGCGATGAAGAGCGTTGCCTTGCGGCGGGCATGGATAACTACATTGCCAAGCCTTTCCGAGTGGAACGTCTTAAAGAAGTGCTCCTGCAGGCTGAATCGCACGAGCAAAAGACCGGAGGAGAGGCACTTTCCCGAAAGGGAGGATTTGCCGAATACCTGACGACATTGAGTAACGAAGACCGGGAGGATCTGCTGGTGGCTGCGAAGATTTACATAGAGACGCTTCCGGGGGATATCGCCAAACTTCAACGTGCGCTTGAGGACAAGGATTTCGAACAATCTTATTTCATGGCGCACAACCTGAAGAGCGTGGTCGGCCACTTTGGGCAGGAAGATTCGGTCTCTCTTGCGGTCGCTTTGGAACAAGCCAGCAAAAAGAAACTCGAGCGTGAGGTCCGTGCACGCGGGCGTGAGTTTATTGAGTCGCTGCAAATTCTTGCTCGAGATGTTGCAGCCGAGTTGAAAAAAGCCGAAACCCGCGTCTGAAACAGCCCTGAAAAATGCTGTTTTTGCTTTTTGCATTTTCGGCACTTTGCTCCTTAACTCCTCCGACTTATGAGTTCCGTTCTGCAATTACTCCTCGAAGGTGAACGTCTTGATACTGCGCAAATGGCGCAGGTGCTTGGCATGTCTGAGTCCGAGATCGAGGCGGAGATCGCGCGACTGGAGTCCGAAGGGATTCTTCTTGGCTGGCGCCCCGTGCTTAATCCCGAGCGGGCCCAGGAGAACATCGTTCGCGCGGTAATCGAGGTAAAAATCAGTCCGGAGCGCGACGGCGGCTTCGATCGGCTGGCCACACGTATCGCACGTTTCGATGCGGTGGAGTCCTGCTACCTGATGTCCGGCAGCTACGACCTTTTGGTCTTCGCGGTGGGAGATGATTTGCGTGAAGTGGCGACCTTTGTTTCCGAGCGCCTCGCAAGCGTCGAGGGTGTGCTTTCCACGGCGACGCATTTTATGCTCCGTGCCTATAAAGAACAGGGCCACCTCTTGTTGGCGCCGAGTGAAGGCAACGATAAACCTGCAGTTAGTCCGTGATGAAAGAAGCAGGTCAACAGTTTGTGGCAGACCATGTATCCGGTTTGCCCCGTTCCGGTATTCGCGATTTTTTTGCGATTGTTCAGGCCATGCCGGAGGCGATTTCCCTAGGCATCGGCGAGCCGGATTTTGTCACGCCCTGGCATATCCGCGAGGCGGCGATCTTTGCTTTGGAAAAAGGCAAGACGAGCTACACCGATAACCTCGGCCTGATTCGGCTGCGCCGGGAGATCAGCACCTATGTGGAAAACAATTTCGGTATCGGTTATCATCCGGAAAAGGAGGTGCTTGTCGCGGTCGGTGTTTCGGAGGCTCTGGATATTGCCCTGCGGGCAGTGCTCAACCCCGGGGACAAAGTCATTTATCACGAGCCCTGTTATGTTTCTTACAGCCCGAGTATCAAATTGGCGCATGCCGAGCCGATTGCTGTGGCGACAAGCGCGGAGGACGAATTTGGGATCAACCCGGAGCGGGTGATCGAGGCCTGGGAGCCGGGCGTGAAAGTGCTCCTGCTCAATTTCCCCACCAACCCCACCGGCGGGGTGACGGAAAAAGCCAAGCTCGAGAAGCTGGCCAAGTTTGCGGTGGAGAAGGATCTTCTGGTCATCAGCGACGAGATTTACTCCGAGCTCACTTTTGAGGGAGAGCACACCAGTATCGCTTCACTGCCCGGGATGAAGGAACGTACAATTTTCCTTCACGGCTTTTCCAAGGCATTTGCCATGACCGGTTTTCGTATCGGTTACGCCTGTGGGCCGCAGGTTCTGATCGAGGCCATGATGAAGGTGCACCAGTACAGTATGCTCTGCGCGCCGATTCTCTCGCAGGAGGCCGCTATCGAGGCATTAAAGAATGGTGCGCCGGCTGTCAGTAAGATGAAGGATGCTTACCAGCGCCGCCGCGACCTCATTGTTCGCCGTTTCAACGAGATCGGCCTCAAATGTCATTTGCCGAAAGGTTCCTTCTATGCCTTCCCGTCCATCCAAGGGTTCGGCATGAGTTCGATCGATTTCTGCAAGGGACTGCTCGAGAAGGAGGAAGTCGCGATTGTTCCGGGGACCGCCTTCGGTGAATCCGGAGCGGGGTTTGCCCGGGCCAGTTTTTCGACCAGTTACGAGCGCATCCTCGAAGCGACCGACCGTATCGAAAGGTACGTTGGCTCATTAGGCTGAGCCAAGGAACATCGAATCAGTTCCCGAGAGAGCCGTTTTTCATTTTATTCGACGTTGGACGCTCAATGTTCAATGTTCGAAGTTCATCCATGATCGATCCATCCAGAACAGTTGCCCTTGTGGGCCGTCCAAACGTCGGGAAAAGCCGTCTCTTCAACCGGCTTTGCGGGCGTCGCTTGTCCATCGTCCACGACATGCCGGGGGTGACGCGCGATCTCATTTCCGCCGAAGTTCGCGACGACTATGTTTTGCTGGACACCGGCGGGATCGGGATGGAGTTGGAGATGACACCAAAAAAGATCGCCACTGCGGCCGAAGACCAGGTCGACTTCGCGATCCGGGCAGCTTCTGTGATTCTGTTTGTCGTCGACGTACGCAGCGGGATCACGGCACTCGATGAAATGGTGGCGGAAAAGCTCCGTCGCTATGGGAAACAGGTGTTGCTCGTGGCCAATAAAGTCGACAACCAGGAAGAGGAAGCGGATGCCGATGAGTTCAGCCGGCTCGGGCTGGGCGATGCCTACACGGTCTCGGCGGAGCACGGGCGGGGGATCACTGTTCTGAACGAAGCCATTGACGAAATGCTCGGGCCCAAGCCGGAAGGTTCTTCGGGCGACAAGGACAAGCGTATCCGGATCTCTTTGCTCGGTCGGCCCAACGTGGGCAAGTCGTCGATTGGGAACCGTCTGCTCGACTCCAACCGTCTCATCGTCAGCGATGTACCCGGCACCACTCGTGATTCCATCGAACTGGACCTCGACTACAAACATCCGGATGGCGAGACATTGAAGTTCCGCCTGGCGGACACTGCGGGCCTGCGTATGAAGCGAAAGGTCGACAGCCCGGTGGAATACTTTTCCGGGGTCCGTACCCAGCACGCGTTGGAGCGCTCGGACGTGGTCTTTTTGGTGATCGATGCGGTCGAAGGGGTGACCAAACAGGATCAAGCACTTGCCGGCGAGGTGCTCGATACCGGTCGCGCGCTCGTGATCGTAGTCAATAAGTGGGATCTTATTATTCAGCGCTGGGAAGAGGAGCCGATCGAGGGCTATAAAAACCTCAAGCACTTCCTCAAGTCCTACGAGGATTCGTTGCGTAAGGAGATGTTTTTTTTGCCCGATCCACCGGTACTCTTTGTCTCGGCGATGACGGGCTTCAAAATCGAATCACTTTTGGAGACCGCAGCGTCGGTTCAGGCCACTCTCGACCTCAAGCTGCCGACCGGGCGCCTGAATAATCTCATTCAAAGTCTTTTTGAGGCGCGCTCACCCAAGCTCGTGGGCACCAAACGCTTTAAAGTCTTTTACGCCGTGCAAGTGGGATCGCGTCCCTTGAAAATTCGGTTTTATTGCAACCGAGTGGAACGCCTCGACCCCGGTTATCGCCGCTATCTGGAGAAAGCCATTATCCATGAGTTCCGCCTCAGCGGTTGCCCGGTACGTTTCGACCTTGTGGGTAAAGACAAGCGCTACGAAGGAGGCGAGGGCGAGTTCGCCCCGCGCCAGAGTGACAAGATCCAAAAGAAAAACCGCGTCCGCAAGATGGGCGAAGACGCCGCCAAACAGGACCGCAAGCATCCCGAACGCCGGAAGAAGATTGCCCAGTCAAAAGCGGCGCACAATCGCCCCGGGAAGAAGCGTTAAAACTCTACCTGGTTGGATTTTTAATCCGCCTTTTCAGAGGCGGCCTCTAGCCAGGCAGCTTAAAAGGCCTGCCACTTGGCTTCGGCTTCCTCCGGCTCAGTTGCCCTGCAAGACGTGCAGGTTGGCCATGGAGATGCCGCTCAGCATGGCGCCGACGATGCCGAGAAAGCCCTGGTCCGTGCCCGCGAGGTAAAGATTCTCCAAGTGGGTCCGGCCGTCCTTGATCTTGTTGGGCGCGCCGTAGATGGCACCGTTGAGATGACCGGTGTATTTGCGCACGGTGCGCGGAGTGAACATATCCTTGGCGATGCGGTGTTCGTCGAGGTCGAGCTTGGGCTCGGGCAGAATGCCGAGCGCGACCTTCTGCAGCTCGCCATACCAGTGTGCCTTCTGCGCAAGGTACTCTTCCTCATCGAGCGCACACCACTTGTCGTGGTTGGCCGTGGCAGTGATGCGAAGAAAGCCCTCGTCCAGTTGGCGGTCGCCGTAATCGTAGTTGTTGGGGAAGCAGATCACCCCGCTGGTCGGGTCGACCAGATCGTTTTCGCAGCGGCCGTAGTAAAAGCGGTCGCGGGTGTTGAAGAAAATAATGGTATCGTCCCACCCGAAGTCCACTGGCTGGCGGTCGAGCACGGTGATGGTTTCGGTGAAGCTGAGCTGGCCAATGTTGTCGGCTTCGGCCTCTTCGGCCTGATCCGCGCAGAGCCGCGCAGTTTCGACCGCTCCGGCGCTGGAAATGATTTTGTCCGCCGTGATGGTTTCGCCGTTGTCCAGAGTGATGGCGCTGGCTCGGTTGCCCTCGGTATGGATTTTCTGAATGCCGCACTTCATCTTCCGCACCCCGCCGAGCTCGCGGTATTTGTTTTGGAGGAGGCGGATGATGACGCGCACGCCGTCAAAGGGGCGGGCAAAGCCCTCGAAGAAGAGCGAGCGGAACATGATGGCGAACTGCCCGTAGTCCATGTCGTGCTCTTCGGCGCTGCCGTAGTACATGACCGGGCAGAAGAGCATGTCTTCGAGCAGCGGGTCGCTGATGTGTCGCTGCACCGCCTCGCGGGCCGAGGTGGGAATGGCTCCCAGATTGAAAGCGTCGAGCGTGCGAACCTCGTCGGCGAGGGCGCGGAAGCCGTCGATCTGCTTGGGGAAGGCGCGGGCCACTTCCGATTCCAGAAGCGCGAAGTCGTTATTGAACTTCAACTCACAGCCGGGAAAGGCGACCTTGGAGCCGTACTGCGGACAGAGATCGAGTGCGTCGTAGGGGATGCGGAGCTGGCGCAGCAGCTTGGCCAGTGGGGTACCCTTGGTCCCCTTGGGCACGTAGTTGGTCATGGCATGCAGCCCGACATCGAACTTGCGGCCATCCTGGCTATAGAAAGAGTTCAGCCCGCCGGAGGCATTGTGGCGCTCCAAGATAATGACATTCTTGCCCGCCAGCGCCAGGCGGATGCCGGCAGCCATGCCCGCCATGCCGGCGCCGATGATGACGGTTTCAAAGTGCTGGCCGTTTAAGGAAGTGGGCATGATCTCTAAGGCTGTTTCGTTTGCATTCCTGCAAAAATTTTAAAGTCAGTTGGGTTCAAGGTATAGATTATGCGCAAACCATTCTCAATCATGATACTGATAATATTGGCATCATGAATGCGCTTACCTTTGAGTCTTTGTTTGGTGGTCAGCCATTCCAAGCGGCGAGCGGTCGCATCTGTTTCATCGAGAAGTTGTAGACATTTCCGGAAGGATCGGATGTTCTCGGTCGCCTTTTTCGGGGTGAGGCCTAAGCCGTTGTTCTCAAGCGGGCGCGTGGCAACGACCAAATATTCACGAAATATTTGCCCGCATACAAAAAGCCGTAGTTCTCCTGTCAGGCCCATTCCGAGCAGTTGATGCGAACGTGAATGCTCGGGCCGACCGATTAGAGTCGCGGAGAGTAAAATATTTGTATCTACGAAGCAGGGTTCAGCGTCCGTCGTCACCATAGATCATGTCCCGGTTCCAAGTTATGTCGGCACGACCGTCCGCAACCGTATTGAGCTTTAGTTCTGCTATCTCTGCTGGATCTTCTTCTGGGGGAGACATTCGAGCCGCATCTTTGAGCAGGACTTCAATCTCTTTCTGGAGTGAACGACGATGTCTGGAGGCTCTTCTTTTCAGTCCACTAAGCACCTCGTCATCCAGATTCCGGATATGTAGCGATTTCATACTGGTATTAAAATGCTACTATTTTTTCCTGTCAAGCGGTCGCGTACAAAGAAAAACGCGCAGGCCAATGCTCTGCGCGTCTCCTGAAAAAGTTGTTTCTGCAGGACTACTTCTCGTTGAACTTCGGCGTCAAATAGTTGGCGCAGCTGTCGAGCGATGCAAGTTCCGGGTAATCCGCCTCCGGGACTTCAATCCCGTGCTGCTTGCGAAGCTCCATCACGATGTCGAGGAAGTCCATGGAATCGAGGTCCATTTGTTCGCGCAGGGCGACGTCGCTTTTCAAACCGGTGGTGTCTTCGTCCGGAGCGATCTCGTTGATAATGTCGATAACGATTTGTTTTACCTGATCTTCTGTCATTTTAAATTTTGAATGTCTAATGAGTGGTGAGTAATTGAACTATTTTTCGAACTTGCGCACGATGAGTGCGGAGTTGATTCCGAGCATGCCGAAGGAGTTGTTGAGGATAACTTTGACCGCGTCAACCTTGCGGGGCTCGTTTATGATCAGGTTGGGGAGGGCACATTCCGGGTCCAGGTCGTCGATATTGATGGTTGGGTGGACGATATTGTCCTGAAAAGAGGGGAGATTGCCGGCCAACTCGAGGGCTCCGGCTGCGCCCATGGCGTGTCCGATGAAGCTTTTGGTGTTATTGACGTAGGTATTCGGGCATTCCCCGAAGACTTCCTTTATCGCTTTGCACTCCTGAATATCGCCCTGCGGGGTCGAAGTGGCGTGGGTGTTCACGATGTCCACGTCCTCCGGCTCGATTCCCGCGTTGGCGAGGGCAGCCCGCATACACTCGGACTGGCGCTCCGGGTTGGGTAGCACATAGTCGGAGGCATCTGAATTGATCCGGTAGCCGATAATTTCGGCCAGAATATTGGCGCCTCGAGCTTGAGCATCTTCCAAGCGTTCCAGCGTGTAGATGGCGCCGCCTTCGGAGACGACGATGCCGTTGCGGCTCTTGTCGAAGGGGCGGCTGGCCTTGCTCACATCCTCGTGCGAGCCGAGGGCGCCCTGGCTCTTGAAGCCGGCGAAGATGCCGAAAGTCTGGATACTTTCCGAGACACCGCCCGCCAGGGCGACGTCCACCTCGCCGAGGCGGAGCATCTGCACGGCTTGGATGAGGCCGGCATTGCCGGCGGCACAGGCGGCCCCGATGGTGTAGTGCGGGCCGGTGATCCCCATGTTGATGGTGATTTCGCCAGCCGGGTTGTTCGCCACCGTCCGGGGGTTGTGGTGGTGCGTCCAGTAGCGGGTATCGTAGTCGAACTTGGAAATGTTGTAGACTTCGTTTTCCGTCTCCACGTTGCCGTGCTCGGTCGTGCCGACGTACACCCCGATCCGGCTCTTGTCCATCCCCTCAAAGTCGATGCCCGAGCTGTTCATGGCCTCGTGGGCACTGTAGATAGCGATGCTGCCCGCCCGGGTGCCGACCCTCAATTCCTTGCGGTTCTGGTATTTCTTGGTGTCGAAGTCGCAGACCCCGGCCGGTTGCTGGCCCATGTAGCGCACATCCATCAGTTGCACACCGGCGACACCGTCGAGCAGGTTCTTGCGATACTCCTCAATAGTGTTGCCGTTGGGCGATGTCAGGCCGATGCCTGTGATGACGATACGGGATTGCTCCATGGGTAAAAGGTCCTTCATAGCATTTTCGCTGGCTCAAGTGTCAACAAAGTAAACTGCGAGCCTGACCTATTTTAATGGGAGTGGTGGGCTTCTGCTTCCATGTTAACGCCCACATTCTCTCATTCTAAAATATAAGGGACAGGCTAATATTATTTGACGTCAGATTGTCTGTATTCTATTGATATTTTTAATATGCGAACCCGGCGTCTAAAAGTAAGTGGTAGCGATGCGACCTATCACTGTATGACCAGAACGGTGAATGGAGAGCGTTTGTTTGGTGATCGGGAGAGGGAGATCCTGCGGAAGATGATCTGGCAGGTGGCGGATTTCTGCGGGGTCGAGGTGTTGACCTACTGCGTGATGGCGAATCACTTTCATG